>JASEFK010000006.1:0-2775 GCA_030019255.1 Actinomycetota bacterium
TCTTTCCCCCGTGTCTCACCTCCTTGACCCGGAGGTTTTCGGCCACCTCCCGGAACCTCCCGGCCCGGGAGAGCACCCCGGACATGGCTTTTCTCTCCAGACGCATCTTCACCCCCAGGATGTAGGAGAAGCCCAGTTCCTCGAGCTCCTGCGCATTCCTCCTTCCCGTCATTCCCCGGTCGGCCACGATGCAGATGTCCTCCACCCCGAAGCGCTCCCGCAAGGAAGTGGCCACGGGCAGGATGGTTCTGGCGTCTGTGGTGTTGCCCGGCCACATGGGGCAGGCGATGGGCCTTCCCTCCTGGTCCATGACCACCCCCACCACCATCTGGTTCTCGTCCGGCCTGCGGTCCTTGGAATATCCCCTCCTTCCCCAGAACTCCCCGCCCCTCCCCTCGAAGTAGAGGGTGGTGGTATCGAAAAAGACCAGCGAAAGGGAGGAGAAGAGGTCCCGGTTGCGGAAGAAGAGTTCCTCCTCCACCCTCTCCCGGACCTCCCCCAAGAAGGCCATGGCCCGGTAGAGGTGGTGCAGGGAGAGATCCTCCGCCCCGGTGATGCGGAAGTCGCGGGCGCACCGATCCGCAAAACGGTCCGATCCGGGGAAGAAGAGGCGGGCCAGGGTGGCGGCGTAGACCGCCCTCTCCACGGGGAAGGAATACCTGCGTCCGGAAAGCAGCTTCTCGATGGCGGAACCACAGCCCAGCTCGGACCAGAGCCGGCCACAGATGAGGTCGGGGCCTATCCTTTGTACCCTCTTGGCCTTAAGCTTCCCCTCCCGCAGCTCCTCCGTCACCCTGACTTTATCCGAGAAGCGGGAGAGGGAACGCAGGATCCCCTCTATCTGGCCGGAGGCTACGAGCTCCTCCTTCCTGCCCAGGGTGGCGATCACCCTCTGGCGTACCTTATCCCCCTCCCGGTAGTTCTCCACCACCTGCAGGTAGGTGCGGCCCTGGACGGTCTTCTCCCGGATAAACATATCACTACTATAATACCACATTATTAGCCATTTACAATATTAAATACATAAATTGTGCCATTTAAACGTGGCACTACTTTTCAGTGCGTTTCGGAAGCCGCAATCCATCTACCTGGGGTTTTGCGCACGAATTGGGTCAAAGTCGAGGGTCAACTGTAGAAGATGAGTTTAAGACGGTCCCTATTCGATATGACACGTAAACCCTCCGAGCAAGTTTAGAGAAAGCCTGGAGATGCTTTAAGGCTGTATTGCTGGGACGCGGCGAATTATACGAGTGTCGGTTGATGGGAACGGGCCCCGATCATGCGCGTTCGAGCCTGCGAGAGGCAACGACGTCTGAGCCCATTCCCGGAATATCGCGGTAGATTACCGACCCTCCTCGGCTGGGGCTTCTTAGATCATCGCCTCGTAGAGCGGCGCCTTGTCCCGCAGGTGCATCATGACCGTTAAAAAGATTACAAGGTCACGCCCATGCGAAGGCAACTATACCCGTTCCGAAGAACTCCCCACAGGGAGGGTGAAAGTGAAGACGGAACCTCCGCCCTCCCTGGATTTATACCAGATCCTTCCTCCATGGGCATTTATGATCATCTTGGCTAGGTAAAGGCCGAGACCAATTCCCGGTATGGAGTGGTAAACGGCCTTACCCGCGTGGTAAAAGCGTTCGAAGACTCTCTCCTCCTCGCCTTCCGGTATCCCCGGACCGCGGTCCAGCACGGATATCACTACTTCATCTTCCACCCTCTCGACCTCCAAGGTAATGGGGGTGTCCGGGGGAGAGAATTTAGCGGCATTGTCCAACAGCGCTGACAGGACAAAGGTCACCTTTCCCGGATCCACGGAAAAAGTACCCACCTTTTCGCCCAGGTGAACCTCAAACCCTCTCCCTTCATACCTTTCTCCCAGTTCCGCCAGGGCCGACTCTACAACGGCGGCAACCGGAACTTCCCTTATCGATAGGGTAAGCTTGCCCCTCTCGATACGGGTAACATCCAGGAGCTCATTCAATATAAAGGTCAGCCGATCCGCAGCCTGATTTATCTTGGCCAGCATATCCTTTTTCTCGCCCTTGCTCAATCTGTCCTCGAATTCGGCGAGGGTTATGGCGTAGCCTTTCACCAACGTAATGGGATGGCGTAATTCGTGCGAAGCGATGTCGATGAAATCGCGCAGATCCTCTTCATCCCTCCATCTAGCCTCCTCGATGGAAAGGGCACGGGCGAGCATCCCCATGTATCCCACTTCCTCGTCACTGAAATGCCGCTCCCGCCCGTCGAAGAGGCAGAGGCATCCCACGAATTCCGACCCCACCATCACCGGGTGACTGAGCAAAGATTTCAAGCCGTATTCACCGATATCCGGATCGCTCTCCATGATCCTGGGAAGCCTGTCTTTATCCCATCCCAGCGGACCTCTATGCCAGAGAAAAAACTCCTCCAGTATTTTTCTCTCCAGAGACGTTCCCCTCGGTCGATAACTCTCGCATCCGGAAAGAGCGAGGGTGAGGGAATAGGACTTCCCCTCCAGGCGCCAGTACTTGGCCAACTCGCAGTGGAGGATCTCCCTGCCCGTCGCGATAATCTTCTCCATGTTTTGCAGCGGATCGTCTCCCAGATTCAGGAAGCACTGGTTGAGCCTGCTCAAGCGCTCCTCCGCTTTTTGTCTCCTGCTTTCCCGCTCCATGGCATCCAGGGCAAAGGAGATACCCGCTGCCAAGTCCTCCATGATCTGTTCTTCTCCGAGGCCGAAATAGCCAGCAAGAGTCGAGTACACGTTGATGGAACCGATCACCCCCCCCC
>JASEFK010000006.1:2785-26365 GCA_030019255.1 Actinomycetota bacterium
CCCCCCCCCCCCGCACCGCAACGCAGCGGGAAGATCCCGCAGGATTGGTAACCGGAGGCCAGTGCCTTGTCTCGCCAAGGTGCCATTCGCGAATCGTTCTCTATGTCGTTGCATACCAGCGGCCTTCCCTCCCGGACGACCATTTCGGAAGGGTTACGACCTTCCCGGCTCTCATCCGCATCTAGCTTTATGCCCTCCACGTATTCCTCGCGAATACCCGCATGCGCCACCGGCCTCAGCCTTCCGGTCGAGGGATTCACCATTTCTATCCATGCCGTGGTGAACAATCCCTCATCCACCAGGATTCTGCATATCTCATTTAACAGGGCGTCCCTTTCCCTAAAGCGCACCACCGCCCGGTTAACGTCCGAAAGGACCGCGTAGAACCGTCCGAGGCGTTCCATCCTCGACCTCGCCGCGTTTCTCTCAGTTACATCCTCAACAGAGGCGATGACCCCCGCGACGTCCCCCTTCTCATCCCTCAAAGGCGCGGCGTTGAAGGACAAGGTCTTTCTGCTTCCGTCCCTGCATATCACGGAGTACTCCAAATCGAGCAATTCGGATTCCCCACCCATGACCCGGAGGAAAGGTAGTTCTTCCCGGGGGACGGGATTTCCGTCCATATCCGCGACCTCGAAAAAAAGACGGTCATAAAAACTTCCGAGGATCTCTCCCCTCGCGAGCCCGAAAATGCTCTTAGCGGAAGGATTGGCGAAGGTCACTCTCCCCTCGCTATCGAAGATGATTATCCCCACCGGTACCGTATTCACTATGGCGGAAAGCTGCTCCCGGTTCTTTCTCAGCTCCTCTTCAGCGCGGTCTCGTTCCTCGCTTCTTGCCTGCAAGAACTCAGCCATGCGGTCGAAGGAGCGCGCCAGAAGACCGATTTCCCCCACCGCATCACCGAGTCCGGTCCGTGCCTCGAGATTTCCCTCCCCCAGTTCCCGGGAGGCGCGCAGTAAGTTCCTGATCGGCGTGAGGATGAAAAATCCGCTCAACCAATATGTCGAAAGGATAACGAGGGCTACGAACAGCCCCAGATACGCTAGGTCCACAGCCAAGGCCCGGTTGATCGGTCCGTATATTTCCTTTTCCAAAAACCCCACGCACACGTAGACTTTTCCGGTTTCTTCACTTCCCATGAGGGTCTTGTGGACATACAGCCTGCGTACACCGTCCAATCCCTCGGCGTGAATGGATCCGTTTCCGGATCGCTCGAGTATATTTTTCACCACGGTCTCCTCGGGCACCACCCACCCCTCATAACCGCCTTCATCCGGATAACGGACAAGAACGGTCCCCCGGCTGTCCACCAATTGCAGGACGGAACCAGGCGAAAGCTCCAACCCGGCAGCGAACCCATCCAGCCACTCGAGGTCCCATGCCGCCACCAGTACTACGTCGATCTCCCCTCTCTCGTCCAGAACCGGTTGGGCGAAAACCAGAAGGGGCTTTCCGGTTATGCGATCGATAGAATAGTCTCCGACGGAAAACTCCCGGGATTTCACGGCCCGCTGGAAATAGGGGCAATCGGCCACGTTCAGCGAACCCACAAAGGGGACCGCGCTGACGACCAGGTTCCCGGCGCCGTCCACCACGATGATATCGGCCAACCCCCGCATTTCAGGCAAGATATCCCGGAGAAGTCTTTCACAACCCGCCCAATCCCTTTCCTTGAATTCCTTGGAGATGGAGAGATGGGACAACAACTGCCGGGTTTCATCCACCTTGTGCGAGAAATCGTGGACCATCAATTCAACCTGGCAATCTGCATCTCTCCGGGCATCATCAAGGGCGTCCTTCCTACGCTCCAGTGCGGAAAAAAGGATGAGAGCGAAGGCCGGGAGAAAGGCGAAAACGACGGTCAGAAGCACCCTGCAACGAAGCCCGCCGAAAGGCCGGACGTCAACCCCGAAATCTTTCATTTTTTTTTTTTTTTTTTTTTTTTTTTTTTTTTTTTTTTTTTTTTTTTGTAAAATAACCCCACGTCGTTTTGCAATTATTTCGGAAACATCGAAATCGCGCTTTAGATCGATGGAGACAATTCGAATACTCTTACCTGAGAAATCTCGACGCCGATCATAGCTCATGCCGCCTCGATCTCGCAGCAAGCTTACCTTGTGTCCGCGGGGCGCAGGTAGCCGTTCCTTTAGGTGAGCAAATGTTTGCTGTAGCGCTTTATTAACTCCAAAACCACCTGCCTTACCTCCTCCAGGGCTTCGAATATCCTCTCGCATGCGACCTGCTCTTTCGGGGTGCGTAAGAGCCTCTCGACACTTAACCTTCCTGGGGGCCCAGGGCATCTTTTAACATAGATTTCCAGGCCGCCGCCATCAATGTGCGAAGGACCTGTAACAACGCCCACGGCTTTTCCGACCCCAAGACCCCGGCCTCCAGGCGCATGGCCCCCATACCACCTACCCTAAAGCTCTTCTTGAGGAACACTTTGAGGCCTCCAGCAGACCGGATATGAAGGAACTCGTCTTCCCTAACCAAGAGGGGAAGCCCCTTGACCGGGGCAACTTGGTGAAACGCGGTTTTGCCAGGTTGCTGGAGAAGGCGGGTATAAGCGATTTTGCGCTTCCACGACCTCATACATACCTTCGCCTCTTTGTGCATCGAGGGAGGGGTGGACCCTAAGATCCTGCAGGCCATGATGGGCCACTCCTCTATACGGGTTACTGTGGACGGTTACAGCCACCTTTACCGGGATGCCTACGACCGGGCGGTCAAGGGCCTAGAGGCGGTGGCATCCGGTGGCATGAAAGTCATTCACCTGCCAGAGAGAGGAGTATGAAAACCACTAAAGGCCACTTCCGCCACAAACTTGTGGCGCATTTGTGGCGCAAGACCCTATGCCGCCGAAGAAGAAAAAGCCTGGCCGGGAGGGCATGTGGCCTCCGGCCGGGCATTTCAGGTGGTGGGCGTTGGCGGATTTGAACCGCCGACCTCCTGCTTGTAAGGCAGGCGCTCTCCCGCTGAGCTAAACGCCCGGCGTCACCAAAATATTAAAACACGCCGGCAGAGCAAACAACGCATATCGTGTTTCTTTCACAATCCGAGGTCGGCCTGGAAATACATGGAGCGTTCGGCCACCACCCCCGGCGAGGATCTAACCTCCACGGACACCTCCCGGCACCGGCCCACCTCGGTGGAGACGTCCACGATAGCTTTTCCCTCCGCGGGAAGGAGGTAAGACCTTTCTACGGTACCGACTTCGGTGTAATACACGACCTCGACTTCCTGTTCGTATTTCCAGGGGTTTTCCATTACCAACCACTCTGAGAAACCGCCATCGGTGCAGCCTTCCGCGAAATACCATCTCTCCGCGGGCCTCCACGTCCCCTGCGCCCCCGAACCTCCCATGACGTCGCCCCTGCGGAAATATAGGGAACGTTCCGCGACCACCGGGAGGAGGCTCCGCACCCTGGTTGTATAATCCGTTCCAGTCGGCAGGCCCGCATTGAGGGACAGGGTCTTCCTGCCTCCCGCGGCGAGGAGGAAGCGCTCCTCCGAAAAACTGCCGTCAGTTCCGCTCAGGCTCACGCTCACCCAGGTGGGCTCCAGGCACGGGTTGAACACGGTAAGAAAGGCATCGAAACCCTCCCGGGTGGTCCCCTCAGCGAAGAACCACTCGGGGCTCGGGGACACCTCTCCCCTTGAAACGCTTCCCCCGGTTACCAGGCCCTGGAAGACAAAATAACGGGACCGCTCCGCCGCCAGGGGAGCTTTGGACCTCACGACCAGGGAGTATTCCGCCTCCGGGGCCAGCCCCCTCAATCCCAGGGTGATTCTCCGCTGCGCCGGGACTTGCAGGATCTCAGATCTCGATGCTCCCGATCCGACCATCTCCACCTCCACCTTGGTGTCCATGGGACCGGGATTGAAAAGGACCAGGTACTCCTCGAAACCCTCCAGGGCCACCCCCTCGGAGAAGTAGTGCAGGCGCGAAGGCCTGGGGGTGCCCGGCGCGGTGAAGCCGCCGGTGAAACCGGAACCGCGGTTGAAAAAGACCGTCCTCTCCGCCACTACTTCACCACTGGCCTCCAGGACGGCCGCGACATCGTCGCGACCTGGAAGTTCCTGGTTCACGTTTATGGACAAGCGCCGCAAGGGAGGTATCTTGTACTCTCTCTGCAGGGACTCCTCGCCGGCCCGTAGATTCAGCCTCACCGCAACCTCCTCCGGGTTGGGGTTGAAGACCAGGATCCATTCCGCGAAGCCGGGACGCGTGGTCCCTTCGGCGAATAAGAAACGGCGCGCGGGAGCGGTCAATCCCGGCCCGGAGAAACCTCCTCTCACCACGTTCTTCCACCCGAACAACTCGGGCACGGTGACGAAGCAGAAGCCCCTCTGCCTCAAACCCTGCACCACCCCGGTCACCAGCTCGTAGGTGTGCTTCCCGCCGAAATGGAAAAGGATGATGCTGCCGTCGCGTGCGGCGTTGACCAAGTAGGCCGCCCTCTCCGCCACCGAGTATTCCACTCCGCGGGAATCGCCGCTGTCCAGGTCCCACATCACCGGGGTAAAGCCCGCCGCGGCGGCCACGGCCCTCACCCGGTCGTCAATGAAACCACCGGGCGGCCGAAAGAGCAGCCAGTGCTGCCCGGTGAGGGTGGATATCACCGCCTGGCAGGTGTTCAGCTCGGCCACGACCTGGGGATCGGGGATTTGGGTGAGGAAAGCGTGGTTCTGGGTGTGGTTGCATATATCCCACCCCAGGGCGTTCATCTCCTGGATCAGGGCCGGGTTCCGCTGCGCCCAGGAACCGACGACGAAGGCGGTGGCCCTTATCCCCTGGGAGGAAAGAAACTCCAGTATGCGGTGGTCCAGCCCGTAACCGTCGTCGAAGGTCAGGGCCACGCGGGGAGGGGTGGCGGCATATGCCAACTCACGCATGGCCCCGGAGGAAGTCCAGGTCCCGGTCACCAGGAACACCAGGAGCCAGAGGCCGGCCAGGACCGTTCCCACCGGCCCCCCGACCGGCCCCGGGACCCTCTTCCCGTAAATTCCGCGCCCGCTTTCCAAGTCGCGTTCCACCCGATTCCTTTCTCTTTTCACTTCCCAGGCCGGGTAAGACCGAGCCGCACCCTGCCCGCCCCGCACCCAAGGTGACGCGTCGGTCACGGGAAAGGGTTCCGTGTCATCTTAGTCCCTTTTCCGCAAGCGGTCACATTCTTCCTCTCACGGCCCCACTTTCCACCTACCGCGTGGCTGGGGTCGCACCGGTCGGGATGTCCCTTCGTCCGGCCAGGACCTCCACCACGTCCCCTATGGCTTGGCGGGCCACGTGGGGGCGGGCCCCCCCGGAGAGGACGTAGATCACCCCGGAGGGGAAGGACCTCCTCAACCTGAGGGCGAACTCCCGGTACACCCCGCCGCTGAGCTCGAAGGCCCCGTAATCGTCGCGGTGGCTGTCGTGCCCGAAGACCACGAAGAGCAGTTCGGGCCGGAATTCCTCCGCCGCCTCAACCGCCCTGTCCACGGCGTGCAGGAACTGCGCGTCGCCGGCGTCGTGGGGGAGGGCCAGGTCCAGGTTGTGGGGGCCGCCGGAATCCCTGATCACGTACCCGGAATGGAAGTTGACGTGCAGAACCTCCGGGTCATCGCCCAGAAGGTCCCTCGTGCCGTCCCCGAAATGGGGGTCGATATCCACCACGGCCACCCTCCTCCCCCCACCCTTCCGGCGCAGCCGCACCAGGGTCATGGCCACATCGTTCAGGTAACAGAAGCCCCAGAAACCGTCCCTCGAGGCGTGGTGCCCAGCGGTGCCCGTGAAGCAGAAGGCCGCCTCCGCCCTCCCGGAGGCCACTTCCTCCGCCCCCATGATCACCGAGCCCGCGGAGAGCAGCGCCACCTGGTAATAGCCGCTCCTTTTCACCCCCTGTATGTGCCCCTCGGTGTGGACCTCCTCGGCCAGTTTCTCCTCCGCGGGCCTGGCCTCTAAAAGATGGACCCCTTCTCTCTCTAAAATGCCACGGGATTTAAGTTCCTCGAAGGCCGGCGCTATCCTCTCCCGCAGCGCCGGATACCCCTGGGTGGCGAAATCCGGATGGTAGACCACCACAAGCCTGCACCTCTCCCCGCCCGCGATCATATCCCTACCTCCGAGTCAAGATCCTCTCCGTTAACCATACCATCTATTCATTCGCCGTCCACGATTCCCTTCACTCCCCGGGCTTTAGCGCCACCTGGACGTTCTTCCGTTTAGGGGGCCCGTCCGCGGGGTATTAAGAGATATTGTCGGACCATAAGGGCAAAGCGAGTAGAAAGGAGGAGGGCGGATGGCGACCTACATCCTCATCAGCCGGCTCACCGACGAGGGTTGTGCTACCCTTACCAAGAACCCGGACCGCATCAAGGAAGTGAACAAGGACGTGGAGGCCATGGGGGGCAAGGTGGTCGGCCAGTACGTGGTGTTGGGGCAGTACGACTTCATCAACATCGTGGAAGCCCCCAACAACGAGACCATCGCCCGCATCTCGGTCCAGCTGGCCTCGCGGGGAACGGTGCGCATCATGACCCTGCCGGCCATCGACGTGGACACCTTTATCGAGAGCCTGAAGTAGCGGAAAACGCTGGTAGGAAGAAAGGCGGGGGCGCCGCGACGCGCCCCCGCACCTACCCTCAATCCACGAAGCGGTACTTTATGAGCGCCCAGAGGGCGGGAAAACCGTCCTTCCAGGTTATCTTCTTGCCCTCCTCTATCTCCCTCCCCGAATAGGAGATGGGGACCTCGAAGATGCGTATCTTCTTCTTCAGTATCTTGGCGGTTATTTCCGGCTCGATGTCAAAGCGGTCCGACCTGAGGACTATGCCTTCCAGGGCCTGACGGGTGAAGAGCTTGTAGCAGGTCTCCATGTCCGAGAGGGTGGTGTTGTAGAGGATGTTGGTCACCAGGGCCAGGAAACGGTTTCCCACGTAGTGCCAGAAGAGCATGTTTTTGCGCGGGCCGGTGAAGCGGGAACCGTAGACCACCTCCGCCTTTCCCTTGAGGATGGGTTCCAGGAGCTTAGGGTAATCCTCGGGATCGTATTCCAGGTCGGCGTCCTGGATGATGATCAAGTCGCCGGTAGCCGCTTGCAGACCAGTGCGTACCGCGGCGCCCTTTCCCCGGTTCTCCGGGTGGTAGATCACCCGGGTGGCGGAGTTCTCCTCCATGGCTAGGATGTCCCGCGTCCCGTCCGTGGAACCGTCGTCCACCACCACTATCTCTTTCTCGATATCCCCCAGGTCCACCTGGCGCACCCGCCTCAGGACCTCCTTTATGGTGTTGCGCTCGTTGTAAACGGGGATGACCACGGAAAGCTTCATGTTCCTTACCTCCGGACGCTACGAGATCGCGACTCCTCACCGGTCCATTCTATTGGTTCCACTCTCTATTAGTTCCACTCTATTAATAATAATTCGTGGTGAGAATGTGGTTTCCATTTAAATTGATCCTTGGGCGAGGGGGCTTCCTCGTTGAATCACGGAACCGGGAACGCCTCCCTGAGATGATTCGGGTGTTGGATGCTATCATTTTCAATTCATTCCCGGCAAAATAAACGTTTTCGATGATACGCGTGCAAGGAGCGGTTTCGAATGGATCTCCCCACAGCGGCGGAGGTGACTTGGCGAACATGGCTGTGGAGTAGATGTTTGACCTGACCGGTACCGCTCAAATGTCCCCGTAGCGGCGCAGGTAATACTCCCGGAATTCGCCGCTCTTTATGGGCGCCCACCAGTCGCGGTTTTCCCGGTACCAGCGCACCGTCTCCCGTAGTCCCCTCTCCAGGTCGTAGAGTGGCTCCCAGCCCAGGCCGCGGATCCGGGAGCAGTCTAGGGAATAACGGAAGTCGTGCCCCGGTCGGTCGGGGACCCTCTGGATGTATTTTTCATCCTTTCCCAGAAGAGCCAGTATGGACCGGGTGAGCTCCAGGTTACTCCTCTCCTGGCCGGCCCCCACGTTGTACACGGCGCCGCTCTCCCCCCGGCGGAGCACCAGGTCGATGGCGCGGCAGTTGTCCTCCACGAAAAGCCAGTCCCTAACGTTGACTCCCTCCCCGTAAAGGGGGACCTTCCTACCCTCCAGGAGGTTGGTGATGAACAGGGGGATGACCTTTTCCGGGTACTGGTAGGGCCCATAGTTGTTGGAGCTGCGCACGATCACCGCGTCGATCCCGTAGGTGCGCACGTAGGAACGCACCAGGAGGTCCGCTCCCGCCTTGGAGGCCGCGTAGGGGCTGTTGGGCTGCAGGGGGCTCTCCTCGGTGAAGGATCCTTCGGCGATGCTTCCGTACACCTCGTCCGTGCTTATCTGCACGAAGCGGATGCCCGCCTCCCGGGCCGCGTTGAGCAGGCGGAAGGTGCCCAGGACGTCGGTGCGCACGAAGGCCTCGGGGTCGGTGATGCTGCGGTCCACGTGGGTCTCGGCAGCGAAATTCACTACCGCTTCCGGGCCCCACTCGAAGGCCTTCCTGACATCCGCCTCCTCGCAGATGTCCCCCCTCAGGAAGGCGTAGCGGGGATCCCCCTCCACGTCACGCAGGTTCTCGGGATTTCCTGCATAGGTGAGCTTGTCCAGGTTGAGCACCTCGTCTTCGGGATGCTCCCGCAGGAGATGGCGGATGAAATTGCTTCCGATGAAGCCGCATCCTCCGGTGACCAGCAAACGCATGGGTTACCTTCCCCGATACCAGCCTCAACGCATGACGATCTCCCAGTCGTAGGGCACGGCAGCCTCCTCCGGACTCAGCCTGCGCCCTTCCTCCACTGCCTCCGCGCACCTGAGCACCAGGGCGGGTTCGTGCCCTACTGCCTTCCATCCCCGGAGAACACCGGGGGGAACCTCCACCTCTCGGAAACGGTACTCCCCCAGGTATATCTCCGTCACCTCGTCCCGGGTGGCCGAGCCATCCCGGCGGTCGCAGGCCACCAGCTTGATCATCCCCCGCAGGCAGACGATGCGTTCCGGCGTGGACTCCCTCACCCACCAGGCCTCGACGCATCCTGGAAAGACAACGTGTATCCTGGCCGATGCGGAGGAGGGCGGCACCTCGCCCGCCTTCCAGAGGTCCACCGTATAGCCCCGGGAATGCAGCCGGGATGGCAGTTCCCTCACCCGCAGCCCCTCGATCATCCCCTCCCCCTCATATCAGTCCCACCCTGGAATTGTCTCCCAGCATGAAGCGGTAGGTCTTAGGGCGGTTGAAGGACCTGGCTATCTCCACGTTCTTCCCTATGAGGCTGTCCTCGATACGCCCGGGGATGTTCCGGATGACGCTGTTCTCCATGACGATGGAGTGTTCCAGTTCGCTCCCCTCCACGGTCACATCGTAATAGATGGAGGTGAAGGGCCCGATGTAGGAATCCACGATGCGGGAACCCCGCCCGATGATGGAAGGGCCGCGCAGCGTGGAGCGCACTATCTCCGCTCCATCCTCCACCACCACCCTCCCCAGGATGCGGCTTTCCCCGTCCACCTCTCCCTCACAGCGGGGTTCGAGGTCCTCGAGGACCATGCAGTTGGCCTCCAGGAGGTCCTCGAGGCGCCCGGTGTCCTTCCACCAGCCCTTGATGACGTGGGCCTCCACGCGGTACCCGTGGTCGATGAGGTGCTGGATGGCGTCGGTTATCTCCAGCTCGTTGCGCCAGGAGGGCTTGATGGCGCGGGCCGCCTCCAGGATCACCGGCCGGAACATGTAGGCTCCCACCAGGGCCAGGTCGCTGGGGGGGTCCTTGGGTTTCTCCACCAACTCCACGACCCGGTTTCCCTCTAGGCGGGCCACGCCGAACCTCTGGGGATCGACCACGCGGGCCAGTAGGATGAGGGCGTCCACCTCCTTGCTCCGGAACTCGTCCACGAAAGCGGTGATCCCCTCCTTTATCAGGTTGTCCCCCAGGTACATCACAAAGGGGGTCTCGCCCAGGAAATCGGCAGCTGTGAGCACGGCGTGGGCCAGCCCGAGGGGCGCCTCCTGCCTGATGTAGGTGACCTTCACGCCCCACCGCGAGCCGTCACCCACCGCCTCGCGGATTTCCTCCTCGGTGTCTCCCACGATGATCCCTATGTCCCTTAGCCCGGCGTCGCGAAGGGCTTCCAGCCCGTAGAAGAGGATGGGCTTATTGGCCACCGGCACCAGCTGCTTGGCGCTGGTGTGGGTTATGGGACGCAGGCGCGTCCCCTCGCCGCCGGACAGGATGAGGCCCTTGAGTTCCATAGTTGCCAATTTTAGCATACGAAAGCCCGGCCCCGTAACTGGCCTCCACGGCCGACACAGGGGACGCGGCCCTCCCCTTTACGCTGAAACCATTTTCTGGCAACCGAAAGGGAAGGGAGAACGTTGTGAAAGGAAAAGGCCCCTCACTCAAGGCTCGCCGCCAGCGCTTCTCCCATCTCCTTGAGCTGCCACTGCTTCAGAATCCCGCTCTTGCGGATATCCTCGAGGCTGCGCGGTTTCGTCCTGGCCAGTTCCTTGAGCACCGCGTTGGGGAGCAGGAAGCCCGGGTCCAGGCCCAGCTCCTCCGCCCGCCGGTCCCTGGCCTCCTTGAAACGGCGGAGGATCCTCTCCGCCTCCAGGTCCCTTCCGACTCTCTCTGGGACCGGAAAACGGGGCCAGCGCTCCGGGGGTTCCCTCCATCCCTTCTCCACTGCCCTCAATATCTCCCCACCGAATCTCCGCAGCTGGCGGGGCGAGAGGGCGCCGGCTGCCTCCAGCTCCCGCCGGTTGCGGGGAACGGCCTTCGCCAGCCTGAGCAGCCTCTCAGTACCCACCACCTTGAAGGGGGGAAGGTCCATCTTCCTGGCCTTTCTCTCCCTCCATTCGAGCAGCTTCTGGAGCACGGCCAGCCTGTGGGAGTCCAGCTCCCGGGCCCCCTTCACCCGGGTGAAATCGGGCTTCCGCTCGGGCATGGGAGAGAGTCCCTCCACCACCAGGCGGAACTCCTCGCGCGCCCAGTCCATACGTCCCAGCTTCGCCATCTCCTCCTCCATCCTGTCCCGCAGCTCGAGGAGGTGCAGGACGTCCAGGGCGGCGTAGCGGAGCATCTCCCGGTCCAGCGGGCGGCGCGACCAGTCCGCCTTCTGGAATACCTTGTCCAGGGAGATGCCCAGGTATTCTTCCATGAGATCGGCGAGGCCCACCTTCTCCTTGCCCAGTATGCGCGCGGCAATCATGGTGTCAAAGACGGGCGAGGGTCTCACCCCCAGGAAGGTAAGGATCATCCGGCCGTCGTAATCGGCATCGTGGAAGACCTTTTCTCTGGAAACATCTCCCAGCAAGTCGGACAGGGGGGCCGGATCAACGCACATGGGATCCACGATGTACGCCCGGCGACCGTCGCTGAACTGCAGGAGGGCGATACGGTCTCCGTAATGGTGAAAGCTGTCCGATTCCAGGTCCACCGAGAAGCGATGGCCCCTACCGAGCCGGCGGACCATTTCCCGCAGGCTCTCCGTATCGTCCACGTATACGAAATCGATCATGGAAGTATTATAGACGTGCATTGAGAGGCCAACCTATCATCCAACCAAAACTCGCCGGTAGGCAACGCTTAGGGGTCAGATTTATAATTTAAGTGTCTCGGCTTCGGACGGGGCTCAGGCCCTTCGGGCATCCTGTAGGGCGGCTCCCCGGGGGAAACATTCCGATGCCTGCGCCTACAGCGGCGCGGCAGGAAAAACGCCGGGGTGCGCGGCCCAGGGGCGGACCCAAGTCGGGCGGGAACACTTAGGCCTGGCGAGGATAGACGGGCCTCGCCTTCGAGCCATAATGGACGACAGTCCAGGTTTCACGTCGCTTTTTACTTAAGCGCCGTAAGCAGGGCGGGGGAGCACGATGGAAGAGAAGATACGCGTCCTGCACGTGGAGGACAACCCGGATCACGCGCTGCTCATCCGGCGCAGCCTGGAGAGGGAGGACCCCGGGCTGGAAATAGTTTCCGTGGCCACGGCGGAGGAGGCCCTCAGGCTCCTGGAGGAAGACGGTTTCCAGGTGGTGGTCAGCGATTACGTCCTGGGGCCGGGCATGAGCGGCATCGACCTTCTGAAGGCGGTGCGGGAAAGGGACCCCGAGCTCCCCTTCATCCTCCTTACTGGCCAGGGCAACGAGGAGGTGGCCTCCCTGGCCCTGCGTGAGGGGGCCGACGATTACATCATCAAGCGCTCTGGCCTCCTGCAGTTCAAGCGGGTGGCGCTGACCATCCGGCGCCAGTGGGAGACCCACCGCGCCCGCCTCGCCCGGCGGGAAGCGGAGGGGCGCTACCGCCACCTGGTGGAAAACGTCAACGCCGGCATCGCCCTGGCCAGGGGCGAGAGGTTCGTCTACGTGAACCCCAAGCTGTGCGAGATGACCGGCTACACGGCCGAGGAGCTCACCTCCCGTCCCTTCGCGGAATTCCTGGTCCCGGCCTACCGGGAGCTAGTCATGGACAGGTACCGTCGCCGCCAGGCGGGGGAGGAGCTGCCGCCCACCTATGAAATCTGGGCCTACCACAAGGATGGCCGCGAGATATGCCTGGAGCTCACCGCCTCCATCCTGCGCGATGAAGAGGGGGTATACACCCTGGCGGTACTCAGGGACGTAACGGCTCAGAAACGGGCCGAAGAGCGCGCGGAGCAGGCCGAGGAGAGACTGCGTCTGGTCTTCCAACAGGCCAGCGACGCCATCTTCCTCCACGATTTGGAAGGGAACATTCTAGAGGTCAACCCCGCGGCCACTGAGCTTACGGGTTATTCCAGGGAGGAACTCCTCTCCATGCGGGTGCAGGACCTGCATATTCCAGACGAAAGGAGCCTTTCCGAGCAGGAGCTGCTCAAGACCCGGCAGGGCGACTTTTTCGGCTTTGTGGGTACCGGCCTGTGCAAGGACGGGAGCATAAAGAAGTGCGCGGTGACGGGAACCCTCATCAGGGGAAGTGACCGTCCCCTCCTCCTCAGCCTGGTGAAGGAGCTTCCCGAGGCCGAGGATTTCGAGGAAAAGGTGGCCATGGAGGCCAGGGAGCGCTTCCAGGCGGCCATCGACCAGGCTCCGCTGGTGGCGGTGCAGGGCTATAACCGGGAGGGCATGGTCACCTACTGGAACCGGGCCTCCGAGGAGCTCTACGGGTTCCGCCGGGAGGAGGCCCTGGGCAAGACCCTGGACCAGCTCATCCTCACGGGAGAGGACGCGGAGGTATTCCGGCGCGAACTGGACCGGCTCTGGAAGGGCGGGGAGCCGGCGCCGCCCCGGGAATGGATAACCCGCGACCAGAAAGGACGGACGCGCTGGGTCCTCTCCACCATCTTCCCCATCCGGAGGGGCGGAGAATGCCTGGAGGTCTTCTGCATGGACCTGGACATCACCGAAAGGAAGAACCTGGAAACCGAGCTCCAGGAGCGCAACCAGGACCTGGAAGCCTTCGCCCAAATGGTCTCCCACGACCTCCGCGCCCCCCTGACCAGCATCGAGGGTTTCGCGGCCCTGGCTCGCCAGGCCGCGGAGGGCAGATTCGAGCCCGCGGAGATGGAATACTTCGACTACATTTTGAGAGCCTGCCGGGGTATGGAGAGCATGATCGCCTCCATCCTGGAGATGGCCAGGTCCGGCCTGCAGCCCGAGAACCGGAGGGAGGTGGAGCTGGAGGGACTGGTGCACGAGGTATGGGATGAGTTACGCGTTGAGGAGAGGTCACCCGCCGCCCGCCTGGAGCTGGACCTCGCCCAGCCCGCGGTCCGAGCCGATCCCGCCCTCCTGAGGCAGGTGCTGGCCAACCTGGTGGACAACGCGGTGAAGTTCAACCTTGATCATCCCTCCCCCCTGGTGCGGGTGATCTCGCGGAAGGAGGCAAGCGAGGCGGTGGTGATCGTGCGGGACAATGGGCCGGGGATACTGGAGGAGGACATAGAGCACCTCTTCGAACCCTTCCGGAGGATGAACCAATCCACTCCCGGGCTGGGAATCGGGCTATCCGCCGTTCGGCGCATCGTCAGCCGCTGGAAGGGGCGCCTGGAGGTGGAATCTAAGCCCGGGGAGGGGAGCGCCTTCTCCTTCACCATCCCGGACTGACCTCAACGCCCGGTTAGTATTACCATGGAACCCGCATCTATCCCCCTCGAGGAGTCGGAAAGGGTATTGTTCCCGAAAAACCCGCTTCGCGGATGAGCGCAGGGGAGGAACAACGGTTTCAAACCGCCCGCTCAGGTGATAATATATTAACGCATATATTACCGGGTGGAAACATGGAAGAAGAGAGAAAAACCAGGGAAAACAACCGGGTGAAGAAGCGGCTCCCGGCCCCGGAGCGGAAAAAGGTCATCCTGGACGCCGCGCTGGAGACCTTCGCCGAGTTCGGATACCATGGCGCCCTCATGGACAACATCGCCGAGAGGGCCCAGGTGACCAAGCCCATACTCTACCGGCATTTCCCGAGCAAGCTGGATCTCCTCCTGGCCATCATCGACCGGGCCGGTGAAAACCTCCGCCAGTCCCTGCTCAAGCCGGACACCTCGGAGGTGAACTGGATAACCGCAATCCGCAGCGGTGTGCGTTCCTACTTCGACTTCGTGGAACACTCCGAGTCCGGGTTCCGCCTTATCTACGATACTGACCTCAACGTGGACAAGCGTTCCCAGGAGAGGGTGACCGAGATTAGGTCCTCCATAATAGACCTGGTGAAGGAGCGCATCAGCTACTATACGGACACCGATGCCGTGCCCCCGGAATGCATCTACATCACCTCGGTGATGATCGTGGGTATGGTGGAATCGACGGTTATCCACTGGATGAACTTCCGCAAGTACCCGCGGGAAGTGTACGAGGAGAACCTGGTGCGGGGGGTGGCCAACATCCTCGCCCAGCTTCCGCCGCGCCGGCGCTGAAAGGAGGGGCGATGTCCTCGAGGGATCTCCTGCACATGCCGCGCCTGGCCCAGGTAGGCCTGGTGGTCAGGGACATGGAGAGCACCATCCGCCGCTTCGAGGAGGTCTTCGGCATAGGACCCTGGCTGGTCCTGGAAGGGGAGACCGCCTACTGCCTGGACCGGGGAAGGGAAACCACCCTCAAGGGACGCATAGCCATGGGCTACAGCGGGAGCATCCAGCTGGAGCTCATCCAGATACTGGAAGGGGACAGCTTTCACCTCCATACCCTGGGGGACAGGAAGGAGGGGCTGCACCACCTGGGCTTCGCCGTGGACAACCTGGAAGAAAGGCTGGAGGCTGCCAGGGCGGCGGGGATCGGGATACTCCAGCGGGGAACCCTCAAGCAGTTGGGGATGACCATAGATTACGCTTACCTGGATACCCTGGACTCCGTGGGAGTGATACTGGAGTTCATCCAGACCCGTTTCCTGGGACTCAAGGCCCGCCAGTATCCCTGGCTGCTCAAGCTGGCGGCCCTGAGCCAGAAGCACCTGGGCTTCCCCCGTCCTTCCCGAAGCTGATCCGGGCGCCGGGGTTGTTTTTTCCACAAAACATGGCTTGAACAACATATGTTTTTACCGCCACGCCTCGGGCCCGATACCGGAACCGGGGCCGGCCTATCAATGAGCGAGCTTCAACCCTCACCGCCTGCCCCAAGCCCTATTCCGCGAATATCCGGGCCGCCGAACGTTCAAGTCCAACCGGTATCCAGCCGAGTAACATCAGGAAAGAGGTGGACGCATCCCGGCGGCGTCTGACACGCGCGAAGGGAAACAGGCGCGGCTAGTACGCGGCAAGTCGTGGTCCAGGGAAATGGCTTGCAATCTTCCCGGATGCCCCGAACCGGGGGCCGTACGGGTAGGTCGGCGGGATTCAGTGGGGTGAGGGCGGTGGACGGGAAACGCCTGGAGATAGACGGATGCGTGTACGACCTCGAGGACCCGGAGGAAAGGAAGGCCGCCGTTCGCGCTTGGCTGCGTTCCAAGTCCCGAGAGCGCCGGGCTGCCCCTTCGAGCGAAAAGACGCCCGGGGGCAAGGGCGCGACGAACGGGGCCGGCGACGGCGGGGAGAAAGGCCGGTCGTCCTGACGTTCACGCCCGAAACCCGGAAATCGTTTATGTTATGATGTAATCCGACGTTAGTAACCGGTTCTTTTATTTGGCGTGTCGACCGAAAGCGGGCCTTCCGGCCGCGGGCACGGCGGGTGGAGGAATGCCTCACCGGCGAACGACGGATGAAAGGAGGGCGATGGCCAGGAAGAGGCTACCGGCCGAGAAACGGCGGGAAAGCATACTCAAAGCCGCGGAAAGATGCCTGGCTCGCCGGGGTTACTATTCCTGCACAACCGCGGACATCGCCGCCGAGGCGGGGATCACCGAACCCATCCTCTACCAGCACTTCGAGGACAAGCGCGACCTGGTGGAAAGCATGCGCCAGCGCACGGTGCAGGACATCTCGGAGTACGTGGTACGCAGGGTCCTCAAGAGGACCACTCCCCTGGCGGGCTTGAGGGAGGCGGCTGAGGCGGCCTTCGACTTCACCCTGCGGCACCGCAGCAAGATGAGGGCTTATTACTACTCCATCCCCGATCTGGGAAGGGGCGGCTTCCACCGCACCCCCGTGAACCGCCTGCACCGCCTCCACGACGCGGTCACCTACATGCTGGAGGAGGGCCAGAGGCGGGGAGAGGTCGTTAAGGACCTCGAGGTCGACGACTTCGCCTGGAGCTATATCGCCCTCATGGAGATCGTTTACATAGCCAACGCCTTGGGCCTGGAGGTGCCCTTCTCGGACAAGGGGAAATACCTGGAGCTGGTGGACAGGTTGCTCACGAGCGTGTCCACCACCGGGGAGATCGGGGGTTGACCATGCCCGGGAAGAGGAACCCCGCCAGGAGCAGGACACGGCGAAACAGCCGCCAAGCCATCATCGAGGCGGCCCTGCAGTGTTTCGCCGCCAAGAACTACGACGGTGCCTCCATGTCCGACATCGCCGAGGCCACGGGGATAACCAAGCGCGCCATCTACCGCTACTTTCCCACCAAGCGGGAGCTCTTCTACGCCGTGCGCAACGAGGTCTATTCCACCATCGTCAATCACCTCTGGCGCGAACTCCCGCCGGCGAAGGACTTTTTCGAGCTGGCCGATGCCCTCATGCGCTCCCATCTGCGCTTCGGCCTGGAAAACCCGGAGATGCTGCGCATCGTGGTCAACACCATCTCCGAGGCGGCAACCCGCGAATTCCAGGAGAACATCGACGCCCTGCTCGAGGACCGTGAGGAGGAGCTGGAGCGCCTGGTCCAGGCGGGGATTGAGGAGGGCACCCTCGACCCCTCCCTGGATCCGGGCTACCTGGCCTGGATATTCATCCTCATCTTCTACTTCCTCACCTACATGGTGGCCTTCGAGGAGGAATGGATACTCTCTCACGGGGAGGAAGCCGCCTCCCTCATATTGCGCCCCATCCTCGACTCCCTGGCACCACGGGAGAATAAAAAGGGGCGGGGGAGGGCCCGCAACCTTTCCTAGCCCTCCGCCACTCCCTGCACGTCTTAAAAATGTCCCCTATGTTGAGGGGGAGGTCCCGCGCGGTTATTCGTAGATCTTTTCCTCTTCATTGAAGGCTTCCGGGGCGTCCAGCTCCACGTTCCTCTTCCCCTTCACCTCCTGCTGCAGCTCCTTGTAGAACTCGTGCTGGATAATGAGGTTCATTATCTGGTTGGTCCCCGTCCATATGGAGAGTAGGCGGGCGTCGCGCAGCATCCTCTCGATGGGATAGACGTTGGTGTAGGCAATCCCGCCCATGGCCTGCATGGCGTTGTAGCAGATCTCCCACACCGCCTCGGTGGCGAACTTCTTGGACTCCGAGACCATGCGCCGCATCCTGCCGTGGGGGATGCCGGCGTCGATGGCCTTGGCCGTCATCCATACCAGGCTGGCCATGGCGTCCAGCTTGATGAGGCTTTCCGCGATCATGAAGTTCACCGCCTGGAAGCTCTTGATGGGTACCCCGAAGGCCTTGCGCCGCGTGGTATAGCGGGCGGCGATCTCGATGGCCTCCCGCGCCGCCCCTATGCATCCCGCCGCGGAGGTCATGCGCTCGGGGATCATCATGCGGTAGAAGATGCGGGAGGCGCCGTTCTCCTCCCCCACTAGGTTCTCCGCCGGCACCCTGGTGTCCCGGAAGAGGACCCTTCCCGTGCCGCTCCCCCGGGCGCCCATGAGCCCGTAGACCGTCTTCACCTCCACGCTCTCGTCCCTCTCCACCAGGAAGCAGCTTAGCCCGTCCCGGGGCGGAGCATCCGGGTTGGTGCGGGCGTAGACCATGAAGTAATCAGCCCCCTCGGCCCCCACGATGAAGCGCTTCTGCCCGTGGAGGATATAATGGTCGCCCTCCCGGCGCGCCGTGCAGGTAGCACCGAAGAAGTCGGAGCCGCCGCGGGGCTCGGTGAGGGCCTCGGCGCAGACTTTCTCCCCCCTGATGGTGGGGACCAGGAAGCGCTGTTTCTGGTCCTCGGTCCCGAACTGGGCGATGCACTCTCCCACAATGCTCACCAGGGAGTAGAGACAGGTGAGGGGCACTCCCACCAGGGACATCTCGGCGATGGCGATGATCTCGTCCTCCCACTTGAGGCCGCGCCCCCCGTATTCCTCCGGGAAGCGCAGGCCCAGGAGGTTCCTCTTGCCGGCTTCTTCCAGGAAAAACCTGGGAAATGGCGCGATCATGGCGTCCATGTCCAGGATGAGCTGGCGGGGAACCCAGTTCACCAGGTCCCTCACCTCTTCCTGGAGCCTCTTCTGTTCCTCGGTCATGATGAAGTCGAACACGGCCTACCTCCCTTTTCCTCGCTAACCCGTCTCCTTACTACCGGGCACCGCCCGGGTTCCGACATCCCGGCGTCGTCCGTTCGCTCCTTCTCTCCGGGTCGTCTCCCCCCTCCCGGGAAGGTCACCGGGAGTCCCCGGTTTCCCGGCTGGAACCTTCGTCTTACCCGCTTTTCCGGATCTCCCACGTTCCGGCTCCCGCTCCGCGCCGGGGATCCCCTCCGGAGTCCTTTCCTCCCGGAGCGGCTGCACGCCAAACTCCCTCCCCTCCAGCTCCCGGATAACTTCCTCCGCCAGGGCAATGAAGGAACGGGCTTCGCGGTCCTCCCCTTCCTCCTTCAGTATTTCCAGGAAACTCCGGGCGAACTCGAGCATCTCCCTCCGGATCTCCAAGAGTTCCTCGATCCTCTCGTCCATCTCTCGTATGTGCCGGAAACCGTATTCCAGGGTGCGCATGATCTGCCGAGCCTGGGTGGGATGGGCATCGTAGAGCTCCAGGATGTCCGCGATCTCGGAGAGGGAATACCCAAAGCGGCGGCCGCGCAGGATGAGCTTGAGCCGGGCCCGCTCCCGATCGCCGTAGAGCCTCTGGCCCCTGCAGCTGTTGCGCTGCGGGGAGAGTAGGCCCACCTCCTCGTAATAGCGTATGGCGCTGGGGGCGATGCCGAACTCGTCCGCCAGCTCGGAGATGGTCAACTTTTTTCTCTTCTCCGTCATTGCCCCGTGTTTTGTGTCCTGCGGTCACTCGAGAGGTGATGACTTGCTAAAAACGCCTTGACGCCCTCAAGTCTTGAAAGCCCTTTTACTTTCCGATCCCTCTGGGAGTGCTTGATCCGCTGCCGCTTTTCCCTTCCGCCCCAGGTCATCACCTCATGCACGCCCCCACGAACACCTGGAAAGGCCTGGAGAGTCGGTCGCCGGGTGGCATGAGTGGTTTCTCCCATGCCGTTTTCATCGCCCTGAACCTGCCTCACGCCTGGCCTGTTCCTGTCCGGCCGGCGGGAATTTCCGCCGCGGGGCTTGCCGCCTCCGCCTCGGCGAGGGCCAGGTCCTGGTAGGCGTGGAAGAGGCGGGAGCAGAAATCGTCCCATCGCAAACATATGTCCATGGTCCTCCGGTCCATCTCGAAAAGGTGGGGCACGGAGAGCAGTTCCTCGATTTCCTCCGAGAGCTCCCTCACCACTTGCGGTTCGGCGCCCTGGAGCAGGTCGGAGACGAAATCGCGCGCCGGGTACCATTCCGCCACGCGCTGGAAATCGCGGTGCATCTGGGTGAGCAGCACGTTGCGCGGCCCCTCCCAGAGCTCGTTGACCAGGCCGTCCCGCAGCATCCGCGGGAATATGGAAAAGTCTTCCATAACCCCATGCCCGCCGAAAATGCTTATCCCCTTGCGCGCGTAGTCGTTGGCGTCCTGGGCCACGGTTATTTTCTGGAGCATGACCAGCTGCCGCACCCGGAAGCGCCTCTTCTTTATCTCCAGCGGCTCGGGGGTAGTCAGGCCTGGCGCCAACCCGCCGGGCAAGCCTATGAATTCCCCATAGAGCTTGAAGCTCCCGGCGATGGTGCGCTGGGTGCACCTCTCGTAGTCCTCCAGCTGGGCGGCCACCATGGGGAAGGCGCGAAGGGGAAGGCCGAAGGCGGTGCGGAACTCGGCGTACTTTTTACCCTCCCGCAGCCCCCTCGCCATGCCGGCCCCGCCGCTCAGCCCCACCACCAGGCGGGAAAGGGTGAGCACGATACCCACCACTATGGCCACGCCCCGGTCCAGGGGACCCGCGGGATAGGCAAGGGCGCCGTCGAAGGTGATCTCCGCCGTGGGCAACTCCACCGTGCCCATCTTCCACTTCAGGCGGTCGATAGTGTAGCCGTTGCGTATCTCCCTCTCCTTGTCCATCCACATAGGGACCACGAAACAGCCCACCCGTTCCGAGCCACGCGGCTTGGCGGTCACCACCGCGTAGTCCGCGTGGGCGGCGGAGCAGAAGAACTTGTTGCCGTAGAGCCTCCACTCCCCGTTCTCCTCCACCGCCTCCACCAGGTTGGCGGGGACGTCGGAGCCGCCCTGGATCTCGGAGACGAACTGCGCGCCCAGGGCGTAGTCGCCCTCTATCCCTTCCTTGGCATGCCGGAGGATCCTGCGCGTCTCGGGCCGGTCGGCATATTTTTCCAGAAGGGCCACCAGGCCCCAGGTGCAGGTCAGGGGACAGACCACCCCGGCCTCGGAGTTCTCGCTCAGGAGGAAGAACTTGATGAAGCGCGTCCAGGGGGAGGTGGAGTCGGAGAACAGGCGTTCGGCGAGGATCTCCTTCTCCATTACCTCGACCTCGTAGGGGCGCACGATGCGGTCCACGCGGTTGCGGTGCCCGTCGTAGTGCATGACGTAGGGTCTCTTCTCCGGGCTGGCGATGCGCTCTGCCAGGTCGCGCCAGCGGAAGGAGACCTTGCGGGAGAACTCCCTGGCCTCCCGGTCCACCTCCTCAGCCTCGGGGCCCGTGAAGACGGCCACCATCCTCTGCAGGAAGGGATCGTCCGCGTAGTAATCGACCTTGCTCCGCCACTCCAGGTAGGGATTGAAGGTGTAGGGGTTGTTCCTGTCCGGAAGGGTCATGTCTCCACCTCCTCCTCCGGCGCCGCGCCCGGCTTATCCCCGGGAGATGCTCCCAAGCCGGCCGGGCCATCCTCTCCATCCCCGCCGCCCGTGCCCCGGCGGTCCGCGATACAAATTAAAGCTAACTTTAACTTTAATTTATAGGACGGCCACGGCGGATGGTCAACACACCGAGACTCATACAAGAGAGCGTCGAACTACGCGGCATCCGCGTCCCGGTGAGCGCGACCCTGGCAGGGATGGGTAGTTTGATTCGGCCCGCACAGGGAGTGATCATGGAGGGGGGGAACCACGGACAGGGATTCCAGGCACGCGGGATTTCGCAGGCAGACTCAGGCCCAGCGGCGCGCCCGCTCCACCGCCCTCTTCCACCCGGCGTAGAGTTCCCGCCGCGTCTCGGGGTCCATGCGGGGCCTGAAGACCCTCTCCACCTTCCTGGTGCGGAGGATGTCGTCCGGGTACTTCCAGAAACCCACCGCCATCCCCGCCAGATACGCCGCTCCCAGGGCTGTGGACTCCAGCATCTCCGGTCGCTCCACCTCCAGGTCCAGGATGTCCGCAAGGAACTGGAGCAGGAAGTTGTTGCGTGAGGCGCCGCCGTCCGCCTTCAGTCCCCTGACCTTAATGCCGGAATCCTTCTCCATGGCCTCGATGACATCCCGGCACTGGTAGGCGATGGACTCCAGGGTGGCCCGTACCACCTGTTCCTTGGTGGTGGCCCGCGTGAGGCCGATGACCGTCCCCCGGGCGTAGGGGTCCCAGTAGGGGGCGGTGAGACCGGTGAAGGCGGGCACCACGTATACGCCCCCGCAGTCCTCACAGGACCTCGCCAGCTCCTCGGACTCCGCGGCCTCCCCGATTATCTGGAGGTTATCCCGGAGCCACTGCACCGAGGAGCCGGCGCTGGAAATTATTCCCTCTATCATATAGGTGGTCTTCCCGTTTACCCTCCAGGCGATGAGGGGGGTCAGCTTGTGGATGGAGGCCATGGGTTCCTCGCCGGTGTTCATGTCGATGAAGGAACCCGTCCCGTTGGTGCACTTCACGCTGCCCGGCTCGAAGCAGGCCTCCGCGAAGAGGGCCGCCTGCTGGTCGGCCACCAGGCTGCGGATGGGGATGGGGTCCCCGAAGACCTCCGTGGTCCCGAAATCCCCACTGGTCTCCCTTATCTCCGGGAGGACCAGTCCCCCGGGCAACCCGAAGGGCTTGAGGAGCAGGGGGCTCCAGCGCATGCCGAAGGGGTCATACATCCCGGTGGCGCTGACGTTGGAGTAGTCGGTGGCGTGGACCTTCCCCCCGGTATACTTCCACACCAGCCAGGTGTCCACGGTCCCGAAGAGGAGGTCCCCGGAGGCGGCCTTCTCCGCCGCCCCCTCCACGTTGTCCAGTATCCACCTGGCGTGAGCCGAGGACTGGGCCGGGGTGACCGTGAAATGGGCAGCGGTGATGAGGAGTTTGCCCAGGCGGTTGCGGCGCAGCCCCTCGCCGAGGGCGGCGATCCTCTGGTATATATTACCAATCACATGCAGGGTGCGGAACATAGGGCTGCGGTTGATCCGCTCGCAGGCATCCGACATGCGGGTATCCTGCCAGGTTATGGCGTTGTACACCGGTTCCCCGCTGCGGCGGTCCCATAGCAGGCTGGTGGCCCTCTGCGTGGCGATGCCCATGGCCGCTATGCGGGATGGAGGTATATCCGTTTCCCGCAGTACCTCGCGGGTCACCTCCAGGCATTTCTCGTAGATCACCAGTGGATCCTGCTCCGTCCAGCCGGGACGGGGAAATACCTGGGGGATCTCCACGTAGGATTCGTGCACCATCCTTGCTTCGCGGTCGAAGACCACCGCCCGCGCACCCGTGGTGCCCACGTCGTTTACTAGGATGTAATTTTCCTCCATGCCGCCCCCCTTCAGTAACTTAAGGTCCGCCAAATCATTATATTCCGTAAACTTCCCGAGGTTCAGTTCACCATACCCAGAAGCCGGTAACGGCCAAACCCCGTCAGCGCACGCGGCAGGAAGGAAACGCCCTCGTGCGCTGCCTCCAACGTCCCCTTCCATCGCATAAAACGGCGATGGGAGACGTTTCCCTCTCTTTCAGCTTCCAGCCGACCCCAACGGTAATGCACCAAATCCCGTCGCGAAATGGGCCTCTCAAGGGACGAGGCCCACGGCCACGTGGCCTCCCTCCCACTTCCCCCCGTAGCGGAAATACATGGGGCGCTCCGCGGCCAGGGGGCGGTCGCTGGCGAGGAGCACGGAGACCTC
>JASEFK010000006.1:26463-218736 GCA_030019255.1 Actinomycetota bacterium
CTCGAAACCCTCCCCAGTGTAGCCCTCGGCGAAGAGGAAGGAGGTGGCCGGCTGGGAGAGGCCGGTCACCACGTGGCCTCCCGCCCACTTCCCCCCGTAGTTGAAGTACATGGGGCGCTCCGCGGCCAGGGGGCGGTCGCTGGCGAGGAGCACGGAGACCTCCTTCCCCTCCCCTACCACGGAGTTGACGAAGACGGTGCGGCGGGTGCGGGGCGGGACCTCCAGGACCTGTTTTTGGGTGCTCCCGTCGGTGAAGCAGTAGGTGATCTGGGCCTGGGCCGTCTCCTGCGCGTCGGGGTTGAAGAGGCACAGCCACTCCTCGAAACCCTCCCCAGTGTAGCCCTCGGCGAAGAGGAAGGAGGTGGCCGGCTGGGGCGAAGGCGCGGGCTCCCCTTCCTTGATCTCCAGGAGCAGGGGGTCCTTCCCTACCCCGAGGCCCTCCAGCAGGAGCCGCCCCTCTCCATCCCGCCCGGCCCCGGTCACCGGGGTCCTCTGCCCCGTCAGGTTGTCCACCCGGAAGGCGGCCAGGAGGGAGGTGTCGTTCACGGTTATGTCCACGGTGTCCGCGAGGTCGTCAGACTTCCAGACCCCCACGGCCAGGCTCCCGTCGGGGCAGCGGAAGCAGTGCGCCTCCAGGCTGGAGGGTTCCCCGCAGGTCATGGAGATGGCCTCCGGTTCCTCAGCCGACGCCGACCCGAAGACCTGCTCGAAGGTGCGGAGGTAATGGAGGGAGGGCTTGGGTCGGAAGGCGTAATCCAGGAGGCCGTAACGGTCCCAGGGATTGGTGAGATCGTCGCGCAGGCTGTACCAGAACACGCGGTCCACGGCGGTACCCGCGTAGTTTATTACGGTGCGCAGGAGGTAGGAGGCCTGGGTGGCCTCGTCCACCCCAGGGGGAGAATCCGCACAGGTGGTCCAGCCTACCTCGGTTATCCATATCTCCAGTTGCCGGTCGGTATGCTGGGATATTACCCAGCGGACGAAGTCCACCAGCGTCCGGCACAGCCGTTCCTTGGGACGGTAGAGGTCCTCCTCCGGCTGCCCCTCCACCCCGATGGTCTCCGCGTAGGGGTGGTAGGCTACCGCGTCCACGTAGTCCGCGGCCCCCTTTTCCAGGCACTGGTTCAGGTAATCGTAACCCAGCCCGGCCATCCCTCCCATGACTACCCTGGCCCCCGGGTCCACCGCCCTGATCTCCTGGGAGGCGGCGGCCAGGAGCTCCAGATAACGGTCCACGTCCGGCGCGGGCATCCAGAATTGGGGGATGTTCTCCTCGTTCCATATCTCCCAGGCGGGAACCAGACCCCGGTAGCGCCCGCACACCGTGCGCACGTAGTTCCGCCACGCCTCCAGGTCGGTAGGAGGGTAATTCCAGTCATTCCCACCGTTGGCCCAGGGGGGAGAGGTGCCCAGTATGCCCAGCACCTGGATGCCACGTGAACCGGCCTCCGCCACCACGGCGTCGGCGCCGGCGAAGTTCCAGCTCCCGCGCACCGGCTCAAGGTCCGCCCACGCGAAATCGCAGCGCACCCATCCCGCCCCCGTCTCCGCCAGGGCATTCAGCTCCCCCTCCATCTCCTGCTCCGGGTAGAGCTTGAGGTGGCTGGAGGCCGCCCCGAACCTGGCTCCCACGCCGGAGGGAAGACTCGCCGCCCCGAGGTCACTCCGCGCCGCCCGAGAATCCGGCAAGGGAAGAACGACAAGGGAGATATAAAGAAGGAATGAAAGGGAGATACAAATAGAGAATAAGGGTGAGGTGGTGGAAGCGTGGCGGTAACGGATGACCTGCGGGCAGGAAAGCTTTAAGTTTCGGCGTATGGAGCAACGTAAATCCCGAAAAACCGCTGCCCCCGGTAGTCCCGATGATCTTTTTTCCACGGGACGGGACAGGTGTGAGCTTATAGCCGGCATCGACCTTTCCACCTCATAATTCCTTGAAGCGTTGAGACCCCTTAAGGGGCGTGATTTCTTCTTGTATATAAGATTAGTATCGGCGAACACCCCGGGCGGGTTTATTCGTTTTCGTAAATACTACCTCCATGGAGACCTTGGAAACGACCCGGGCCCGGGCAAGGAGAAGGTCCCTTTCCCTGTTTCTGTTTCTCAGGTCTCGCCGAGGGATTTTCTTACCAGCTCGATGATATGGTAATTTTCCAGGTTGGAGGCAGCGGCCACCTTCCGCAGGTTGAGGACGCAGAGGGGGCAGAGGTAGGCCATGGCCTGGGCGCCGTGTTCCACGGCATCACTCACATTGCGCTCCTTTATCTCCATGGCCTTCTCCCGGTCCCTGGGCATCATGGGGGACCCGCAGCAGAGGGCGAACCTGCGGTCGTACTTCCTGGAAACTCTTTCCATCCCGATGAGGGAAAAGAGTTCGTCCAGCCACTCGTCCTTCCATGGTGTATAGCGCGAGGCGCAGGGTTGCTGGTAGGCTACCCTAATCCCCAGGGGACTGATCTCCGAGCGGTGCTCGCGTACGTAATCCAGGAGGTACTCGATGATGTGCACCGGCTTGAAGGGGACCTCGACCCCGTAATCCTTCACCATGGAGGCCAGCAGGGCGTAGCAGTCGTCATGGTAGAAGACGATCTCCGGGGCGCCGGTCTCGGCCAGGTTCTCCACCACTTTCCCGGCTCCCTCCCGCACCGGGGAATGGAAGCCCAGGTGCACCCATCCTACGTTGCAGAAGTATCGACCCCCCTTGAGGAAGGTACAGCCCTCGAAGAGGCGGCCCTCGAAGAGGCCGGGGACCAGGTCACCCACGCTGCACAGGGAGATAACCGGTCGGCCCGGCTCCCCCTCCACCACCTCGCTGGGGGCCTTGGGGAGGTTCCGGAAGAGCTGGATGTTCTGTTCCGGTATGTCGAGGACCCCGGTCTCCTCCTGGCGCTCCAGGATGAGGTCGAAGGGGTTGGCGCCCTTTTCGCAGAACCAGTTGCAGGCCACGCAAGTCACACACTGGTTGACGATCTCCGGCGTCTCGCCTTCCAACAGGCGGCGGAACTGCTCTATGGACTGCTCGCGGTCATAATCGACGTAGGGACAGAGGAAAACGCAGTCCCCACACAGGTCGCAAAGCTCTTTTCTGAACATCTCTCCCTCCTTGCCTCGTTGAAACCGCCGCCTGCCGTAGCATATTCTAACTTATGCTCATAACCTGTTGTGCGCATCTATCCTAACACAACTCACCTTCTTTCGGCAGGTTCCGGCTTCCTGTACCTTATCCTTCCGGCGACCCTCGCCGCCGTTCCATTACCTCCAAGAGAGAATGTTTCCCCGCAACCCGTGGTATAATCGGAGACCAAGAGCATGCGGCAGGGGAGGCGACGGTGTGCGAGTTCTGTTCCCGGCACGGGAAGGGAAATCGCTGGTACCTCAACCCGGAGAACTTCTCCGAAAGGATGCTTGAGGACCCCCAGAGGGTGAAGACCCTGGAGAAGGTGGCCGGATGGGGCATAGAGTACTACATAGATTTTACTTCCCGGGTCACCGAGTTCGTGAACTGGCCGGTCATCGGCAAGGCGGTGAAGGCCGCCGTGAACCACATGGCCCCCAACGAACACGGAGGCCAGGTCGTCTCCCTCGAGGACGCCCTGCAGCTCCTCTCCTACGCCCGCGATTTCGTGCTCCTCCCCTGTGCCTGCCGCAAGCTGGTGGGTCATCGCGAGGACCTGGTATGCCTCAACTTCGGACCGGTGAAGGAACTGCAGCGCCGCTTTCTTCCCGAGGGGCCCATGGAGGAGCTCACCCTGGAGGAGGCCCGGGAAGTGGTCCGGGAGTGCGACAAAAAAGGGTATTTCCACCAGGTGCTGTACGCCAAAGTCCCCTTCCCCATCTGCATCTGCAACTGCGACGCCCGCTACTGCACCTCGCTGAAACAGCGCCTGGCCAACGGGGTGGAGGTGGCCATCCTCAAGGGTCACGAGGTCTGCGCCGTGGACCCCGAGGACTGCCGTTTCTGCCAGGAACCCCTGTGCCTGTCCCGCTGCCGCTTCGGAGCCCTTAACTACGACCCGGAGGCGGGAAGGGTGCACGTGGACCCGTCGCGCTGTTTCGGCTGCGGCTTGTGCCGCAGCACCTGCTCCCGCGGGGCTCTCTCCCTGGTTCCCAGGGAGGAGGTGCCCGCCGCCGCAGGACTGTGGTGAGCACGGGAAGGAGACGGGGCGATCTCATGGTGCGGTGACCGGAAATGGCTGGGAAGAGCGGCTTCAGGGTAAAGGTCGAAGATTGCGACAGCGAGGGCTGCGGGTTCCGATGCCAGGAGGTCTGCCCCCGGGGCGTGTTCCTGGCCGTCCCCCGCTCCAAGAACCGCAAGCGTCACGCCGCGCATCCCCGTTACCGCATAGTCCCCCGCTTCCGGGGGCTCTGCGACGGCTGCGGGGAGTGCGTGGCGACGTGCCCCCAGTGTGGGATAAGGGTTTCGACGTAAAAGACGTACCGGATTGGGATCCGGGCCGCCTTCCCCGGAAGCCCCCGAGGGAACGGGGGAACCTCAGCCGATTCTCGTCATTCCTTACCCCTCGCTTACCCGCGACAGGGTGGTCGCGGCTCGAATCCGGTGGCGGGGTTCACCACTATCGCCAGATTTTATAACGCCCCCCGCCACGACCCGGACCTCGCCGCAGGTCGATCCTTACCCTGATACCCAAACATTCCGTTTAACCCGGACCCGCTTGGGGTATTTATTTATTGCATATTGTACTTGGCTGTCACCTGAACGGGAGTGGGGGAAATCGCACCGGACTACGGCATCGAAAATACGACACGGGATTGCCCACCGAACGAGGATCCGCCACGGGGTTGGAACATTAAGGCAGCGAAAGGACAGGGGGTAGCGGCGGAAGGAACGAGGGAGAAGGTCGACGGCCACGTAATAAACAGGTGTCCACGGAAGCGCCGCGGTTCTGAGTGATGGGGCTCGACCCGAGCGGAGGCTACGGGTTTTAAAGAGGAAAGGTGAAATGCAGAATTTACCCGCGATTTATTCCGTTTTGTGTTGAATACCTATATTATTAGGGCGATCGCTTCGGTCTGGGCGACAAATCTTTCACGTAGCGTGAAGAGGTTGCTCCGGAAAAGTAAAGGAGGGAGAAGACATGGCGCTGGCTTACGGCACCGAGGAGTGGGAAAAGGCGTACCAGGAGTTGCTGAAGGAAAGGCAGGCCACCCAGTCCAAGCCCTACATCATGGGCACGCCGGAGTGGGTGGCCCAGTACGAGGAACTGGTGAAAAACGACCAGGCATACAAGGAGGCGGCCAAGGACTGGGAGGGGTCAGTGGTCATCAAGATCCTGGCCAAGCCGGAGATCGGCCTGGAAAGCGACCTCTACCTGTTCATGGACCTCTGGCACGGCGACTGCCGGTCCATGCGCATCGTGCCCCCGGAGGTGGGCGAGGCCGGTGATTACGTAATCACCGGCGAGTATGATCGCTGGAAGTCCGTAATCGCCGGGGAACTGGACCCGGTGAAGGGCATGATGCAGGGGAAGCTGAAGCTCAAAGGGGACCTTCCCACCATCGTGCGGGCGGTGAAGGCAGCCAGCCGGCTGGTGGAACTGTCCGCGTCCACCCAACCCCGTTTCCCGGACGAGCTGAGCCCCGAGGAGACGGAGGAACTGCGCAAGCTGCTTCAGGAAGCCAGGGAGAAGCTGGGCGTCTGAAATCCGGTTCCACAGGATTCATGTCTCCGGTCACCCGGGACCGGGGGCGCGGGGATGTAAAGCGGATGGAAAAAGCGGCACCTTTCCGCCCCGGCGGGAGGGTGGCCCGAATCGGACCCCCGGCGGGACCCGGGTGACGGCCGACACGCCGCCTGGGAGTCGACAGGCGTTCCGGCGGAAGAAAAGAACCGCGGTGCCAGGATAGGAAACCGGCAGGAGGTGTTGTACATGGCATACGGTCCCGACCTTTCCTTCATCTACAAGAACTACACGCGGATAGTCTTCGGCATCAACTCGGTGAGGGACGTGGGGGCGGAGGTGGATTACCTCAAGTGCTCCCGGGCCTTCATCGTCACCGACAAGGGCGTGGAGGCCGCCGGGCTGGTGGAAAAGGTACAGAAAGCCCTGGGAAATCGCTTCGTGGGCATCTACGACGAATGTCCGCAGGACTCCGGTTTCCACATCGCCAACCAGGCCGCGGAGATAGCCCGCGAGGCGGGTGCCGACTGCCTGGTGAGCGTGGGCGGGGGCAGCGTCATCGATACCGCCAAGGGAATGGCCATACTCCTCAAGGAGGGCGGCCGGCTTGAGGATTACTCCGGTTTCCAGTTGCTCACCCGGCCCCAGACGCCCCACATCGCCATTCCCACCACGGCGGGCACGGGAAGCGAGGTCACCTACGCCTTCGTGCTCAAGGATTACGAGAAGAACCAGAAGCTCCTCTACGGGGACGACTACATCATTCCCAACACAGCCATCCTGGACCCGGTGATGACCCAGACCCTCCCCCCCATGCTCACCGCCACCACAGGGATGGACGCCCTGACCCACGCCATCGAGGCCATCCACGCCCTGCAGGCGGAACCCATCTCCGACACCATGGCCTTCGGGGCCATCCGGCTGATCATGGAATACCTGCCCCGCTGCGTGGAGAACGGCGACGACCTGGTAGCCCGCGGCCAGCAGCAGATAGCCGCCACCATGGCCGGGGTGGCCTTCTCCAACGCCCAAGTGGGCCTGGTGCACGCCATGGCCCACAGCATAGGCGCCCTATGCGGCGTACCCCACGGTCTGGCCAACAGTATCCTCCTCCCCTACGTGATGAAGTACAACATGGACGAGTGCCCAGACCGTTACGCCTTGGTGGCCGAGGCCATGGGGGTCAAGGAGAAGGGCATGAGCGACGAGGAGGCGGCGGAGGCGGCCATCAACGCCGTCTGGGAATTGACCAGGCGCATGGGGGTCCCCCAGAAGCTGCGGGAGGTGGGGGTGACCGAGGATGTCCTCCCCCAAGCCGCGGACATGTCCCTGGGCGACGGTTCGCTGGTCTACAATCCCAAGATGATCTTCGAGGCGGATCAGGTCCTGGAGGTATACAAGGAAGCATTCTGAGGCCGTGTGCCGGGACAACCTGTGCATGGGGACCTACGGGTCCTGAGGGGGTTGCACTTCCGTCCGAGGGTAGCCCGATCGCCCGGAACCGGGCTAGGGATGTGTCGGGGATCTGATGCTGGTTCGTACCGTTGTCGGCGTGGAAAGGAGGTAGCATGGCCGAGATCAACCTGGGACCGGGAGCCGATGAGGTTCCGCTGGCAGGGATGCTCGCGGAGATGCTCAAGTCCAACCTGGAGAAACCGGAGAAGAAGCGGGATTTTGAGAAGCTGAAGGCCAAGGTGCTCATCCATGCCGTGGACGCGGAGGCCAAGATAACCATGGACTTCGACCGCGGCAGGCTGACCGTTTACGGGGGCGAGGCGGGCAAGCCGGACATCTCCATCGCCACCGATTCCACCACCCTGCTGGAGCTGGCCAATCTCAAGATCAAGTATGGGCTGCCCTGGTACTTCGACGAGACGGGCATGGGGGTGGTCAAGAAACTCCTCAAGGGAGATCTCAAGATCAAGGGTTTGATCACCAGGCTGGGGCCCCTTACCCGGCTCACCAGGATCATGTCCCTGAACTGAATGAAACCGGTGGCCGGCCCGAGAACCGTGACCATCCTTAAGATGAGCCATTCCCGCAAGGGAACGGCTCATCTTGAAGTGACCCATGGACGGAGTGCGGCCCGGCCGTTGTCTCGTGAGGCGGAAAGAGGTGATGCGCATGACCTTCGGAAATATGGGTAAAGGCGTGGAGGTGGACCTGAGCTCGAGAACGGTAACCGAGTTCGAGATCCCGGAGGAAATTTACCGGGACTACATAGGTGGTACCGGACTGGCGGCCAAGCTCCTCTACGACCGGGGGAACCTGGAAGCGGAGCCCCTGGACCCGGACAACCTGCTCATCTTCGCCACCGGTCCCCTCACCGGAATAGGTTTTTCGGGATCCAGCCGCCTCTCGGTGGGCTCCCGCTCCCCGCTCACCGGGATATGGGGTCAGGCCTCCTGCGGGGGAAACTTCGGCCCTGAGCTCAAGCGCTGCGGATACGACGCCCTGATCCTCAAGGGAAGGGCGGAGAGGCCGGTGTACCTCGTCCTGGGCGACGATTCCGTGGAGATAGCCTCCGCGGAGGACCTGTGGGGAAAGGATACCTACGAGACCACGGACATCCTCAAGGAACGGCATGGAAAGCAGGCCAAGGTGCTGGCCGTGGGTCAGGCGGCGGAAAACCTCATCCCCTTCGCCAGCATCGTCAACGATAAGGGCCACCACTTCGGGCGCGCCGGTATGGGCACGGTGATGGGGTCCAAGCGGGTCAAGGCCATCGTGGCCCAGGGGACCAAGAAGATGGAGTACAAGGACCCGGAGAAGGTCAAGGCCATGCAGGAGGAATTCCGGGAGCTGGTCAAGGAGAGCGTCTTCTGCGGGGCGCTCTCCGCCTTCGGCACCGGGGCCAACATGGAGGCCAAGATGATGGAGGGCGACGTTCCCACCCGCAACTGGGGACGCGGGATATGGGAGGAGGGGGCGGAGAAGCTATCCGGTATCGCCCTGGCGGACAACTTCGTCGTGGACCACGGCAGCTGCCGCGGCTGCGCGGTGCGCTGCAAGCCGGTGGTGGAGGTCAAGGAGGGACCCTACGCCATGGGGCCGGGTCCGGGTCCGGAATACGAGACCCAGGCCTCCTTCGGGACCATGATCATGAACGACAACCTGGCCGCCCTGTGCAAGATAAACGAGTACTGCAACCGCGTGGGGATGGACACCATCACCTGCGGGGCCACCATAGCCTGGGCCATGGACTGCTACGAGGCGGGAATCCTCAAGCCCGAGGACTACGACGGCATCAGGCTGGAATGGGGAGACGTGGACACGGTCATCGAACTCCTGCCCAGGATCGTCAACCGGGAGGGCAAGCTGGGCACCCTCCTGGCAAAGGGTTCCCGCAGGGCGGCGGAGGAGGTGGGCAATGGCGCCGACGCCTACCTCACCGACTCCAAGGGCCTGGAGGCCCCCATGCACGATCCCCGCTGCAACTGGGGCGACGGGCTGGCCTATGCCGTCTCCATCCGGGGGGCCTGCCACGTGTCCAACCTCACCTTCCTCCTGGAGTGGGGAGCCATCGAGTACCCGGAGATCGGGCTGGACAAGAACTACCAGCCCCAGTCCGCGGAGTACAAGGCCGAGGCGGTGGCCCTCACCGCCGACCTGGGTTGTATCATGAACTCCGCCTGCTGGTGCGAGTTCCCGGGGACCATCTACTCGGTTACCCAGTGGGCGGAGCTCTTCGACGCCGTGGCCGGCTACGGGTGGGATTACCGCAAGATGATGGAGGCCGGGGCCCGGGTGTGGTTCCTGCAGCGCTGCCTGGGCCACATCTGGGGGGCCACGGGAGCCGACGACCGCATCGGGCAGAGGATCATGACCCCGGTGGAGGACGGGGGCATCGCCGGTTCCGTCCCGGACATGGATACCATGCTGCGGGAATTCTACGAGTATCGCGGCATGACCCCCGACGGGATGCCCACCCGGGAGACCCTGGAGAAGTACAGCCTGGGCTACCTGGCCGACCGCCTGGGCCTGTGAGGGGAAAGCGTGGTGATCCCACCTCCCCAGGCGAACCCGGTCCTTCATCCCGGAGTCCTTGCCGTCCTTTAGCCCGTTTAATAAGGATGCGGGGCTGGGACCAGATCGCGCAAGACGGTTCGTGGAGCGACCGTAAAGGCCGATGTACGATGTAAAGGCACGGAGGTGGCAATTCTTAAAAGGGGGCGGTGAAGAACCTGCCCCCGAACCCTTTTTCTCTCCTTCCGAAATGTACACCAAACAACGGGCAGGTACAAGGAAACCTCCACGCCGGGAGGGGCAACCTCCCCACTTATCCCGATGCGGATTAAAGCAAGCGGAAAAGGAAGTTTCTCTCCATCGAGAACCCAGCATAAGACGGTAGAGGAGGCGCAGGAGGGAGAGGTTGATTTCGCCCCCGGAAAAATTCCGGGTGACGCGAGGCGGCAAAAGCATTAAAATATTAACATTCGCTTAATATTATGGTCAGCGCGGACGCTCCGCGGGCACGCTCGGAGGGACAGGATCCGCGGGCGAAAAAAGGGAAAGAAACCGGCACTTCGCTTACATGGACAGGGTGGGAGGGTCGGTGCCGCTCAAGAGCCGGTTAGCGGTCAAGGATGAGGTCAGGATCGCCATTGCTCGACTTCCGTTTTTTCACGACATCAAGCCGGGCACCAATCCAGTGTTCCTCGGAGGAGGTGATGGATGGCCGAACCAGAAACGCGCTTTAAGCCACAGCCGGGACGACCAAGGGAGGTGAGGTAATGTCCGACTGGAAGAAGGACGTGGAAGTCCTGATCCACCAGGGAAAGATAAGTGTCCCCTATTCGTGGACGGTGGGAAGCACCCTCAGCCGCTGGTACTGCGAGCTTCGGGACAACGGCAAGATATGGGCCAACCGTTGCCCCAGCTGCGGAACGGTCTTCGTGCCCCCCAAGGCCAAGTGCATCCACTGCTACCAGGAACCCCACGACTGGGTGGAGCTTCCGGGGACCGGGACCGTGGAAACCTATACCATAGTCCGCTACGAGGAGCCCAAGCTCCACCCCCGCAAGGCCCCCTTCGTCTACGGCCTCATTAAGATGGACGGGGCCGACACCTGCCTTCTGCACTTCATCGACGAGATCGAGCCGGAGAAGGTCAAGGTGGGCATGCGCGTGGAGGCGGTGCTGGAGGAGGAGCGGGAGGGCAACATCCTCGATATCCGACACTTCCGTCCCCTGGGCTGATGGAAGGTGGTGAAAGTCATGGAAAAAGTTGCCATCATAGGAGTAGCCCAGAGCAAGTACGAGCAGAACAAGCCGGAGACCTTCGCCGAGATGGTCTACGACGTCACCCGGCGGGCCCTGGAGGACGCGGGCATCACCAAGGACGAGGTGGACAACGTGGTGTCGGTGTCCAGCGACTTCTGGGACGGGCGCACCATCTCCAGCATGGCCATCCAGGACAGCGCGTGCGCCTACGGGAAGGACATCACCACCGTGGAGGGCGACGGGACCTTCGGATGCCTCTACGGCATGATGCGCATCCTCTCCGGGAGCTTCGGGGTGACCATCGTGGTGGCCCACCACAAGGGGACGGAGAGCAACATGAACGGCATCACCAACTGCGCCTTCGATCCCCTGGTGGAGAGGAAGCTGGGCATCGACGCCGTTTCCTCGGCGGCCCTGCAGGCCCGCCGCTACATGACCAAGTACGCCCTCAAGGAGGAGCAGTTCGCCCTGGTGTCGGTGAAGAACCACGGGAACGCCATGCGCAACCCGCTGGCCCTCTTCCCCATGGAGATTACCGTGGAGGACGTGATGAACTCCCGCAGGATCGCCGACCCCCTCAAGCTCCTGGATTGCTCCCCGGTGACCGACGGCGCGGCGGCCCTGGTGCTGGCCGCAGAGAGGCAGGCCAAGAAGCTCTCCACGCGGAAGAAGCGCGTGTGGCTGCTGGGCGTGGGACACTGCTCCGACGCCTACCGCCTGGGGGACCGCGACCTGGCGGACACCCGGGCCCTCAAGGCGGCCGCCAAGCGCGCCTATGCCATGGCGGGCATCGTCGACCCCTTGAAGGAAATCGACGTGGCCGAGGTCTACGACGCCTTCTCCTACATGGAGCCCCTGTGGCTGGAGGGACTGGGGTTCTGCGAGGACGGCATGGGCTGCGAGTACCTGGAGCGCGGCTACTTCAACTTCGACGGGAAGCTCCCGGTCAACCCCTCCGGAGGACGGCTCTCCGCCAATCCCGTGCAGGTGGCCGGACTAGCGGAACTGGCGGAGTGCGTGCTGCAGATCCGCGGGGAGGCCGGCGAGCGACAGGTGGGCGAGGTGAACGTCGCCCTGGCCCACGGCATCAACGGCATGTGCGGCCAGTCCCACTGCGTTTGGATCCTGGGCAGATAGGAGGTGACGCGCCATGGGTAAAAGAGTCGGAATCATCGGAGTAGGACAGACCCACCACGCCGCCAAGCGCCTGGACGCCTCCGGGGTGGAGCTCATCGCCGAGGCCGTCACCCGCGCCCTGGACGATGCCGAGCTGACCATCAAGGATATCGACGCCATCGTCATCGGCAACATGGACCACTTCGAGAACATCAACTACGTGGACATGTGGGCCGTGGACGGGCTGGGAGCCTTCATGAAGCCGGTGTTCAAGGTAACCACCGGGGGGACCACGGGGACCACGGTGGGGGCTTGCGGGTACTACCATTGCGCCAGCGGCCTCTTCGACGTGGTCATGGCCGTGGGCTGGGAGAAGAACTCGGAGTCGGACACCCAGGCGGCCATCGCCACCTGCTCCAACCCCACCCTGGAGCGTGACTTCTTCGCTGGGGCCATCGGTCCCTTGGCCACCGAGTACTCCATGTACATGAAGGCCTACGGGGCCACCGAGGAGGACGCGGCCATCGTGGCGGCCAGGGACCGCAACAACGCCCTCAACAACCCCTACGCCCACTCCCGCCAGGCGGTGACCGTGGAGGACGTGCTCAAGTCCCCCATGCTCTCCTACCCCATCAAGTTCCTGGACATGTGCCCGCGCTCCGACGGAGCCTGCGCGGTTATCTTCGCCGTGGAGGAGAAGGCCAAGAAGCTCTGTCCCCGCCCGGCCTGGGTGCACGCCTCGGTGGTGCGCCACGACTACACCCACTTCGGGGACCTGGAGTGGACCTTCATGCCCACCCTGGAGCGGGCCTCGGCGGAGGCCTACAAGCTGGCCGGGATCACCAACCCCCTGAAGGAGTTCGACGTGGCCGAGCTCTACCTCCCGGCCTCCACCTGCGGGGTGAAGTGGATGGACTCCCTGTGGTTCTGCGACCACGGCGAAGCCCCCAAGCTGGTGCGCAAGGGCACCTTCCACATGGACGGGGAGCTCCCCATCAACCCCTCCGGGGGGGTCATCTCCACCAACCCCATCGGGGCCACCGCCCTCATCCGCATCGGCGAGGCCGCCTGGCAGGTGATGGGCAAGGCCGGGGCGCGCCAGGTGGAAAACGTGAAGCTGGCCCTGGCCACCGGGTTCGGCGGCTGCAGCTGGTCGGACGTTATGATTCTGGGCGCCGAGCTCCCCTGAGGAAGGAGGTGAGAGGAATGAAACCCATGGGACTCTACGAGGACAAGCGCAAGCGCACCCACACCCCGGAGGGTTACGAGCTGCTCACCCACGAGTCCGGGCACCTGGAGTACGACTTCAACTGGCACCTGGGATACTACTGGAGCAAGTTCCTGGCCGGACTCAAGGAGAAGAAGTTCCTGGCCACCAAGTGCAGCCAGTGCGGCACGGTGTACATGCTTCCCCGCATGGTGTGCGGCCGGTGCTTCCTGGAGATGAACGACTGGGTGGAGGTGGGCCCGGAAGGAGTGCTGGAAGGCTTCACCATCGTGCGCTTCCCCTACATCGACCCCAACACCGGCGGGATGATGAAGGTCCCCTTCACCTCCATCTGGGTCACCCTGGACGGGGCCAACACGCGCATGATGCACTACTGCAACGAGACCGACGAGAAGAACCTGGAGGTCGGAATGCGCATGCGCGCCGTGTGGTCCGAGGAGCGGACCGGGAGCATCCACGACGTGGCCTACTTCGAGGTCATCCGTGAGTAAGGGCGACATATTCCATAAAATGGAAACCGAATGTCGAGGCCCTTGACGCCGGAAGGCGAGGCGGTCATGGGGGCGGATAGAATATATCCGCCCCTTTATCTTCCGAGTGAATCTCCTCCTGGACCTTAACCATCCAGGCGAAAGGCCGGGTCGGGCGCGCCCTTAGGGCGGGGCAGTCCCGGGTAGGCGTTAAAAGCCCTGGGAACCACCCATCAATCAAGGTCGACGAAACACGTCCACCATCGAGGACTCCCGCCAGGGAAATCTTCCATGGACATGGCATGCAGTATGAACATGCCAAAGCACTCCGGTCACCATCGGGGATTCCCCGCTCCTCCTTCCAACGGTTCTTCTCCCAGGAATGCCCTCGCCGCCGGCTGGACGCGACCGGATGAGAATTCCTTTTGCGGGCTTCCGCCCATGGCCGCCGTTCGTGGGTCGGCATACAGCTCCGCGGATGCCGATCAACCCATGCCCCACCGCGAGGCGAGCCGGTCCGCGAGGCGACCTATCTTTTGGGACGCTCCGGGGCCGATAACCGCGCCGTGGCCCGGGTAGGCGTAGTCCAGGTTCAGTTCAGCCAGACGGCGCATGGATTCCAGGATAGCCTGGCGGTCGTAGCTGAAGGAGAGGAAGGGCGGTCCGGGACGGTTGAAGAAGTTGGAAACCATGTCCCCGATGAAGGCCATCCTCCTTTCCCGGTTCAGGTAGGCCACGCCGCCCTCCGTGTGGCCGGGCAGCTCCAGCACCTCCAGTCCCAGCTCCTCCAGCATCTCGCCGTCCCGGAGGGGCAGGTCAACCTCGCAGGTATCGAAATGCTGGTACTTCTCCAGGACGGAGCGGGGAACGCGGCGCAGCAGGCGTCCCGCCAGGCTTATATCCCCGGGGCCGGCGGGCGGCCTCCTCCCCGCTATCACCTCCGCGTCCTTCGCCCCTGCCGCCACCCGGGCCCCGCTCTTCCGCCTCAGCTCGGCCAGGTTGCCCGTGTGGTCGTAATGATAGTGGGTGATGAGGATGTACCTGAGCTCCTCCGGCCTCAAGCCGCACTGCGAGAGGGCATCCAGCACTTTCCTCCTGCCCCCGGGTACGTTGGTGTCCACGAGATAGGGCGGGTCGCCCCGCACCAGGTAACAGTTGGCCGTAGGCGTCCTGATGGTGATGATGTCCATACCTTTCATCCCCTCTCCTTTCCTCTTTCCTGCATCGGCTGCCGAGCCGTCGCTTTCTCGCCCCATGCCTTACGTGTTCACGACCTTCCCGCATCCACGTTCCGGTAAGGCATATTCTTAACCTTTCCTTTCCGTGTCCTTGCCCCGGCGTCGGACATGATTCTATCCCCGGCACATGATTCTATCCCCGGCAAAGGAACGGCGAAACCTCCGCGTTCCGCCTAGGGCCCGCTTCCCCTTATCCGGCGTAGCGGAAGCTTTGGACACGCATGGGACCTGCTTTCACCCGGATCTCCGCGCACGTCGCGTAAGCCCGTTCCGCCTATCCAGTTCTCGCTGTTCTCCGTTATCCAAAAACACTCGGCTCCTTTCTCTCGGCATCGCCGGCTTAGCCATTTTCGACGATCTCGCTTTTCTCCGATCTAAAAACACTCGGCCACTACCCGTATGGCTTTCCCGGGCTCCACCAGGATCCCGTTCTCGATGTCCTTCGTTATCTGGAAAACATTATTAATACAAGGGGATTTCGTGCCGGAAACCGCCGCGGGCGATCCCGCGCAAGACCAACCGGATACTTTCCAGGAACTGCCATCCGAAGGGTGGATCGACGCGTTAGGGTATGTGGGGTAGGATGAGAACTTCTTATCATTTCCAGGAACTGCTGTCCGTTAAGTCGATCGACGCTCCTCTGCTATCCGAAGGGTGGATCGACGCTTCCGTGGATAGCGGGTGCCCAACCTGGCAACCTGGTTCGCGGTACGCGGACGCCGTCTGTCTCCTCTCGAAAGGAGGAATCACGGGAGGTTGATTCCACTCCCCGTACCCTTACTTGAAGGTGGAACGGCCTTTTCCTCGAGGATGACGGATGTCCGGGCCTTTGCAGGGGGGAGAGGGAAAGTGGCCCAACGCGGCCTCCTCTCGGGCGGTGGCGGGTTTCCTTTCTTGCTCAAGGCCGGGGTGATGCCCTCGACCGCCTCCCGGGGATATAATCTCCCTGACGGAGGGACGGAAAGCTCCCGCAAGCCCATCCGACCGTCACCGAGGCAGCGGCGCAAGCCCGTTGGGAAGTTCGGAATGAGAACCTGGTGGGCGAGACGTAGCGGGAAGCTCCGTGGAACTCGTTCGCACCTTCACCGAGGCAGCGACGCAAGCCCGTTGGGAAGTCCGGATGGAAGATATTGGTGAGAGGTACCAGGTTGGGAGCTCCATGGAACCCGGCCCCCACCGTCGCCATGGGAACGAAGCAATCCGAGAAAGACCAGATGGAAGATAATGGTGGGAGGGACATGGTGGCGTTTCCGTTGAGCTTTTCCGGCCGTTACATAAGAGTAAGGCGGTCCCAGCCGGAAGACCAAACGGAAGCTATTGGCGGCAGCAAACGGGAATTCCGCAGAGGGCCACGCGCTTCGACCGCGAAAGGGGAAACCGGTTTCATAATCCGGATAGATAAAGGAGGGAGCCTTGGAGATAAGGCAGGTCTTCGTGCTCGGTGCCGGCTTCATGGGTAACGGTATCGCCCAGGTAGCCTCCTTCGCTGGCTACCCGGTGACCATGTGCGACGTGAGCGAGGAGCGCCTGGAGGCCGGGCTGCAGGCTATCAGGTCCTCGCTGGAAAAGTTCCTGGCCAAGGGGAAGATAACCGAGGGACAGGCGGAGGCCACCCTGGCCGGCATCCACCTCACCACCCGCATGGAGGACGCCCGGGAAGCGGACCTGGTGGTGGAGGCGATTCCCGAGGACCTGGAGCTAAAGAAACACGCCTTCGCCGAGCTGGACCGCCTATGTCCTCCCCATGCCATCCTGGCCAGCAACACCTCGGCCATCCCCATCACCTCCCTGGCCTCGGCCACCTCCCGGCCGGAAAGGGTGGTGGGCCTGCATTTCTTCGGTCCCGTCCCCCTGCTGCGCCTGGTGGAGGTCATCCGCGGCCTCCTGACCTCCGAGGAGACCATGCGTAACGCGGAGGAGTGGGCCCGCAGCCTGGGCAAGGAGACGGTGCTGGTACTTAAGGACCACGCCGGCTTCGTGGCCAACCGGGTGAACATCCCCACCAACATCGAGGCCGTGCGCATGATCGAGGAGGGCTTCGCCACCCCCGAGGAGATAGACCGCGCCACCGGGGGATACGAGGCCGGGGTGGGACCCATGCAGATCATCGACAACGCGGGGCTGGACGTGGGATATCGCGCCGCCCTGGCCATCTACGAGGACACCCGCGACCCCAGGTTCCTTCCCCCTCCCCTGCTTAAACGCATGGTGGAGGCGGGGCTTCTGGGGCGCAAGGCCGGGCGCGGGTTCTACGATTACTCCACCGGGAAACGGGTGAGTTACTTCCCCGCCGTCCGCAGCGGGGAATCGGAGGAGGAACGCAACCTCCGCATGCAAACCGTGCTCAACCACCTCCTCATTCCCGCCATCCTGGAGGCGGTGGCCGTGGTGGAGGCCGGCGTGGCCACGCCGGAGGACGTGGACCGGGCTTCCCGCCTGGGCTTCAACCTGCCCTTCGGGCAACTGGAGATGGCCGACACCATGGGGTTGGACACGGTCCTGGAGACCGCCCTCACCCTCCACCGGGAAACCGGGAACCCCAGGTTCTTCCCTCCTCCCCTCCTGCGGCGCATGGTGGCGGCGGGGATGCTGGGGCGCAAGTCCGGGCGCGGCTTTCACTCCTACCAAACTGAACCTTAACCCCATTCTTGAACCAAAGCAGCCGGCGATTCGAATCCGAGCCGTATACCGGCTTGCCTGCATTGGTTTGACACCTTGCTCACCAGGCATATATCCTATTATTAAGTGCTGAATGGGGATGGCTGCGTTCCGCGAAAGTCAAGGCGATGGTCTATAATTACACTTTTTCGAAGGAGGAACGGAGGGCTTGACCACGGGACTGAACCCGTCAAGCCCTTCTTCTTATTAAGGCACGGGCGCCGACAGAGGAGGGAGTGAGAAACATGGAAAAGGTCTGGCTCAAGCACTACGACTACTTCGTCCCCGAGAGCATCCGCTACCCACGTGTGCCCCTGTACCAGCTCTTGGAAATGACCTGCGTGAAATACGACGAGAACGTGGCCACTATCTTCTTCGATCAGAAGCTCACCTACGGCGAGCTGCGCGATCAGGTAAGACGCCTGGCCACCGCTCTGCGAGGCATGGGGGTGCAGAAGGGAGACCGCGTGGCCATAATGCTCCCCAACTGTCCCCAGTTCATCATCTCCTACTACGGGGTCCTGGAGGCCGGGGCCACGGTGGTGAACATCAGTCCCCTGCACGTGGAGAGGGAGCTGGAGTATGAGTTCAACGACTCCGGGGCGGAGACCCTCATCTACCTGGACCTCTTCGACGCCCGCATCCAGGCGGTGAAGGACAAGAGCCCCCTCAAGCGCCTCATCGCCTCCAGCATCACCGACTACATGGAGACCCCGGCGCCACCCAACGTGGAAAAGGGCCCCGGGGTGTATTATCTGAAGGAGATAATCGCCGAGGCGGAGCCGGAGGTCCCCGAGGTGGAGATCGATCCCGAGGAGGACCTGGCCGCCCTGCAGTACACAGGAGGCACCACCGGCCTGCCCAAGGGGGTCATGCTCACTCACTTCAACCTGGTGGCCAACGCCACCCAATGCATGTTCTGGGCTAAGGAGTTCACCGAGCGGGGTAAGGACGTTTACCTAGACGTCATCCCCTTCTTCCACTCCTACGGGCAGACGGTGGGCATGAACACGGCCATCGCCAACGCAGCCACCATGATCCTCATCCCCCAATTCGAGATCAACATGATGCTCCAGGTCATCCAAAAGTACAAGCCCAACTTCTTCCCCGGGGTGCCCACTCTGTACGTGGCCATCCTCAACCACCCCGACGCCCTCTCCTACGGGGTGGACAAGATAAGGCTGTGCAACTCCGGCTCGGCCCCCATCCCCGTGGAGGTCATCCGCAAGTTCAGCCGCATCTCCGGGGGCATCTTCGCCGAGGGCTACGGGCTCTCTGAGGCCTCCCCGGTGACCCATTCCAACCCCGTCTTCGGCCTGAAGAAAGTGGGCTCCATCGGCATCCCCTTCCCGGACACGGAGGCCAAGATCGTGGACGTGGAAACCGGGAAGACGGAGCTTGGTGTGGGCGAGCCGGGGGAGCTCATCATCCGGGGACCCCAGGTGATGAAGGGCTACTGGCAGAAACCGGAGGAGACCGCGGAGACGCTGCGCGACGGCTGGCTGTACACCGGGGACATCGCCACCATGGACGAGGACGGCTACTTCTACATCGTGGACCGCAAGAAGGACATGATCATCGCCGGCGGCTTCAATATCTACCCCCGCGAGGTGGACGAGGTCCTCTACGAGCACCCCAAGGTGCAGGAGGCGGTGACCGTGGGAGTCCCCGACGAGTACCGGGGGGAGACGGTCAAGGCCTTCATCGTGCTCAAGGAGGGGTGCGAGTGCACCGAGGAGGAGATCATCTCCTTCTGCCGGGAGCGCCTGGCCCCCTACAAGGTCCCCCGCCTGGTGGAGTTCCGCCCCGAGCTGCCCAAGACCATGGTGGGCAAGATTCTCCGCCGCGCCCTGCGCGAGGAGGAGATGGCCAAGCGCAAGGCCCAGGAGGAGAAGAAGGGCTGATTACCCCATCGTTCATAAACCGGAAGTACCCCTTGGGACTCGACCCTCATGCCCGCCGCCACCGGCGGGCATTGTTCTTAACCCTCGTTTTCGCCCTCTCCGCGGAGCACACGGCGCACGTAAACCCGGAACATGCGCTCACCGCCCAGCAAGTAGCACTTCGCGCATCCCTCCACGTCCTCATCCCCCAGTTCCTCCAGCAGGCACTCGAAACCCATCTCCCCGTATTCGTCCAAAACCCTCTTCAGGTGTTCCCCGCCGGAGATAACCGCCTCCCTCCATCCTTCCTCGGGGGAAGGATCTGATCCGTCCAGAAGCCGGCAGTGAGGAGGAAAACTTATCCGCTCCGTATGTCGGCCTTCCATCGGCTTTTACCCCTGTTTCCCGACCTTCAGCTATTATCCTAAACCTTTAACGCGAGCTGAAAAACCACCGTTGACCGGTCTCCCAACTTCTTTCAATCCCGAAAGTCCTGCTCGAACCATATATCATCCCTGCTCAGCGAAAACCCGGTCCCGAGATCAGGCAATTGCTAGAACCCCCATGACTGAACGACCTCGTTTGAGAAGAATCCGCATACGGACCTGCCCGAGGCGCGGTTCGTGTCCGGTCTTCCACATCAGGGAAGCGCGGCGTCCTACTGCCCAGGTTCAGGAACATGATGGACACCCCCTATACTTGCTTTGTAAAGCAAGAAGAGAAGCAAGGTGAGGTACAGAAGAGAAGCAAGGTGACGTCTAAATGAAGGGTTCAATTGGGACCACTATAAGTATCTACCCCAGGCTTCCTCATCAACATAGTCTGGAAAGGATGGCAAAAGGGATATATTAGGATCGGAATGAATAAACGATGCACGATATAACACGGCTCCGGCATCCCGGCATAGGTTGCCCGAAGTGACACGGAGCCTAGCCTAAGCGATTGAAACTGCAAGAACGGAGAGAGGATTGTCTGCGGGCTTCTTTCATGGAGGGAATATTGCCCGGTTAACTGCTCTTGGGATAAAGGAACTTGGAGGATGAAGGGTCTGGAGGGGCTGGCGCGGAGATTCCTGTATTATCCGGACCGCCTTCCCGCCGACCTCCCTCCCCCTCCCTGGGCGGAGGGGGCGGAGGAGGTGTGGTTGGAATGCGCGGACGGGGTGCGCATCCACGGGCTGTGGTGGAAGGAACCGGAAGGCGCCCCGGTGATCCTCTTCCTGCACGGCAATGCCCAGGAGGTCTACAGCTGGTCGCTGGTCCACCGGGAGCTGGAGCCGCTGGGCTGCCGCATGCTGCTCATCGACTACCACGGCTACGGGAAGAGCGGGGGCAAACCCCACGAGAGAGGGCTCTACCTGGACGGGGAGGCGGCCCTGGGATGGCTGAAGAACGAGGGCGTTCCGGAGGAAGAGATAATCGTCTTCGGGAAATCCCTGGGCGGCGCGGTGGCCTGCGAGGTCGCCCGCGGGAGGCCCCTGCGGGCCCTGGTCCTGGAATCCACCTTCACCTCCCTGGCCTCCGTGGCCCGCAGGCTCTTCCCCTTCCTGCCCCGCGGCGTGCCGCTGGGGGAGAGCTATGCCAGCCTAGAGAAGATGGGGGACGTCCGCTGCCCGGTCCTGGTCATCCACGGCGACCGGGACGAGCTCATCCCCGTGGAGGAAGGACTGGAACTCTTCCGGGCAGCCCCTGAACCGAAGGAACTCTACCTGGTGCTCGGCGCCGGGCACAACGACGTCTCCCTGGTGGCGGGAGAGGAATACGCGCGCCGCATTGGCACCTTCCTGGAATCCTGTCGCGGAGGTTGACCCCCAGCCGGGTGCACCCACCGCGGCCGACTTTTTCCTCCCCGCCCCTCGCGACCCACGCTCCCCATCACCACCCCGCTTTCCGGCTATGGATGATCTTGCCAGCAACTTATCGGGGCCACGCCCCGGCGACCCCGGGTGGCGAGGAATGGTTCAAGGACCGGCCGGCATTTCCCCGGTGAGGACCGTACCGGAAACCGAGCAGGGCGATCCCCGCCGATGCGGTGGGAAGGAAGGAGGAATCGGAGCGGCAAGGGATGGGCCACATGGTAATCTCTACCCATGTGGTGGAAAGCATTTCTGGCCGCCTTCGGACTCCTGTTCGTGGCCGAGCTGGGGGACAAGACCCAGCTGGTCATCCTGACCCTGGCCGGTCGACACGGCTGGAAGATGGTCTTCGCCGGGGCGTCGACGGCCTTCGCCCTGCTCAACGCCCTGGCCGTGACCGTGGGAGCGACCCTCTACGAGTTCCTGCCGGAGAATGTCGTTCGATACGGCGCGGCCGGGCTGTTCATCCTCATCGGAACCCTCATCCTTCTGGGGCGAGAAAAGGAGGAGGGCGAAAGGGAGAGAGCCCGGGCGCGAAATCCTTTCCTCTCCGTCTTCCTGCTCGTCTCCCTCATGGAGCTGGGGGATAAAACCCAGCTCTCCCTCCTGGCCCTGTCCGCCAGGTACTCCTACCCGCTCCTGATATTCCTGGGAGGGACGCTGGCCTTGAGCCTCACCTCCCTGATCGGGGCCCTCGTGGGCACCGGGATATCGCGGCTCGTGCCTCCCTTGTGGATGCGCCGCATCTCCGGGATCGTCTTCCTGGCCTTCGGGGTGGGTAGCCTTTTCTGGTAATCCTTGCCACTGACCACCACCTGAAGCCACTGCCCTTCCGGCATCCACCATCAAGTGGCTGGAAAAGGGAGCCGCGGTACACCGCTCGCATAATATCGCCAGGAACGGACCTCCACAGGGTATCGGTATATCGGTGGAAGGCATGTACCGCTCGCGCCCCGCTCGTCTCAGACGCTCCCGGCCAACTCTTCCATGCGAGGGCAGGCCCGTGTCAACCATCCGGCTCGGGACCCAGGAGGCGGCGGGCCCTCTCCAGATCCTCGGGGGTGTTGATATTGAAGAAGGAAAGGAATCCGGGATCGCGCTCCGCTATCTCCTCCTCCTCAACATAGCAAACGTCAAGATCCTCGAGGACCTCGTGGATTTTCAATCTCCCGCCTTCCAACCTCTCCCTGACCATCTTCCGTATATCCCGGGAATAAACAGCGAAGAGCGGCTCGATGTACCGTCCGCGCCGCGGAACCACCGCTTCCCGGCCCGGGGCCCGGGAGAGCAGAAGACGGATGAGTTCCGGGCTCGGGTAAGGCATGTCGCAGGCCATCACGAACACGTATGGCTTGGTAGAATATTCCAGGGCAGTGTATATACCCCCCAGCGGGCCCTTTCTCGGTAAGAGGTCGTTCACCACCCTCACCCCATCGCCGGCAACGGCCTGCACGGCATGGTTGTCTCCCTGGACCACCACGAGGATACGGGGAAATATGTACTTGAGCACGTTGACGATGCGCCCCAGCACGCTCTTGCCGTCTATCTCCAGGGAGGTCTTGTCCATTCCCAGGCGTTTCCCCCTCCCCCCGGCCAAGACTGCGGCCGCGAAATACCCGGCCTTTGCATCGGCGGGTCCCGGGAGATTCATGGCCCTGGACCTCCCGGAGGGCAGATGTAACCATCGCCGATTCCTTGGTTATACGGGTAAAAACGGGATGCTCCCCGAAGAGGAATAATCCCCATACTCAAGAAACAACATCTCATCGGGCTGGTCATCCTATTCCCCCGTCAAGTATTCCCCAGAGCCGGCGCGCCTTCACGTTTCATGAAAGGATCCTCCACCCGTGGGTGTATACGTTGAACCTCTTTCCATCGCAGAAGCCCACCACGGTAAGGCCAGCCCGCTCGGCGATGCGGAGCCCCAGGGAAGTGGGCGCGGCCACGGAGACCAACACCGGTATCCTCACCCTCACCGCTTTCAAGGCCATCTCGAAGCTGACGCGCCCGGAGAGCACGAGGATCTTGTCCTCCAGGGAAATGCCGCGCAGCGCGCACCAACCCACCGCCTTGTCCAAGGCGTTGTGCCTCCCTACGTCCTCGGCCACCACCAGTGGCTCGCCCCCGGCGTCGAAGATGCCCGCCCCGTGGGTGCCCCCGGTGGCGCGGAAGACCTCCTGCCTGGCAGTCAGTTTTTCCTCCAGCCCGTAAAGGACATGGGAGGGAACCTGTAATTCCGAGGTCACCCAGCCTTGGTGATAGTCCTCCACCGCCGAGAGGTCCGCTCCCCCACACCCGGTACGCACCACGTAGGTGGAGGAGAACCTGTCCGTTCCCCGGGGGCTCTCCACCTCCATCTCCACCACGTTCCCGCGGTCCAGGCCGTCCCCTTCCCCTCTCCCACCCACCGCGGCCTCCGCTTCCAGGGAGCCACAGTGCCGGATGAGGTTGATGCGCCCCACGTCATCGATGATCCCCTCCGTGAGGCAGAAACCCACGGCCAGCTCCTTGTCCATGCCGGGCAAGCGCATGAGGGCCACCAGGGGCATGCCGTTGACCATAATCTCCAGGGGAAGCTCGACCACCACCCGGTCGTCGGCTTCCTCCTTTCCGGAGGGGAAGAAGCGGGTAATGCTCCAACCGATCATGCCTCCATGATAAGGCGTAAGCTAGGCGTCCGTAAACGAAAGGGGTCATGGGTGCGTAAGACAACGAATTCCTTCCATCCCCGGAAGAAGGCAATCAATCATGTTCACGGGCGTGGAATGGACCAGGATACGGCGATCCCGGCATGCACGGACGAGGAAAGGTCAAGCCATATCCTGCGACGTTTCCCAGTGTTTTCCGAGCGGTAAGCGAGGGCGGGAGGCACGTCCGGCATCCCAGCACGTTCCCGGACACATGGGACGTCCGGCGGCTCGCCTAAATGGTCCTTATGTCCAGGCTGTCGCCGGACCGGGTGCCCGTCCTTTCGATGGTTCCCTCGGGAAGCTCTAAAGCGGTGCGGGCACGCAGGACGAAGGGACTCAGCCTTCCGGGACGCAGGCGCTTCACCAGGCGGACGACCCTGAGGGCCTCGTCCACGAAGACGACGTCGATGGGAAAGCGCATTCCGAAGGTATGTACCTGCCGGCAGGGGATGATGAGGAGTCCCCCACCTTCGAAAAGGCGGTCCCGTCCCAGAAGGCCGCGACGACGTGATGCGGAGGTTTCCGCCACCTCCGCTTCCTCCGCCAGTACCGTCCCGCGGGAAAGGTTCACGATGCTCACCCGGCGCATGGTGTAAGCATACACCGGTACCCTTCCAGGCGCACCACCCCGCGGATGGACGTCTTGCGGAATCAGCGCCTCTGCACTCCCATGGTCAAGCTTGGGGGGTATATCACCTCGCGGATCGAGTTTGTGGCGCGGGGGATGCTTCCTCCAGACCCGCCGCTCTCCACGTCACGCACGCCTGAGGGGACGTTCCGAGAAGCCGGAAATACATTGCTCCTCCCATGTTATATTTAGTAAATGTGTACTTTAAAGGGAGGCGACTTCTGTGAAGCACACAAAGGAGATGCCTTCCCCGCCTGCCGGCTCTGCTTTGACTTCCGGCGCGGAAATGTCGATTATAATGAGGAAAAACCCGAGCAAGGAGGGAAGATGGACGACCTGCTGGCCCGTCTCCTGCAGGGGGACCGCCGTGCCGTGGCCAGGCTGATCACCCTCGTAGAAAACGGAGATCCCGCCGCACGCGAACCCATCCGCAAGCTCCACGAATATACCGGCAGGGCCCACATCGTGGGTATTACCGGTGCCCCGGGAAGCGGCAAGAGCACCCTGGTGAACGCCCTGACCAAGGAGCTGCGCCGGCGGGGAAAGAGCGTAGGCATCATCGCCGTCGACCCCACCAGCCCCTTCACCGGCGGCGCGGTGTTGGGAGACCGCGTGCGTATGCAGGACCTGGCCACCGATCCCGAGGTCTTCATCCGCTCCATGGGGACCCGCGGCTCCCTGGGCGGGGTGTCCGTGGCCACCAACGACGCGGTCAACATCCTAGACGCCTTCGGCAAGGACCTGGTCATCGTGGAAACGGTGGGGGCGGGCCAGGTGGAGGTGGACATCGTGCGGCTGGCCCACACCTCGGTGGTGGTCACCATGCCCGGGGGCGGGGACGAGATACAAGCCCTTAAAGCGGGGATCATGGAAATAGGGGACATCTTCGTGGTCAACAAGGCGGACCGGGAGGACGCAGGCCGCACTTACACGGAGATAACCATGATGCTGGAGATGTCCCAGCGGGACGAGGACCGCGTGCCTCCGGTCATCCGCACCGTGGCCACCACCGGACAGGGCGTGGACCAGCTGGCGGACGCCGTCCTGGACCATTACCGCTACCTGCAGGAGAAGGGCCTGCTGGAAAAGAAAGCAAGGGAAAGGATACTGGCCGAGCTGCAGGAGATAATAAACCGGAGGGTGGAAAGCACGGTCTCCCGCGCCCTGCGCGAGGACCCGGAGATGGTGGAGCTGGTAAGGAAGCTGGTGGAGACCCGGGAAATCGACCCCCATACGGGAGCCCAACTGGTTATCCGCCACCTGCTCAAGAAATCCGAGGTCTGATCCCTCCCTCCAGCGGATTTCCGCTCAGTGGAAGCGGAAGAGCATGACGTCGCCGTCCTGCACCACGTAATCGCGTCCCTCCATGCGGACCGCTCCCTTCTCCCTGGCGGCATGGAAGGAACCGTGGGCGAGGAACTCCTCCCAGCCCAACACCTCGGCGTGGATGAACCCCTTCTCCATGTCCGTGTGTATCCTGCCCGCCGCCTGCGCCGCGGTGCTTCCCCGGCGCAACGGCCAGGCGCGGCACTCGCCGGACTCGGTGGTGAAAAAGGTTATCAGGCCCAGAAGACAGTAACAACGCTGGACGAAAAGCTCCAGTCCCGGCTTCTCGATTCCGTAGGCCTCCAGGAACTCGCGCATCTCCCCGGGCTCCAGCTCCTCGATCTCCGCCTCCAGCTTGGCGCAGAAGGCCACCACCTCCGCCCCTTCCGCCTCCGCCACCCGGCGCACCTCCTCCAGGAGGGAACCGTCCTCCCCCAGCCACTCCTCGCCCAGGTTGGCCACGTAGATGACCGGCTTGGCGGTGAGCAGGAAAAGGCCGGCCAGGGCCTCGCGCTCCTCGTCTTCCAGTTCCTGCCCGCGCACGGGAATTCCCCGGTTCAGCCCTTCCTCCACCTTCAGCAGGACCTCCAGCTCGAGCGCCTTCTCCCGGTCCCCGCTGCGGGCAGCCTTGCCTATCCTCTCCTTGCGCCGGGCCACCGACTCCAGGTCGGCCAGGATGAGCTCGGTGTTCACCAGGGCGATGTCCGCGGCGGGATCCAGCTCAGGCCGCACGTGGGGCACGTCGGGGGCGGAGAAGCAGCGCACGGCATGGGCCACGGCGTCCACCTCCCGGATGTGGGCCAGGAAGCGGTTGCCCAGCCCTTCTCCCCGGTGGGCGCCCTTCACCAGGCCGGCTATGTCCACCACTCGCAGGTCGGCAGGCACAACGCGGGCGCAACCGGCCGCCGCGGCGACCTTCTCTAGGCGCGGATCGGGTACCGCGGCCACCCCGTAATTGGGATCCACGGTGGTGAAGGGATATCCCGCCACCGCGGCCCCGGCCCGGGTCAGGGCGTTGAAGATGGTGGACTTCCCGGAATTGGGAAGACCGATGATCCCCACCTGTAAGGCCATGTGCTTCCCCCTTCCCCATCCATCATAGCAGGGTGGACCACCCACCGCAGCCCGCATTCATATTTTTATTCCGGGCCGCAAACGGGCTCTCGTGAAGGAAGCATGTGTCATGGGACCCGGCCCGGGAAAGGGAAGGCAGGCCTGGTTTTGCAGATCTTACACCACATCCGCAGGAAGGGAATGGTATGCCCGGCAGATTCCCGACCTCATATCGTTTTACTTGTTTCACCATTTTCGCATTCGAAAGTAAGAACGGCATGCCTGTATAATTCCCGGCCTCCTATCTTCTCCGGAAAATTACCTATCCGAAAGAAGGCTTCTCCACCTGAAAATGGAAATATTATTTCGGGCGGATTGAACTTCATCGAGAAGCGCCGTCGTTATCAGACAGGTAAAGGGCTCTCAATGAAAGGGAAACGAACAACGATATTATCTTTGTCATGAAGACGTCGCGCTGGTTGCCGGTGCCCCACTGGGCGGCCTTCCTCGCGGTGGGCCTCTACCCGCTCTATGCGGGGGAGCCTCCATCCTACCCGCTGTGGGCGGCGGGGCTTTCGGTCATGGGCCTCCTGGGGCTCCTCTACCACCTGCTCCTTAGGCCCAGGTTCACACCTTCCTTCCGGAAAAGCGGGCTGCCCCTCCTGGTCGGGGACATCGCCTCCACCTGCCTCCTTATATACGGGACCGGGGGGGTTCGGAGTCCTCTCTTCCCGCTCCTTCTCCTCCTGGTAGTGGTGCTCTCCTTCTTCGACCAGTGGACCCTCACTCTCCTGGTGTCCGCTGCGGCAGGCGCACTCTACGCGCTGGTCTGCTTCCTCGAAGGAATCCGGATGGAAACCGACGGGGCGGGCCTGCTGGTGGATATCTTCGCCCTCCTCGGCATCTCCGTCTTCATCTCCTTTATCGCCGAGCTGGACAGGCGCGAGCATGCCAGGACCAGGCGCATAGAATATCTTTACCGCGTGAGTTCTCAGCTCATGGAGAAGGTGGATCTCTCGGAGACCCTGAGCTTCCTGTTGCAATCCACCGCCGAGCTCCTGGAAGCCGACCTGGGATCCGTCTGGCTCCTGGACCGGGGGTCGGGAAAACTCAAGCTCCAGGACTTTATCCTCCCCGCTTCCGGAGAGACAACGGTAAAGGAGATCGAGGTCGGCCAGGGCATCATAGGCAGGGTGGCCAAGGAAAAGAAGCCGCTGCTCATAAAGCGGGGGGAGAGCGGATATGTTCCCGCGGTCTGCAGCCCGGTCCCGGACAAGGTGGAGGCGCTGTTGGCCGCTCCCATACTCATGGGCGGCGAACCCATGGGTGTGCTCTGTTTCGCCAGCACATCGCCGCACCACTTCTCCCGCGAGGACGTCCAGCTCCTGGTCACCATCTCCAACTTGGCCGCCTCGGCCATAGCCCGCTCCGAGCTCTACCAGATGGTGCTCTCCAGGAGCGAGGTCATCGTGAGCAGCATGAGCAGCGGTCTCCTGGTATGCGACGCGGCCGGAAAAGTGGTCATGGCCAACCAGGCCGCCCGCGACCTCCTGGGGCTGGAGAACCTTCCGCCGCATGCCCCCCTGAAAGACATCCTGGAGGACGCCCTGGTGGACACCGAGCCACTGTGGGAATACCTGCGTCCGGAAGGGAAAGCGGGGTCAAGAAACGGCGGGGGAAGCTTCGAGACCCGGCTGGCTGGAGCCCCGGAACGTACCTTGTCCGTGCGCGTCTCACCCATCCGGGCGGGCTACGAACCCGCCGCCGGATGGGTGATCATACTGGACGACATCACCGAAAGGGTGAAGGTGGAGGAGATACGCGACGACTTGCTCCTCCTCATCGCCCGCCGGGTGGAGGAACAGTCCGCCCTCTACGAGCTGGGCCGCTCCCTGGCCCGGGACCTGGATACCGGGAACCTGCCCGACCTTCTCCTGCAAAAGGCAGTGGAGCTGGTCGGCGCGGAGATCGGCCTCCTCTCCCTGCGGGAGGAGGACGAATCCTTCCGAGTGAAGGCCGTCCACGGTCTCGGCGCAGAGCTGGTTGGACGGTCCTTCCGCCCTGGTGAATATTACGCCGGCAAAGCCGCCGCCTCCGGGGAACCGGTGCGCCTGGCCAGGGTGGAGCCTCACCACGCCGGAGCCTGGGGAGAAGGCATGCGGGAGCCCCTATCCTATCTCGCGGTACCCATCACCTGGCGGGGTACGACCACGGGCGTACTGGAGGTGGCCATCCCCCCCGTGGAGCGTTCCTTCGGAGACGACGATCAGAGGCTGCTCAGCCTTTTCGCCAGCCAGGCGGCCATCGCCCTGGAGAACGCCAACCTCTACCGCATGATGGCCGAGGACCAGCGGCGCACGGAGGCCATGCTCTTCTCCATCGCCGACGGGGTGATCGCCGTGAACAACGACGCCCGGGTAATCCTGGTCAACTCCGCCGCGGAAAGGATACTTGGCCTCCCACCCTTCTCCTACATAGAACAGCGCCACGTCAAGGAGGTCATCCGCATCCCGGCCCTGGCCAACCTCTTCCTTCGGAGCCTCAACTCCGGGCGGGAGATGGCCGAAGAAATCCGCCTGGAGGGCCCGGAGAGGAAGGTCCTGAAGGTGGAGACCTCCCTCATCGAGGACGAGCCGGGGAAGAGCCTGGGAATCATTGCCATCATCCGGGACGTCACCACCTTGCGGGAACTAGAACAGGCCAAGTCCGATTTCGTTTCCACCGTGTCCCATGAGCTGCGCACCCCCCTGACCTCCATCAAGGCCTACACGGCCACCCTGCGCCGCCGGGATGTGAGCTTCGACGAGGAAACCCGCCAGCAGTTCCTCAGGGTGATCGAGGAGGAAACCGACCGCCTCACCCGGCTTATTTCCGATCTCCTGGACATGTCACGCATTGAATCGGGCCGCCTGGAGCTCAAGAAGCGGGAGTTTGACCTAGTCAAGCTGGCGGAGATCGTGGTGGGGAAGCTGGAGTCGCAATCCGCAAAACATACGCTGATCCTGGCACCGGAATGCGACAACACCAAGGTCTACGCCGACCCGGACAAGATCGAACAGGTGTTGATGAACCTCCTGGACAACGCCATCAAGTACTCCCCGCAGGGGGGCGAGGTCAGGGTGGGCATCGGGAAGCAGCGCCACATGGTCCGGTGCAGCATCACCGATCCCGGCGTGGGCATCCCCGCCGAGCATATCCCGCACATCTTCGAGAAGTTCCACCGCGTGGACAACCGATCCACGCGCGAGGTCTACGGAACCGGGCTGGGCTTGTACGTCAGCAAGAGCATCGTGGAAGCACACGGCGGAAACATATGGGTGGAAAGCGAACCGGGGAAGGGGAGCACCTTCCACTTCACCCTGCCCCTGCTTCAGGAGTCCGGGCATGGATCGCGGGAACCGGATTCAGAGACCCACATGGACATGGTGGAGGACCACGATTGAGCGAGGGGGAACGCCGTTGGAAAGGCCCAAAAATCCCGTCAGGATACTGGTGGTGGACGACGAGAAAAACATCCTGGACATCATCCGCTTCAACCTGGAGGTGGAGGGATACGAGGTCTTCACCACTCAGGAGGGGGAGGAAGCCCTGCGCATGGTCCACGAGGTGAAACCGGACCTCATCCTCTGCGATATCCTCATGCCGGAAATGGACGGCCTGGAAATATGTCGACGCCTCAAAGCCGACGGGAGGACCAACCAGATACCCGTGGTCATGCTTTCCGCCAAAACCCAGGCCCAGGACAAGGTGGCCAGCATCGAGGCCGGGGCGGATGATTTCATCACCAAGCCCTTCGACTTCTCCGACCTGGTGGCGCGTATCGTCGTCAACCTCATCCGGGCCAAGCAGAAGCGCGACGTGAGTCCCCTCACCGGGATGCCCGGAAGCATATCCATAGAAGCGGAGACCAAGCGCCGCCTGGCCAAGAACCTCAAGTTCGCCGCCCTGTACGTGGACATCGACAACTTCAAGCCTTACAACGAGATCTACGGGTTCCCGCAGGGAGACACGGTTATCCGGGAGTTGGCCTCCATCATAGACGAGACCGTCCGACGTTTCGGCAACTACGACGACTTCATCGGGCATGGCGGGGGAGACGATTTCGTGATCCTGACCACTCCGGAGAAGGCCTCCCGCATCGCCGAGGAGATAATCTCCGCCTTCGAACAGAAGGTGCCCTCCTTTTACCGGGAGGAGGACCTCAAGCGCGGGTATTCCATCCTCATGGACCGCGTGGGAAGGGAGAACTACATACCCATCATGACCCTGAGCATCGGGGTGGCCAGCAACCAGAAGAGGAGGATAACCACCCACTGGGAGGTGGGCGAGATCGCCAAGGAGACCCTTAAATACGCCAAGTCCATCCCCGGGAGCACCTATTTCATAGACCGCCGCACCAAGTGAGTCGTTGATTATTAAGAAGGTCGTAAGCGCTGACGAAATTCATAATATCCTGGGTTTGAAGATTTTAAGCAGGCGGAGACCAGGGAGGGCTCATGGCCGAGGAAAAGAGGTACCGGATCCTGCTCATAGAGGACGATCCGGCCATATCCAACGTGGTGGAGTTAAACCTCCGCCTGGACAATTACGAGGTCTTCCTGGCCGCGGACGGGGAGGAAGGCCTGAAGATGGTGGAGGAGGTCCACCCCGACCTCATTATCCTGGATGTCATGATGCCCAAGCTGGACGGCTGGCAGGTACTTATGCGCCTCAAGTCCGACGAGGGGACCCGGGACATCCCGGTTATCATGCTCACGGCCATCGACGATGAGAGATCCAAGGTTATCGGCCTGCGCGGGGGGGCGGATGATTACGTGCCCAAGCCCTTCAGTCCCCTGGAGCTGGCCGCCCGGGTGAAAGTTATCCTGGACCGGGTGGGGCGGGCCCGGCGCATTTCCGCCGGCGAGGAGCGGGAAAGGGCGGTGCTGAATCAGATCCCGGTGCAGAGGGGAGAGGCCATCAAGCTCATCCCCATGGAGGACATCTACTACATAGACACCAAGCACGAATACGCCAACATCCACACCTTCGATGAATCCTACCTCACCACCTACACCCTTGCGGAACTGGAGAAGATGCTGGACAGCCGGAACTTCTTCCGTACCCACCGCAGCTACATCGTCAACCTCAGAAAGGTCAACCAGATCATCAGGCTGTCTCGCAACGCCTTGGTGGTGACCCTCAAGGACCAGGGCGAGAGCCGTATTCCGGTCTCCAGGCGCCAGGCCGCCGCCCTGAAGGACATGCTCGGGATCTGAAAGCCGTATTCCCGAAGTTCATGGAGGAAACACGCGGTACAAAATGACCCTAAAGCCGCGGGGATATTTTCCGATATATGAATCGGTAGCTAGGTGTCCCCCATGAGTTTACCGGCAATTCCCTCAAAGGGCGCAAGCGAACTAGCTGCCAGACTCAAGACCCCGTTCCCCCCGACGGGGTCTTCCCCTTTTATCGAGCTACTATCCTCCCCCTTTCCTCCAGGGATCCACCTCATATTTCCCTCCGCCGGAGTCTTGCCCCTATCGATAACCCGCAACAGCTTTGCTCCGGGGCCTAAAGCGGAATGACCTCCTCCCTCACCTGGTCGTTCTCCACGATGACTCGCAGGAAGTGATGAAAGCCCCCGCTCTCCTCCGAGAGGTGCGGCCTGGCTCCCGCTCCCCCGGTGACCACCACCCGCGGCGGCCCGGAAGCGTAAAGCATGTAGGCGTGGATGTGCCCGCAGTAGATAACGGGGGCCCCGGCGGCGGCCAGTATATCCTTCATCTCCCGGTTGCTCTCCGACTCCCGGGCCACGAACCCGCTCTTACCGATATCCACGGGCGCTCCCGGGGCCACGTGGGCGAAGGCGATGACCAGCTTGTCCACCGCGCCGGCCAGGTCCTCCCGCAGCCAGGAGAGCTCCCGCGGCGGACACCCTACACCCGCCACCGCGTTGTTCAGGAAAACGAGGTGTGTCTCCTGGATGTCAAGGGAATAGTAATCGGCGCCGAATACCTCCCAGAAAGCCTTAAGGGAGCTCCCGGGCATGTCGTTGTCGCCGGGGATGACGTGGTAGGTTATCCCGCTGCCGTCCAGGAAATCCTTCATCCTGCGCATTTCCTCCACACCCTTCCCGGTGGTGATGTCTCCCAACACCACCAGGAACTCCCCCTCCCCGGCCCGGGAGATGATCTCGGCCAGGAGGTCGGTGCGGCCGTGAGGGTCGCCGCAGACCAGAAAGGAAAAATGGTTGTCATACCCAGAGGGCTCAACGGGAACGACCTCGCTTTCCCCCTCCCCCGCCTTCCCGCTCCCGCCTCCGGAAGCGCAGGACGCCAGGAATAGGGACAGTGCTATCAGGAAGGATAGCAGGATGGCCAGGCTCGGTCGGGAACTTGTGCCTCGCCTCCGGCCCCCGCGGCCGCCCCTTCCGGTCGCTCTTTCCCTCAACATCTCGCCTCTTCCCGCACCGGTTTTCTTCTCCTTCTCCCTCCGCGCTTCCGGCCGTCCTTCTCGCCGCCAACCGGTCATCAGATACAAATACTATAGTCCCTGCAAGCCCTGCGGACCACTGAAGACGGACACGCCGCGACTCCGTGAGGCTTAGCTTGGGGCTCGCCCCCCGACGCGGAGAGACCGGAAGGTGGTGCGCGGGAATCCCTGTCGGCCGTGACGAGCCTGGCCTCGGAATTTCGGTGTCCGGCTTCAACACGCACATGGATGGAAGGAAAGGCCACCATCCTTCCGGACCCCGATCAACGCCCGAGTCCTGCCCGGGGGCCATGCGTGAACCCGCGAAGTCTGTTAAAATAGTCCCTGTTCCGGGGCCGTAGCTCAGCGGGAGAGCGCTGCCTTCGCACGGCAGAGGTCGTGGGTTCAAATCCCATCGGCTCCACCACCTGAAAGCCGGGGAAAGTCCAGCAGATTCCCGGCTTTTCTTTTCTCCCCTCCTGCCTTCCTATCCGACCGCTTCCCTGCACCTGGACCGCAACTCCCGTAACGCAGGCTTCCCGGAAGATGAAAAGGGACTTTTCGGTTGATGAAGGCCAGCCGGAAGGCGCAGGAAGGGGTGGACGCATTAACTCCTATCACGACCTCTCAGCGCTTTCCCCCTTTTTCCCTAAAGGGGCGTCCAGCGACTGCCGATTTTTGTCACGGACGGTTAGAGACACGGTTATTGACGGCGGCTTATTGATTTTATCGCCGGAAGCCATATCATTGTGCGCATGAGAAGGGCCGGAGGGGAAGGTAAGGGAGCATGGTGGATTTCCTGCAGGTATTGAACGATTATTACATCAGGAACCGGAACAAGCGCATCAAGCGCGAGTTCATGGAAGTCCTTTCCAAGGACGTGGAACAGTTGTCCGGGCCGCAGAGATACATCTACGAGATCTACATCGAACCCAACCTCTCCGTCCTCCAGGAGGCCCTCTACGAGGCCTTCTGCCAAGCCGACCGCCCCCTTGAAGAGTGGCGTGCGGCCGTCCTGGAAAACCCTCCCAGTATCATCAACCACGTAGCTAAAAAGACCCTGGTGCGGGCCATCCGGGAAAGGGAAACCGGCCAGGCTTGAACTCGGTTAAAGCCGTCTCCGCCGCCGGACGATTTCCGAAGAGCGGGCGAAAAAGGCCTTGGAGGTGAGCATGAAAAGGAGTATGCCGGCCATTCTGGCGGCCGTCCTGCTGATCCTCGCGCTGGTTCTCGCGGGGTGCGGGGGGGAAAACAAGACCGCCGTGGATGCGGGAACGGGAGGCCCGTCCTCGGAGAATTCACCGGTGGGCCAGGCGGAATCCGCGGCCTGCGCCGCCAACCGCCGGGCCATATCCTCGGCGGCCCAACAGTACCAGGCCATGGAGGGCCGGGTTCCCACCTCCATCCAGCAGCTGGTACCAAAGTACCTGCAGAGCGTTCCCGCTTGCCCCTCCGGCGGGACCTACACCCTTTCCGGCACCCGGGTGGTGTGCTCCGTCCACGGTTCCTGAGGGCGAGCCGGAAAAGGGCGGCCTTTCCGGACCTCCCGCATCCTCAACCGACATGCGGGGGCGGGGCGCGGGCCTCGAGGGGCGGCGGGGTTGAAAATCCGTGCCGGGACGGCGCTCAACCTTCCTTGTCCTTGAGGGAACGGGCCAGCCTCCTGCCCATCTCCGCCGCCTTCTCCAGGTCCTCCCCGGTGGGAACCAGGTTGACCCGCAACGGTTCCTCCTCCACCCTGAACTTCAGACCCCGCAACCTCTCGGCGATGAGCTTGGGGGCCTCGCCGCTCCAGCCGTAGGAACCGAAGGCGGCGCCCACCTTGCCCTTGAGGTTGAGGGTGGCCAGGTGGGAGAGGAGGTACCACACCGGCTCCACGGCATCCCCGTTTATGGTGGCTGAGCCCACGGCGATACCGTCCGCCGCCTCGATGCGGTCGATCATCAGGCCCAGCTCGGTTGCGGCCACGTCCATGACCGTGACCCTGACCCCCTCGGAGCGGGCTCCCTCGGCGATCTTCTCCGCCAGGGCGGCGGTGTTCCCGTAGGCGCTGGCATAAAATACCAACAGGCTCTTTTCTTCCCCGGGAACCGGCCGCGAGCTCCACTCCCGGTACTTCTCCATGTAGGCCCGGGGGTTGGAACGCAGCACGGGGCCGTGACTGGGGGCGATGACCCGCAGGTCAAGGTTCTCCACCTTGTCCAGGGCTTCCAGCACGTACTTCTTGAAGGGGCGGAAGATGACCAGGTAGTAGTACTCGAAGGCGTGCGAGTAGTCGTCCACCAGGTCGTCGAAGAGACGGTCGTCGCAGTAGTGGGCTCCCAGGAAATCGCAGGTGAACAGGATTTTCTGCTTCTCCAGGTAGGTGAACATGGTGTCCGGCCAGTGCAGGAAGGGGGCATGAATAAAGCGCATCGCCACACCCCCGCCCAGGTCCAGCGTATCACCGTCCTGGACCAGGATGGGGTCCACGTCCCGGTTGAGAATGTTCTTCACGAAGTTGCGACACTGCCGGTCGCAGACCACCCTGGCGTTGGGAGCCTCCTTCAGGAAGAGGTCCAGGGAACCGGAATGGTCGGGCTCGGTGTGGTTGATGATAACGTAGGATATGTCGCGGACGTCCACCAGGGACCTCAAGTTCTCCAGGAACTCCTCGTAGAAGGGGGCCTTCACCGTGTCCACCACGGCTAATTTCTCCCCCGCCGTCACCAAGTAGGAATTGTAAGTGGTGCCGTGGTCCGCCTTCATGATGATGTCGAAAACCCGGAGTTGCGGGTCCAGGGCTCCCACCCAGTGCACGCCCTCCGTTATCTCCACCGGTCTCATGGCAACCTCCTTGTCACTTCTCCCGTAAACGACAGGGCCCGACTAACGGACCCTGCACGACGGCCCGAGGAAGTCTGTCCGCAGATCAGATTTTCTCGAACATGTCCTTGTCCGCTCCGCACTGGGGACAAACCCAGTCGTCCGGCAGGTCCTCGAATGGCGTTCCCGGTTCGATCCCGCCGTCGGGGTCCCCCTTCTCCGGGTCGTAAACGTAGCCGCATACCGTGCATTCGTACTTATCCATCCCTTCCCCCCTTATGCCTCCCGCCCCGCAACGCGGGGCTTCCTTCTCCTGCGCGGCACCCGCCGGTGGAGCATGAACCTCCCTGCGGGTGTACCTTCCCGCCCGTTTCCTGGGCTACGGGCTCGCTTCTCCCGCTGCCCGTCACGAGTTTGCAATTCCCGGCGGGCGGGTGCGACGAATATAATATACCCGCCCTACGGACAAACTAACGGGCGAAGATCGAAACGAGGAGAGCGGAGATGGCTGACCGGGACATGGCCTGGTTCTGCGCCTATACGCCGGTGGAGCTTATACGCGCGGCCGGCTTCCGTCCCGTGCGGCGCTTCGGCGATCCCCACGGGCTGGAAGCGGCGGATACCTACCTCCACCCGGCGCTGTGTCCCTACGTCCGGGCCTGCCTTGCCCAGGCCCTGGACCAGGCACCACCGCACCACGCCATGTTCGTGAACTGCTGCGACGGGATGCGTCGCCTGCATGACGCGTGGAAAGCGCTCTTCCCGGAATCTTTCGCCTTCCTCATGGACCTGCCCCGCAGGACGGACGAGAGGGGCAGGGAGGCACTGGGCCGCGAGTTTGCCCGCCTCCTCGGCGCCCTGGAGGAATTCGCGGGCCGGAGAGTGACCCCGGATGACCTCCTGCGGGCCTGCCGGGAGGAACGCGAACTCCAGCTAGCCTACCGGCGTACCGTGGAAGGGCTGTGGGGCGCCGCCCGGGTGGCGGCGGCCCAGGCCGCGCAGGAGGACCGTGCGCCGGCGGTGGAAGCGGCCGACCATGTCTCCACGGGCGTTCCCGTTCTACTCTCCGGGAACCTCCTTAATCCACGGGGGCTCCTGAGCATCCTGGAACGGGCGGGGGCCCGGGTGGTGTGGGCGGACCTATGCAACGGTGACCGTCCCTTCACCGCCGAGGCGCCCGTGACCGGGGCGGATAGGCCACGCATCTTGAGGGAACTGGCCGCGCGTTACCTGGAGCGTCACCCATGCGCCAGGATGGCGGACGGGGAAAGGCGGTACCGGCTCCTGGTGGAAAGGGCCAGGGAATGCGGAGCCCTGGGGGTGATTTATGCTTCCCTCAAGTTCTGCGACTCCTACCTGTACGACTTCCCGCGCCTGCGGGAGAGGCTGCGGAGGGAGGAAATCCCCGTGCTCCGCCTGGAGAGCGATTACGCCGACGGTCACGCCGGCCAGCTTCTCACCCGCGTGGAGGCCTTCCTGGAGATGATCGCCGGGTGAGGGATGACCCGGAAAAAGGCCGCAAGGGAGCGACATGAGCCATGAGCAAGGAGGCAGGTGCGTGAGATGAGCGCGGAGAGGGAGAACGGGCTCCTGGAGGCGATAAAGGAGCGCTACCTGGAAAAGCTGTCCCCGGAGATATTCCGTTCCCGGCTCTTCTGGAAGACGGTGGAGGGCCTGGCCCGCTCGCCCCTGAACCGGCCGCAGTGGAAGGCGGACCGCGTGTCCCTTTCCCATTTCATCCGCTCCACCCGGGACGCCTACCTGGGGAAAGCTCCCGTGGTGTGGTGCAACCTGCTGGTCCCCAGCGAGCTGGTCCACGGCCTGGGATGCCTGCCCTTCTATCCCGAGATGGCCGCCGCGGTGGTGGCTTCTGCCGGCCTGGCTCCCCGCTTCATCGACCGGGCCGTGGAGGAAGAGTTTTCCAGCGACGCCTGCTCCTACCACCGCTGCCTCCTGGGGTGCGCGGTGGAGGGATTTCTTCCCCGACCCGACCTGCTTCTCTCCGTCAATTACCCCTGTGACTCGGCGGTGCTTTCCTTTGCCTTCCTCTCCGAGCTCTACGGCGTCCCCCACCTGGTGGTGGACGTACCCCTTCCGGGACGCGAGGAGGATCTTCCCCTGCTGGCGGGGCAGCTCGAAGAGGCAGCCTCGGAGATGGCACGGCTTTCCGGCCGCGACCGGGAGGGGATGCTCAGGGGCCTGGCGGAGTCCATAGAACTCTCCAACCGGGCCCTCTCCTACCTCCGCCGGGTGGAGGAGATGCGCAAGCGCGACGATTGCACCCTGGACGGGAAGGACGCCATGGGCAACGTAAGCGTCCTTGCGGGCTGCATGGGGAGCGAGGCGGGGGTGGAGTTCTACCGCCTCCTGGCGGAAGAGCTGCGGGAGCGCGGCTGCCGCGGGCCGCGTTCCCTGCGCCTCATGTGGATGCACCTCAAGCCATGGTACGCACAGTCCATCTTCCAGTCCCTGGAAAGGCACGGTGCGCGCCTGGTTTGCGAGGAATACACCCACGCCACCTGGGAACCCATGGATCCCGGGGATCCCTTCGTTTCACTGGCCGCCAAGCTGGAGAGCCACTTCCTGGTGGGCCCGGCGGAGAGAAGGGCCGCCCACCTGGCCCGGCTGGCCGAGGAATACCGCGTGGACGGGGCCATCCACTTCAACCACTGGGGATGCCGCCAGAGCTGTGGCGGCGCTCCCCTGGTGAAAAGGGCGCTCCAGGAAAAGGGCGTGCCCGTCTTGATCATCGACGGCGATTGCGTGGACCAGCGAGAGTACCAGGAGGGGCAGATATCCACCCGCCTGGAGGCCTTCCTCGAGTCCTTGAGGTAAGAGTCTCGGCCGCCGGAGAGCGTTCGCCCGTGTCCCGAAGGCCGGTTACAATAACCTTGCCATTCGTTTTACTTCCGAAGGACGAAGCGATACCTGGAAGGAGGTTGGTATGAGGCCCCTGGAACCGCCGGAGGAGATTAAGAGGATGGCCGAGACCGGGGAGGCGGCGGTGAAGACGGTCCCCGCCCGGGAGGTGGCCTACCTGGTACACAAGGGACCCCACTCCGGCTTGCAGGACTCCTTCTTCAGGCTCATGCGCTGGATATCGGAGAACGGCTACGAGCTCATGGGACCGGGGGAGGCCGTCTTCCACAACGACACCATCACCGTGAGGTCGGAGGAAGAGTTGATCACCGAGCTGCGGTTCCCGGTTCGCAAGAAGGAGTGAGTCCCTCTCCTTCCCCCTTTACCCAGCCGTGGTCCCCTCCCCACCCCGGGGAGGACGCTTGGATATGGGAAGGCGCCAGTCGCGCCCGAAGGCCCGGGGGGTGATCTTTATGCCCACCGGCGCCTGGCGCCGCTTGTACTCATTGGCGTCCACGCGCCGGACGACCTCGGTAACCAGCGCGCGGTTGTATCCCTTCCTCACCATCTCCTCGATGGTGAGTCCGTTCTCGATATAATCCTCCAGGATGGGGTCGAGTGCCTCGTAAGGCGGAAGGAAATCACTATCCCTCTGATCCTCACGGAGCTCTGCGGTAGGCTCCCGTGATATCACTTCCCCGGGTATCAATTCTTTGCCCTCCCGGCGGTTGACGTGGCGGCAGAGCCGGTAGACATCTTTCTTGAGGAGGTCCTTGATCACCGCGAAACCGCCGGCCATATCCCCGTAGAGGGTGCAGTAGCCCATGGACAGCTCGCTCTTGTTGCCGGTGGCCAGAACCAGCCATCCTCGCGCATTGGAGATGCCCATGAGAATATTGCCCCGAATGCGGGCCTGGAGGTTCTCCAGGGCCAGGGACGACCACCTCCCCTGAAAGCCGGGGGCCGCGTGGGCAAGGTAGGATTCTAGTATGTTGTCTATGGGATATTCTTCCAGGTCTATGCCCAGTGAATCCACGAGCCTTTCCACGCAGGAGCGGGAGAGGCCGGAGGTAAACCGCGAAGGCATGAAGACCCCGTGCACCCGGGACCGTCCCAGGGCCATGACCGCCAGGGCGGCCACCAGGGAGGAGTCCACCCCTCCAGACAGGCCCAGCACCACTTCCTGGAAACCGTTCTTGCGCACGTAATCCCTCAATCCCAGGAGGAGGGCTTGCAGGACCTCCTCCTCTCCGGTAATTTCCGGGGTGTCCGTGCAAGAAAGGGAAGGGCGCTCTTCCGCCGGTGGACCGCTTCGTCCACCGATATCGAGGACCCGCGTCGTCCTGCGGAGAGCGCCCTTGCGCACGTATCGCTGGAGGGGAACGACCATCCGCCTTCCCCAGATCCCCGTCGTGTCCACGTCGACGAGTAGGAGGTGCTCCCGGAAACGGGGTGCGGCGGCCACCCTGCCCCGCTCCGGATGGACGACCATGGAACCGCCGTCGAAGACCAGTTCATCCTGGCCACCCACCGCGTTGACGTAGGCCAGCAACGCCCAGCTGTCCGATGACCGGGCTCGTAGCATACCTTCCCGCAGGAGCTGCTTACCCCTCTCGAAGGGGCTGGCGGAGAGGTTTACCACCACCTCGGCGCCCCCGTAGGCCACCTCGTTCTCCAGGGATCCGCCCGGATACCATATGTCCTCGCAGATGGTGATCCCCACCCGCACATCACCGACCCTGAGGACCAGCCCTTCCTCCCCGGGGGCGAAATAGCGCGCCTCGTCGAAAACCCCGTAATTGGGAAGGAAGTTCTTGTGGTACCAGGCCCGGATCTCTCCCTCGTGGAGCACGGCGGCGGAGTTATAGAGGTCCTCGTCGAAATGCAGGGCGCCCACCACCGCGGGAACATCCCTCACCTCTTCGGCCAGCCGCCTCACGCCCCGCATGTTCTCCTCGAGGAAGTCCCGCTTGAGGACCAGGTCCTCGGGGGGATAGCCGCAGAGGGCCAGCTCGGGAAAGCAGACCAGGTCGGCACCCGCGCCTTCCGCCTCCCTCAAGTAATGCAAGATGATCTCCGCGTTGCCTTCCAGGTCGCCCACCGTGGCGTTCACTTGGGCCAGGGCCAGCCTGATGGTCATCGAACCCGCCCCTCCTCAAGGACTCCGCCAGCCGGTTCGCCGCCGGGGCGCCATGTCCAGAAAACCCATCTCCATCGGTACGCTTTCGAGATAAAGGGCAGGGACCGACCCATAACCAGCCGTCCGCTCCCACCCGCCCGAGCGGCGGAACCGGTCGGGCGCCGGCCCGGCACCAGGTCCGCCGCGTCCAAGCCTCAGAGCACCGGAAGGTACTGGCGCATCTCCCATTCCGTCACCTGGGCGCGGTAGCGCTCCCACTCGATCTTCTTGTTTTCGATCAGGGATTCGAAGACCGCGTCCCCCAGGGTCCGGCGCAGGAGCTCGCTCTTCTCGGCGATCTGGATGGCCTCGTAGAGGTCCTCGGGGAGCTGGCCTATACCCAGCTCCTCCCGCTCTTCCTCGCTCATCTCGTAGACATTGCGGTCCACCATGGGGGGCAGCTCGTAATCGTTGATAATCCCCTCCAGGCCGGCGGCCAGCATGCAGGCGAAGGCCAGGTAAGGATTGCAGGCCGGGTCCGGGGAACGGAACTCGATGCGGGTGGCCTTCTCCTTGCCCGGCTTGTATTCCGGCACCCGGATGAGGTCGGAGCGGTTGCGCACCGCCCAAGTAAGGTAGACCGGCGCCTCGTACCCGGGAACCAGGCGCTTGTAGGAGTTGACCCACTGGTTGCAGACCAGGGTTATTTCCGGCGCATGCTTCAAAAGGCCGGCGATGAATTTCTTGGCCACGTCGGACAGGTGGTGTTCGTCATGGGGGTCGAAGAAGGCGTTGCGATCCCCCTGGAAAAGGGACATGTGGGTATGCATGCCGCTTCCGTTCTCCCCGAAGAGGGGCTTGGGCATGAAGGTGGCGTACACCCCGTTGAGCAGGGCTATTTCCTTGACCACCAGGCGGAAGGTCATGGCGTTGTCGGCCATGGTCAGGGCGTCGGTGTAGCGCATGTCGATCTCGTGCTGGCTGGGCCCCACCTCGTGGTGGCTGTATTCCACGCCTATTCCCAGCTCCTCCAGGGCTATGACCGTGTCCCTCCGCAGGTCGCTGGCCACGTCCAGGGGGGTGAGGTCGAAATAGCCGCCCCGGTCCAGCACCTCCGGGGACTCCGAGGACTTGAAATAGAAATATTCCAGCTCCGGGCCCACGTAGAAGGTGTAACCCATCTCCGCCGCCCGGGCCAGGTTGCGCTTCAGGATATAACGCGGGTCGCGCTCGTAGGGTTCACCTCCCGGCTTGAGAATATCACAGAACATGCGCCCCACGGCATTGTGCTCCCGCGGCCTCCAGGGCAGGATGGCGAAGGTGCTCGGGTCGGGCATGGCGATCATGTCGCTTTCATCGATGCGGGCGTACCCCTCGATGGACGACCCGTCGAAGCCCATCCCGTCCTCCAGGGCCTCCTCGAGCTCGCCGATGGTAATGGCGAAGCTCTTGAGGAACCCCAGGATGTCCGTAAACCACAGGCGGATGAACCGGACGTCGTTCTCCCGCGCCATCTTGAGCACGTATTCCTTGTCCTTGGTGGTCATCTGTCAACCTCCTTTTTCTCCTCCTTCAGGCGTGCCTTTCCTTCCCATACCTCGTTAAGCCGCGTTTCAAAGGCGAACCATGGCGGTTCCCGTGTCGCCTCTTATCAGGCTGACCTTTATAATCCTCTCCTCCTTCCGGGATCGTCCCCTTTGCCCCGATGGGCAGGGGTCGAGAGCCGTCTCTTCCTGAACATGATTTTTGCACCTTCCTGTTTCGTCTTCTTTTCCGGAATGTTACGGCTCTGTTAAATGACCTGGAAGCCCGACTCGCCGGTCCGGATGCGCACCGCGTCGGCCACCTCGTAGATGAAGATCTTCCCATCCCCGATGTGCCCGGTGCGTGCGGCCCGGATCATGGCGTTCACCACCCGGGGGAGGTCCTCGTCCAGCACCACCGCCTCCAGCTTGAGCTTGGGCAGGAAGTCGATCCGGTACTCCGCGCCCCTCCACACCCGGCTGATGCCTCTCTGCTTGCCGTGACCCATGACCTCGGTGATGGTCATCCCCGGGTACCCGAGCTTCCGCAGCTCCTCCAGCACCGTTTCCAGGCGTTCGGGCCTGATGACTGCCTCGATTTTCTTCATGTACCTCACCTCCCCCCTACCCGTGCCTCACCCATGTCGGCTGCCGGCACCGGGGAGATCGGGAGCACGAGGCGGCTGTCCTCCGTGTAGGCGTTGATTCCCATCTCGTGGACGTCCAGGCCGTCCACCTCCTCCTGGGGAGAGACCCTGATGCCATGCCACCTGTCCTGCAGGCGGAAGAATAGGTAAGAGAGGCCGAAGACGAACACGGTGCAGGCCGCCGCGCCTACGAGTTGGGCGGCGAACTGTCCCGCGTCCCCGAAGAACAGCCCCTTCACCGCGCCCTCCACACCATTCAGACCATTCCCATACGTACCGTCCGCGAATAGCCCAAGCGAGAGGACCCCCCAAATGCCGTTGAAGCCATGCACGGCCACCGCACCCACGGGATCGTCCACGCCGAATCTCTCCAGGGCGAACACCCCCGTACAGACCAGGATCCCCGCGATCGTCCCGATGACCAGGGCAGCCCAGGCGGGAACGAAGGCACAGGGGGCGGTGATGGCCACCAGGCCAGCCAGCATGCCGTTGGCGGTCATGGAGGGATCGGGCTTTCCCATTTTCTTCCACATGAAGAACATGGCGGAGAGGCAGCCCGCGCAGGCGGCGAGAAGCGTGTTGGTCGCCACCACCGCCAGCCTGAGATCGCCGCCGTTGAGCGTGCTGCAGGCGTTAAAGCCAAACCAGCCGAAAACCAGGATGATGACCCCAATGATGGCCATGGGGACGTTGTGGCCGGGGATGGCGCGGGGTTTACCTTCCGAATCGAACTTCCCGATGCGCGGCCCGATCACCAGGGCCCCCGCGAGTGCGCATAAACCGCCCACTGCGTGTACCACCGAGGAGCCGGCGAAATCCACGAAACCGTGCCCGAGTCCCAGGTTGGCCCCCAACTGTGAGAGCCAACCTCCTCCCCACACCCAGTGGCCGAACACCGGATAGAGGATCATGGACATGAAAAACCCATAGACGATGAAGGCCTTGAACTTCCATCGTTCCGCCATCGCCCCGGTGACGATGGTGGCCGCCGTGTCCATGAAGACCACCTGGAAAAGGAAAAAGAGGAAGATTCCCACGTCATACACACCTCTGCCCGAGAGGGCGAATCCCTTGAGCCCGAAAAGCGACCACCCCCTGGCCACCTCGAACTTGGCGTTGAGGATCTCTTGACCCCCCAGGGTTGCTAACGCTCCCACACCCCCGAACATGAGGGCGTATCCCGCCAGGAAATATCCCAGGGTGCCGATGGCGAAGATGGTGAAGTTGGTCATCATCACGTGGACCGCGTTGCGCTCCTGGGTGAATCCCGTCTCCACCATGGCGAACCCGGCCTGCATGAAAAAAACCAGGATGGCGCCCAGGAACACCCAAATGAAGTTAAGAGCTACCTTGTTGTGGCCCACTTCCTGGGATAGGTCGGCGCTCAGATCCTGTCCCCTGCCCGTGCTTTCTCCGCCGGCGTCGGCGAAGGCCGGCGAGGCGGCGGAGAGAACAAAGGAGAGCACCAGGCAAAGAAGGACGGCGACCATAAAAGGGCCGAACCTGCGAACCTGCGCCGTCAAGGCGACCACCTCCTCTCCACTCGACCCTTTTCATGGCTCCAATGTAGAGAGGAGTTGTTTCAGGTATTTTATCGAGGGGTTAAATCGCCGTTACAACATTGTTGCCGGACGGTTAAATCCATAATATTCCAGCTTTACGAGGCATATTCTAATTCCAGAATACAGTACCCTTTGCTTTTCTCCATACCGATACAAAATCCTGCTGAAGACCCGCCGCGATGAAGACGGAGTTTTTCAGGCCCGAATCCGCCGTCTACCCGTACTCGATGACCACCCCGGTCCCTCCACTAGGGTAGGAGAAGTCTATGGCCTCCTGCTCACATATCTCCCAGCAGGAGGCACATTCCAGGCACAGCTCCTGGTACCGCGGGGCCAGCTTCGCCTTCCCTTCCCGCACCGTCCACAGCCTGAAAGGGCAGATCACGGCACAAAGGCCGCAGCCGTTGCACTTCGCTTCGTCGTAGGAAATGAAATCCCCCGTCTTGTCCGCATCTACGCGCTTCACGAGGGCCTTGAAATCGATCTTCTCCTCGCTCATCCCTTCTCACCTCCCCGCGTCACGAGGCTTCCCCTGGGCAGGGGGGCGTCCTGTTCCGCCGCTGGATCGAGTAAGGGCGCCAGCTGCTTGAACAGCCGGGCCAGGACCCGGAAATAGTTGCGGTCCGAGAGGTGCTTGAGCACGGGTATGCGGGGCTTCAACTTCAGGAGAATCATCTTCACGTTGCTGGGCCAGATGCCCCGGGCCAGGGGAGCGAAATAGGTCCTTCCAAGGTCGGAGAACTGCGGGGCCAGTTCCAGGAAATGCCTGAGGTGCTGGTTGAAGCAGTCCATGTGGGCATCCGCCCAGTCGAAGACGATGGAGAAGGGCTGGAGCATGGTGAATTCCAGCATCAGCTGAAGCTGTTCCAGGGCCTTCTCCCGGTTCATTATCGAACCCTCCCAGATGTCCACGAACTCCTCCCCGAATTCGTGCTCTTTTCCCAGGAAGGACGCCTTCCACCTTCTCTCGTACTCCTGGAGGGCCTTCTCCGATGTGTCTCCCCGGGAGATGGCCCAGGCGGCCGTCTCCGCGGCTATCTTCCCGGAATAGCAGGCATGCCACACGCCCTCGACCTCCAGGGGACAGGGAAACCCAGCCGCGTCCCCCACCAGCATCATCCCGCCGGTGTAGGATTTCACCGGCTTCTTCAACCAGGGCAGGAGGTGGGCCTGGAACTCCCTGGGCCTGGCGTTCACCGCCTGAACCGGCTCCCACCACCACGTCCCACTTCTCCATGCTTCATCCAACTCCCCCAAAGATGCCCGGGAATCAACATCCCCAACCCGTGCCCGGGGATCGTCGCCATCCGCTTCAAACCCCACGGCCGCTGCCCACGCCACTGGATACTAACACTTGTCATGGGAAACCTTTACATGGCGCCCTTTCGGCGAATCCCGCCCCGCTATATACCATATCTTTCCATCTGCCTTACACGCCGCAACGTCGTCATCCGGGGGGCTATCGACGCTCTTCACGCGGGAGGGCCGGATTCGGTCCACGACCTCTCGGCGATGAGCCGGTCCAGCCTGGCCTTCAGCGCGGGCTCTATCTTCGAGAAATCGAACTCCCCCTCGTCGCAGTACTCGCCGGTGTCGGCCGCGCGTCCCGGGTCCACGGCATGGGAGATCCTCTTCTGCCACTCGTTGTAGTGTCCCATCATGGGACTGATGGTCTTCCTCAGGCGGGCGTCGCAGGAGGAGAGGGGCTCCATGCACCTCTCGATGGCCGCAATGGAGAACTCGATGAACATGGGAGCCAACGACTCGAGATGCTTGGGGTTCCCGGCGTCGTATTGCCATACCTCCTCGCAGTGGCCCCAGGTATTGTTCTCGTAGAGGGCCATGAAGGGATTGTCGCCCAGGTCGTCCAGGATACCCCCGCGGGCTATCCATTTACGCTTGATCTCCTCCCCGATCTCCGCCCAGTCCAGTTGGCTGTCCCAGGTCTCGTTGCGGTCCAGGGCGCTGCTGAAGATCCCGCCCATCCGGAAAACCATGGGAATGGCCGTCACCCGGAGGAAGTTCATGAGCATCATGGGCCCCATGGCCGGGGTGCCCATGATCTCCAGCGAGAGGCCCTGGTGCTCGGCGATGATCTCCTTCAGCACCGCCTCCTGGAACTCGATCTCCTCCCTGGTGTTCCCCGCCAGCATGATCACGAAGGTGCCCTTAAGGGCGTCGTTCAATATCCTCCGCAGGTGGGCGGTGGCGGTTATCCTTCTCAGGAGATGAGGTCCGATGGTGTAGATGAAGGCGGCGATGGAGGTCTTGGTGGCCAGGTACCCGATCTCCGATTCCCCGATCCTGTACACCGCGTCCGCCACCCGCCTGCGGTCCGGGAAGAGGCAAAGATGAAACCTGACGTTCTCCGGGACCTCCGACCGGGCATCGAGAAGCATCCCCTCGGTCTCCACCCTGGGAGGTCCCGGCCAGTTGTAGAGCTTGATGGCTCCCTTGGTGAAGACCCCGAGCCCGCCCAGGGCCCCCGTGGAGCCGCGCATCAGTCCCCGCAGGGAGGGACCCGGCCCGTCGCCGGAGAACCAGCCCGTCCCGGAGCCAAGGGTCCCCAACCTGAGTATCTCGCCTTCGGGGAGGACCCATTCCACCCCCAGAACGTTTCGGGCACTGTAGCTCATGTACACGCTGTCCCATCCCACCCCCCAACCGGAGGTGGCGCTGGCCAGCGGTGAGCACACCGGTCCCGCCCCGATGATGTGGGTGTTCAGGCCCACCTTCATAGCCTCCGCTTGCAACTGTGCGCCGCAGACGCAGGGCTCCACCACCGCGTACATGTTCCTCTTGTCGAGGTCCAGTATGCGGTCCATCCTGCGCAGGTCTATCTGGACCACGTTGTCGTAGGTCACGGCGCTGAATACCCCCCACCCGGTGGCGAAGGCCTTAAACTTCAGCCCATGGCGGTTGCACACGCGGACCACTTCCTGCACCTCCTCGGAGGAGCAGGGAAGCACCACGGCGACGGGCCTTTTCACCCACTTGGCCGGGTCCTCGTTGCCCATGGGCTGCCAGGCGTAGCCGTCGAGCACCGCTGGCTCCCGAGAGACGAACTCCTTCCCCACCGCCTCCTCCAGCTCCTCGTAGGCGGAATCCGGAATCTCCATCCCCTGGAGGCGCCCAAGCCGTCCATGATCTTCCCCCTTTCGGATAAGAAGATGGCTTAAGGTCGCACGCTTCACGGATTTGCCTCCCCGACCTGCACATGCCCTGAACCATTCGATCCGGGGAAAGGAGGTGGTCAAGGGAACGTGGCCTAATCCCGGATGAAGGATTTCGCCGGCTGAAATTTGATGCGCCCCACCTTCAAGCGGCGCCGCTGGAGGTGCTTCTTGCGAGGCAATTACCGGTTCCGCTCCCTGGTCCCGTCTTTTTTGCGAGAGGTGCAGGTAACCTAGGCTGGTGGGTCAAATCGGAATGCTACTCCTGGTAAAATGTCTTTCCAACCCTCGACCATTCCCCTCCCTTTTCTTCATCTCTATACAAAACCCTTTGGTTTTATATTGTCAAGACATGACCTTTCCCCCGCCCCTCGAAAACATCAGGAATGTTATGATAGGTGTGGTGGTGAAATATGGGAAGGGAAAAGGATTGGCTGGAGCAGGCCGAGAGGGATCTCTCCAAGGCCAGGGTGGACCTGGAGCATTCCTATTTCGAGTGGGCGTGCTTCACCGCGCAGCAGGCAGCGGAAAAGGCGGTAAAGGCCCTGGGTATGCACAAGGGTCTTTCCATCTGGGGACATGCGGTGAGCGTAATCCTGCGTGCCTTACGGGAAAAAATGGAAATTCCTGAAGAACTGGTATCTTTGGCCCAGGTTCTTGACGCCTATTATATACCTTCCCGCTATCCCAACGGATTCGACACCGGCAAGCCGGCCGACTATTACAACCTGAAAATGGCCTCGGAGGCGATTGATGCGGCAGATAAGATCATTCGGTTCTGTTGTGAGCATATGGCTTGACCGGGAAGCGGCCATTGAAAAACTGAAGGCAGTGGCCATGAGGCTGAAAGGTTCGTGTCCCGAGGTCAAGGAGATACGGCTGATCGGCTCCCTAGCGCGTGGTGATCACATCGGCACCAGCGATGCCGACATCCTCATAGTCCTTCACCAGAGCGAGCTTAACCCGGTCGACCGCCTTAAACGATATCTCCCCTTCTTTGATCTTGACCTGGCGGTGGATGTGTTCCCCGTGACCCAACATGAACTGGATGTTTTAAACTCCCGGCGTGTCGGGGTCGGGCAGGACCTGCTGGAGGGGAGTGTGATGCTCGCCTGATATACCTGAAGCTGCGGTCCTGCAGGCGTTAACGAACTAAAAAATCGGCAAGCCGGCCGATGGATATGACCCTCTTCTCAAGAGGGACCCGCGTCTGACGGTTCGAAGATGTAGCCCACCCCCCGGATAGTGCGGATATAGGCGCGTCCCTCGCGCTCTATCTTGGAGCGGATGCGGCGGATGTGCACGTCCACGGTCCGCGTCCCCCCGAAGTAGTCGTATCCCCACACCTGCTCCAGGAGAACCTCGCGCGTGAACACCTTCCCGGGGCGGGAGGCCAGGAAACGCAGGAGCTCGAACTCCTTGAAGGTCAGCTCGACGGGCATGCCGTCAACCTTCACCTGGTAGCGGTCCTCGTCTATGACCAGTCCTACCTCCTGCGCAGTCTCCTTCCCTTCCCCGGCCAGCCTCCTCGCCCGCGCCCTTATCTCCTCCCCCGTCGAGCCGTCGAGGACGAAGTCGTCCAGCGCCACTCCCCCGCCCACGTCCCGCAGCTGGTCGAAGCGGAGCACGGCCAGCATCTTCACTCCTTCCGGAAGCGACTTCCTGAGGTTGGATATCCGGCTCCGCCAATCGCTCGCTTCCTCCACCAGGTCCAGGACCAGGACGTCGCCCGTCCCCGGTTCCTCCTCCCGTGGCCGGTAATCCATGACCTCGAATTCGCCCTCCAGGAGTTCCAAAAGGAGCTCCTTTCGAGTGCCCGGGCTGCAAAGGTAGATTTTCACGACAACTCACTCCGGAACCTTCAATCAACGGACCCGGGGCTCGCCCGCCTGCGGACTTTCCCTGTCGCGATCAAAGTTTTTCAGCGTGTACGTCCCACGGGGAAACCACGCAAGAGCTTCTTTCGTGCCTCCCTGGAATTATATACCATCAAGGTGGATCACCCCGGGAACCCCCACCTTTAGTTTAGAATAAATGACGATGGAGAGAGGTTGGAAATGAAGTGATGCCTTCTCCTGATATAATCAAGATCATCGTAGTCCTCTTTCCGCAGGATGCCGAAAAGCCATCTGCCAACCTCCGCAGCCGGATTCCCCGAGATCGTAGGCAAAGTCCCTCAATAGGCGTAGAGGCCGCCGAAAGGCCGGTGGGAACGGGCATAGACCTTGAGGAAATCGGAGTTCATTATGCTCGCGGCGTCGACGCCGAAATATCCCGCGTATTCATCGACGAAGGGGCGGATGAGCTCCTTGTCCTCCTCCGTGGCCGGAACGGCAGCCGCCTCCTTCCCCAGCTGGTGCTCCTCTATCTCGCCGCGCAAAAAGATCAAGCCCCCGTGCATTCCGGTACCGATATGCCGGGCACCGAACCTGGCCTTTCCCCGGCCCTTTCCCTTCAGGCCCAGCACGATGACCAGCCCGCCCGCCATGTATTCGCCGAGGAAGTCCTGGGTATCGCCCCCAATCACCAGCACGGGGCGGAACTTGCGGTACTCCTTCATGTGGATGGCCGCCCGGTAGCCCACGCTGTCACGGATGAATATCCTGCCACCCCTCATACCCATGGCCACGATATCCCCGGCCCGGCCGTGGACCACGATCAGCCCGCTGTTCATGGTGTTTCCCACCCCGTCCTGAGCGTTGCGGTCCACGGTGATGTGGGGTCCGTCCATGAAGGCTCCCAAGTCGTTCCCGGGAACCCCGTGGACCACGATGCGCACGGGGCGCCGGATGCCCGATCCTATGTAGCGCTGCCCGTAGACGTTGTCCACCACGATCTCCTCCACGCCCTCCGAGGCGGCGCCCTTGATCATGTTGTTCAGCTCCCGGTAATGCAGCTGGCGGGCATTTATCTTCACCTTGCCGTCGATGCGCACGAATACGCCCGGCAGACCGGCATGGTGATCGACGTCGATTTTCATTCCTGCATCACCTCTTGAACTCCGCGCCCCGATCCATACCTCCCGTTCAACTCATATTTCTTCGTAAAGCTTCTCCTTCCTCCAGCCGCGCAGCCGAACCCCGCACAAGGAGAGACAGGACCGGGATTCGAAAGGTTCCCGCCCTCAGGCCCCGGCGTGCTTGATGCCCAGTATATCCAGCTCCTCCTGGGTGAGACCCACGCCCCGCAGGCGGAGGCGGTTGCCGCGCAGGCTCTCGATGGCGTTTATCCCCATCCCTCCCAGCATCTCCATGATCTCGTGGGACCAGGCGCGGAGGAGGTTGACCAGCCGGCGGGCCCCCACCTCCGGGTTGAGGCGCTTGGAAAGGTAGGGATCCTGGGTGGCGATGCCCCAGTTGCACTTCCCGGTATAGCACTTCTGGCACACGTGGCAACCGAGGGCCACCAGCGCCGCCGTCCCGATATACACCGCGTCCGCCCCCAGGGCTATGGCCTTGATCACGTCGGCGGAGGAGCGAATGCCGCCCGCCACCACGATGCTGGCCCGGTTGCGGATGCCCTCCTGGCGCAGGCGGTCGTCCACCGCCGCCAGGGCCAGCTCGATGGGGATGCCCACGTTGTCCCTTATCATGGTGGGTGCCGCCCCGGTCCCGCCCCGGATACCGTCAAGAACTATGATGTCCGCTCCGGCGCGCACCATCCCCGAGGCAATGGCCGCGGAGTTGTGTACCGCGGCGATCTTCACCGACACCGGCTTCTCCCAGTGGGTGGCCTCCTTCAGGGCGTATATGAGCTGGGCCAGGTCCTCGATGGAATAGATGTCATGATGGGGGGCGGGTGAAAGGGCGTCGGTGCCCTTGGGAATCATGCGTGTCCTGGAGATCTCGGCGCTCACCTTCTCTCCCGGAAGGTGGCCGCCGATGCCGGGCTTGGCCCCCTGTCCTATCTTGATCTCCAGTGCCGCTGCCACCTCCAGGTAATCGGCATGGACCCCAAAACGGCCCGACGCCACCTGGCATATGGTGTGATCCCCGTATTTATAGAGGTTGCGATGCAGGCCTCCTTCCCCGGTGTTGTAGTAGGTGCCCGCCTCGGCGGCGGCGCGGGCCAGGGACTCGCAGGCGTTGTAGCTGATGGCCCCGTAGGAGATGGCCGAGAACATGATGGGGGTCTCCAGCTTCAGCTGGGGAGTGATCCTGGTCTCCAGGGAGGGCTTGCCACCCTTCCTTCCCACCTTGAGGGCGTCGGGCTTGGCCCCCAGGTAGGTGCGGAGCTCCATGGGCTCCCGCAGGGGGTCGATGGAGGGGTTGGTCACCTGGCTGGCGTCCAGGACGATGCGGTCCCAGTAGATGGGGTATGGCTTATCACACCCCATGCCGGTCAAGAGGACCCCGCCCGTCTCCGCCTGCTTGTAGATGTTCTGAAGGACTTCCCTGGTCCAGTTGGCGTTGGGAGGGTGCTGGGTAGGGTTATGCCGCACCACCAGCGCATTGGTGGGGCACAGGGTGGCACAGCGCAGACAGCCCACGCACTTGCTCTCGTCGGCGAAGACGGCGTCTTCCTCCTCATCGTACCAGTGCACGTCGAAGGCGCACTGCCGGGCGCAGACCTCGCAACGGATGCACCGGTAGTCGTCCCGGTCGATCAGGAACTGCGGCAACAGGTAGCTCTTCAAGTCCTCCAGCCTCCGTTTCAAGCCGAATCCGTCGCGGGAAGGGAGATGACCTCGGCTCCAGCCTCCTCGTGCTCCTCCGCCGCCTCCAGGAGTTCGGCCACGATGGGTTCCCCTCCCTGCGGGATCCAAGTCTCCCGGAGGGTATCGTCCACCAGGTGGATGGGGGCCTCCTCCGAGGAGATGTACATGAAATCGCCGTTGCGCCCGGCCACCAGGGGCCGCAGCCTTATGCGGTCCGTGAGGCCGATCATCTGGCTGCGGTTGGAGATGATGATGCTGAAGGGGCCGTTGAGGAGCAGGGAACCGTAGGTCTGGCGCAGGGCGGTGTGCACCTCCCGCTCCCGCGGGGGCATGCGGTCTATCTCCGTCCACAGCGGCGCGGCGAAGACCCTGGCCATGTCCTGGATGGTAAGTCCGTGCCTCCTCAGCAGCAAATCGACGCCGTAGGCGATGACCTCGGTATCCGTGTGCAGGGTGCAGATGTAACCGAACATCTCCAGGTAGCGGCGGTTGATGCCGTAGGAGGAGATCTCGCCGTTGTGCACCACCGACCAGTCCAGGATGTTGAAGGGGTGGGCCCCTCCCCACCATCCCTGGGTGTTGGTGGGGAACCTGCCGTGGGCCACCCACGTATAACCCTCGTATTCCTCGAGGCGGAAGAAACGGCCGATGTCCTCCGGGAAACCCACCCCCTTGAAGACGCCCATGTTCTTCCCGCTGGAGAAGACGAAGGCCCCATCTATCCTTACGTTTATGTGCATCACCGCCTGGACAACGAAATCGTCGGCATCCAGCTCCGAGCAGACCAGGTTCTCCCTGGGTCGCAGGAAGTACCTCCAGAGCAGCGGCGGGTCATCCACTCCCTCGCAGGCGCGGGTAGGAATGACCTCGGCGCCTTCCACCTCGAACCGGGTCTTGAAGAATTCCTCCGTCTCCTTCCTGGCCGCCTGGTCATCGTACATCATGTGAAAGCAGTACAGCTCGGCGTATTGTGGGTAGATACCGTAAGCGGCGAAGCCGCCGCCCAGACCGTTGCTCCTCTCCTTCATGTTGGCGATAGCCACTATCATGGGTTCGCCGTTGAACCTCTCCCCTCGGACGTTCATCATCCCGAATATGGAACACCCGGAGAAATCCTTATCGTCCCGAAAGCGCGCTTCCCTGAGCATGGCTGACTATCCTTTTCTCCTCTCCCTTTCCTGCCCTGGCCAGACCCGCCACCGCCTCCACGATGCGTTCCTCCCTCATGGAGCGCGGGAAGTGTATGTGCCCGAAACCCTCCTCGAGGAGGAAATTCCTTATCCTTCGCACATTGGCCCTCTCTTGGATGAGTGAAGTGAGGATGCCCGCCCTCTCTATCTTGCCCGCCACCAGCATCCCCACCAGGAGGTCTCCCTGGATGACCACCTTCCGATAATCGCCGTCCTCTCCCCGTCGGACGATTACCTCGTAGGAATCATCGGGCGGGTTCACCACGCCTGCGGAAAGGACGGGCAGCCCGAAGAACTCCACCGCGTTCATGGAATTGCCACCCGGATAGGGGACCTCCCTCCCGGCCATGTTCAGGCCCGCGTATTTCCCCTGCAGGGCCGCTATAGGCCACAGGGCATTCACCGCGGGCTCCCCGCGCACCAGGTCGAAGGCCGCAGCGACATCGCCGGCAGCGAAGACATTCGGGCAGGAGGTCCGCTGGTGCTCATCAACCAAGATTCCTCTATCGCAGTGAAGACCGGCCTCCTCGGCCAGCTCCATGCGCGGCCTCACGCCCACCGCCACCACCAGGAGGTCGAAATCCAGCTCCGCCCCGTCGTCGAGGACCGCCGTCCCCCGGTATCCTCCACGGGTTTCGACCCGCGAGACGCTGCGGCCCGTGGTTACCTCTATGCCCGCTTCCCGGCAGCGCGCAGCCACCATCTCCGAGGCCACCTCGTCCAACGCCAGCGGAAGAATCCGGTCCATCTTCTCCACCACCACCACCTCGCAACCCCGGGAATGCAGGGCCTCCGCCGCCTTCATGCCGATCAGGCCGGCCCCCATCACCAACGACCTAAGGGGGCGAGCGGTGAGGCGGAGCATGGTCCGGGCATCATCCCACGAAACGAAGGTGAGATACCTCATCTCCGCGAGCCCCTCGACAGGGGGGATGAAAGGCTGGAATCCGGTAGCCAGGAGCAGCTTCTTCCACTTGAACCTCTCACCGCTGGAGGTCTCCAGGAAGTGCCGCTCCAGGTCCACCACCTCTACCCTGCTTCCGGGATGGAAGTCTATCCTTCGCTTGCGGTAGTAGTCGGTGGGCCGGTAATACATCCCCTTCTCGTCGATATACCCCATCACCAGGTAGGAGATCAGGGGGCGGGAATAGCAACGGCGCTTCTCCTCCCCGAACACGGCCAGGCTCCCATCCTGGTCCAGGCTGCGGATGGCGTCGCAGGCGTTAATGGCCGCCGCCGAGTTGCCCACCACCACGTAGTCGTAAGTCAGCATATCGGTTCCTCTTCCTCCTTCAACGGCCGTCGCCCATTCCCGCCCTTCCCCGGCGTTTCCTCACCCGATCCTGCTTTCTAAGTCCCCGAGCCGCCAGCTCCGATTCCATCTGTTCATTCCTCCACCAGGACCAGGGCCTCGTTGGGACAGTTGGCCACGCAGGCCGGCACCTCGAGGTCCGGGCACAGGTCGCACTTGCCCACCACCTTCTTTTCCGCAGCGTCCCGGCGCACCGCTCCGTAGGGACAGACAAGGATGCAGGTCCAGCATCCCACGCACCTCTGGGGGTCGTGGACCACCGCTCCCGACGCGGCATCCCTCTGCATGGCCCCGGAAAGGCAGGCGGTGATGCATGGCGCTTCGTCGCAATGGCGGCACTGCAGGGCGAAGGATACGTGACCGCGCTCCTCGACCTCCACCCTCTTGGCCGGCCTTTTCTCCTTCTTGAAGGCCTTAATGATGTTCCGGCTTTTCGAGTGCTGGACCATGCAGTGGATCTCGCACAGCCGGCATCCTATGCAGTATTCCTCGCGGGGAATGATGCGTTTCAATTCACAACCGCCTTTCGTGACCGTGACCTGCAGCGGGTTTCCCGGGCACCCGTCGTGTCAGCAGTTTATGATGGTTCATAACCGCCCCGGACAACAGTAAGCGTCCCTGCTGGCGGTCAACCCATCCGGTTGCGGGTCCCGGACTACGGATGTACCCTTCCTCCCTCAGTCCGAAACTCCGAACAGAATATATAAACTTCCGGCGACCAGAATCAGTATAAACCCCGCCGGTGACCGTAACCCAGCCGGGGGTTTACACCGGGCCGGGAAAAGCTTATAATTACCGGCAATAGGTAACCTATTACCTATATTAAGCTTATAAATAAGCTTGTCAAGGCTTTAAACGGAAAAAATTTACCTAAATGAGCAACGATAGGATTTTGGAGCGCAAGGCCCTGGCCATCCTGGAAATACTCCAGGAGGCCGGGAAACCCCTTGGAGCACGGGCCATCGCCCGGGAACTCTCCCGGAAGGGCCTGGACCTCAACGAGAGGACGGTTCGCTACCACCTGCTCCATCTTGACGCAAGAGGATTCACCCGCCTGGTGGGGAGAAGCGGCAGGGTGCTCACCGAAAAGGGGGCACAGGAAGTGGAGGGCGCCCTGGCTGTGGAACGCCTGGGCTTCGTCAACGCGCGCATAGACGACCTCGCCTGGCGGGCCGATTACGACCCCCGAACCGGGAAGGGCCGCGTGGTGGTGAACCTCACCTTCCTCCCCCGGGAACAGGAACCGAGGGCCGTGGAGGCCATGCGCAGCGCTTTCCGTGCCGGCTTCTGTCTATCCGACCTGGTGCTGCGAGCCGGGCCTGGGGAACGCATCGGCCAGGTGGAGGTGCCTTCCGGCATGGTAGGTTGGGGCACCCTGTGCAGCGTAACCCTGAACGCCATCTTTCTGCGCCACGGTATACCCGTGGAATCCAGTTTCGGAGGGCTTCTGGAGATCCAGGAGGGAAAACCCCGCCGCTTCACTGAGATCATCAGCTACTCCGGGTCCACCCTGGACCCCATCGAGATCTTTATCAAGGGAAAGATGACCGGCGTCCATGCCGCGGCGGAGACCGGGAACGGCAGGATTTGTGCCTCCTTCCGCCAGATACCGGCCAGTGCCCGCGGACGGGCTTCCGAGATACTGGAGGAGATGCGCTCCGTCCGCCTGGGAGGGCTGGTGGTGCTGGGCAAGCCGGGGCAGCCCTGTCTGGAGATACCCTGCGCCAAGGAACGGGTAGGCCTGGTGGTGGCGGGAGGACTCAACCCCCCTGCGGCGGCCGAAGAACTGGGGGTGGATACCTATTCCCGGGCCATGGCCGAGCTGGTGGACTACTCCCAGCTGGTGCCCTTCTCCACGGTCAGGCCCTGAAGTGGCCGGACTGCGGGGCGCTTTGCCTCGTGGAGCGGGACTACACGACCTGCGCGGGGGGATCGCCGTTCTGGCAATTATTACCATGTCGCTATTTTCCCTCAGCCTGGACCTTTTCCGCCTGGCCGTGAACCGGGCCCACGAAACGGGAGCCCTCTCCAAGTACTGGGAAGATAACAAGGTTCGGGACCGCGCCCGGAAAGACAGGTATAATAAAGCCGGCAACCATGTGGTGCGAAGGGGTCAGCAGGCTCTCCGTAAGCTTGTCGCGGCGACCCTTCGCGACGGGCGTGAGCACCCCGGGGATGGAAGGAGGTAACATGGAGGGGCTCTTCTTCGAGGACGTGGAGCAGAGGGAAGTGGAGATAACCGGCGGGTCCTGCGCCGTGCCGGTGCTCTACCGGGAGGTCTTCGCCGTGGCGGGCATTTTCCTGGCCCCCACCCTGAAACTCCGCGACCTTCTGCCCACCTCCAAGCTGGTTCCCGCGGAGGTGATGCCCGGAAAAGGGCTCCTGGCCATCATGGCCTTCGACTACCGGGACACCAGCATAGGCCCCTATCGGGAGCTGGGAATAGCCGTCCCGGCCCGTTACCGCCCCCGCCTTAACCCCATGCTCATCCCGCCCCTGCGCATGGCCGCCTCCCTATCCTTCGAGGCCTTCGTCTGGCAGCTCCCGGTGACCACGGATATAGCGCTGCACGCCGGGATCGACATCTGGGGTTACCCCAAGTTCCTGGGGGAGATCGAGTTCGCGGAGGACGAGAAGACGGTAACCTGCACCCTCACGGAGCAGGGCCGACACATCCTCACCCTGGAGGTGAAGAAGTCGCTCCCCCGCATGAAAACCTACTTCGACATCAATACCTACACGGTGAAGGACCGGGAGCTCCTCTTCACCCCCATCCGGGGAGTCTCCACTTCCCTGGGCCGCAGCTTCCTCCCCGGAACCGCCCGCATCACCCTCGGCGAGCACGAACTCTCGAGGAAAATCCGCGAGATAGCGCCGGGGAAAAGCATCCACTCCCTCTACATCCCCCGCGCCCGGATGCTCCTTCCGGAAGCGGAGCAGCACCTCAGCCTCTAAAGGGGTCAGGTCTTGAATTTTGATACCCCTGGGGGTATCCACAGACCGCCGACTGCCTGACTGACCCCTAATCGCCCAGGTGTTCGGTCTTGGCCTCGATGCCCGTATCCGCGGTGGTCTCCTTGAAGAAGCCCTCCCAGAGCCCCAGGGCCACGGCCAGCTCCTGGTGGTCCCTGGCATACTCGTGGAGGGGGATGCCCTGCATGGTGGCGTCGATGGCCTGCCGGAAGGCCCGCGCCCCCGCCGTAGGCCCCATGGGATGGGCGTGGATCCCCCCGCCGGACCCGATCATGATCTCCTTCCCGAGATCCGCCACGCAGGTGGGGACCATTTCCGGGGTGATGCCCCCGGAGGGCATGGGCATGGAGGGCTTGATGTTGTGCAGCGGGTAGTGCATGACGTCCGCCGTGTACACGAAGCGGTCCTTGAGGTAGGGGGCCTTCCCGTAGGGCGCCGGGAAGACGATGGCGTCCGCCCCCGCCAGGCGGGGAAGCTTGGCCAGGACCAGGTGGGAGGCGATGCCCGAGATGGGCGATTCGTACAGGGCCCCGGCGCAGTCCATGTGGGCCAGGATGGGCACGTTGATGTCCGGGTCCTCGGCCAGGGCCTGCAGGGCGGGCAGCCCCACCGCCAGGTAGTTGACCATGATGGCGTTGGCCCCGGCGTCCACGGCGCGCTTGGCCGTCTCGAACATCTTGGGGATGCTGTCCGAGACGTTGACCGTGTACAGCGTATGTTCACCGGTCTCCTCGTAGACCCTCTTCTCCATGGCCATGTAGGCCCGGACGCGGTCCTCCACCCGGTTGAAAGCCATGTCCGCGATGAGTTCGTCGTCCTTGATCACGTCGCAACCACCCAGGGCCGCCTCGTAGAAGAGCCTCTCCCCCACCTCGCAGGAATACCCCGTGCAGGGCTTGATCATGTTGTTGAGCAGGGGGCGCCTCTCCTTTATCCCCAGGACCTCGTAGATGCCGTCGATGCCGAACTTAGGCCCCTGGAAACCCTCGGTGTATTTCTTCGGGAAGTAGAGGTCCAGGAGCTTGATCTTTCCCCCCATGGAAATATTTCCCACCACGGCGGTGAGCAGCATGGGTATCTGGTGCTCGATGTTGCGGAAGGGGAAGGCGATCTGCACCACGTAAGTGCGCTCCTCCACCCCCTTGGGCACCTCGAACTCGTAGAAGGGCACCTCGTGGATGCCGATGACCTTGGCCACGTGCTTGGCCCTCACCTCTGGCGTCTCCCCGGGCACCGGCGTCCAGGTCCCCGTGGACTGCTCTATGGCCAGGAAGGGGGCCAGGTAGTACATGATGGCCTCCCGGGGCAGGGCGGCGTAGTAGGTGGCCACAATGAAGTCGTCGTAGTCGATTCCCTCCGGCAGGGCCTTGGGCTGGGCTTCGTAGTAGAGCATCTTCCTCCCTCCTTACACTGCTTCGCAGGCCTCTTCGGCCTGGTTCAGGCGTCGGCACAGTCCGCACAGGTTACCGTAGAGCCGGCGGAAGACCTGGTAGAGCTCGTCGTACTCCGTGCAGCAGCCGGGATCGGGCTCGAAGGTCCGGCGCACCCGCACCACCCTCTTCAGGTCGCGGTAACCGTTGTATTCCCCCAGGGCCACCGCCACCGCCAGGGCGCAGCCGATGGCCCCCGCCTCCTGGGGGTCAGCCACCGCCTCGATGCTCCTGCGGGTCACGTCGGCCATGATCTGCATCCACACGTCGCTCCGCGCCCCTCCCCCGATGGCCCTGAGAGTGCGACAGGGGAAGCCGGCGCCGGCGACGGTGTCCACCAGCCAGCGGAAGTTGTAGGCCACCCCTTCGTAGATGGAGCGCAGGACGTGTTCCCGGCGGTGGTTGAGGGAGAGGTTGACGAAGGCGGAGCGGATGGTGGTGTCGGTTATGGGGGCCCGCTCCCCGAAGAGCCAGGGAGTGAAGAGCAGCCGTGCGGACCCCGGCTCCACCCCCTCCACCACCTCGTCAAGCACGGCGAAGATGGCCATCTCGTCCCCCCGGCGTTCCGCCTCCTTCCTCTCCTCGGCGGTGGCGAAATTGTCGGCGAACCACTTCAGGCAGGCCCCGGCGGTCTCCGTTTCCCCGATCATGAGGAACATCTCCGGGTCCGCCGAGGCCACGGACACGATGCCGTTCTTCCCCAGGTTCTTGGGTTTCCTCACCGAGACCACCAGCCACCCCGAGGTCCCCAGGTAGATGTGGGCATCCCCGTGTTCCAGGGCCCCGGAACCGGTGGCCGCGGCGGGCACGTCCCCCATGCCCCCTATCACCGGGGTGCCCGGCTGAAGGCCCATCTCCTCGGCCGCCTCGCGGGTGAGGAGCCCCACCACCTCCACCGAGCTCTTTATGTCCGGCATCTTTTCCAGGGGTATGCCCAGGATACGCGCGAACATCTGGTCCCATTCCCGGGTCTTGTTCTTCAGTATCCCGGTGACTCCCGCCCCGGTGTGGTCGATGATCATGTTGCCGGTGGCCCGGAAGACCAGGTAGCCGTTGACGTCCAGGACCTTGTGGGTGGCGGAGAACACCTCCGGCTCCTTCTCCTTTATCCACAGTATCTTGCAGATGACGTCCTTTCCCGAGGGCACCGCCCCGGCCACGGCCATGACCACCCGGGGGCCGCCGAATCTCCTCACCAGCCTGGCGGCCTGCTCGTCGGCCCGGCTGTCTATCCAGATGATGGCCGGGCGCAGGGGAACGCCCTTCTCGTCCACCGGAAGGACCCCCAGCATCTGGGCGGCGAAGCCCATGCCCACCACCTGGCGGGGATTGACGCGGCTTTCCTTGAGGACCTTCCTGGTACTCCCAGTCACCGCCCTCCACCAGTCCCGGGGGTCCTGCTCCGCCCAGTGGGGCTGTGGGTAGGAGGTGGGATAGGGCTCGAAGCAGGAGGCCAGTATGTTCCCTCCCAGGTCGGTCAGCACCGCCTTGCTGCCGCCCGTCCCCACGTCATGGGAGATGATGAATTTCTCGCTCATTCCGCGCTCACCACCTGATTCGCTTGTATGCTCCACATGGATCCGTGCGGACCCATGTGGGCCGCCTTGCACGCTGGTTCATGCGGACCACGCCTCCGCTTCAGGCCCGGCCTTCCACACCGACCCCTCAGAACTTGAGGTCCAGGGTCTCCACCCTGCCGTCCTTGTCCACGTGCTCTATATAGATCGGGGCACGGTCCCCCTTGCCGCTGGACTTGATGACCTCTCCGGCCAGCTTGATCATGTCCATGGGATCCACGGCCGCCTCGGGCGGGAAGACCCCTTTCAGGGTGATCTTCCCCTGACCCATGACGATGGCTCCCAGGGCGGCGGGGATTCCCGTACCCTCGCCCATCCCCATCCCACTGGAAGACATCTGGAAGATATAGGTATGAGGCTCGCCCTCCTTGCTCCCCTTGACCACGATCTTCAAGCAACCCCGCGGGGTGGTGATGCCCGCCTCCTTGAGCAGGGCGTCGCGCTTGGAGAGCACGAAAGCCACGGCGAACTCGCGCGGTATCACCTTCTCCCCCTGCACCTCCAGGGGTTCGTCGGAGGTGAGTCCCAGGCGCACCATGTCCTTGATCAGTTCGGCGTAGGAGACGGGGATGACCAGCCCCAGGTTGGTGACCCTCTTCACACCCTTGATGTATTTGGGGAGGGTGATGGTCTCGGGGTGCGGGTAGGCGTAGACGGGGTAGGTCCCCACGTCGCGGAAGTCGGTCACTTCCTCCAGGGCCTTCCCGCTCTCATCGAAGAGGCGCACCGTTTTATACTCCCCGTCCAGGAACATGGGGATGTCTATTTCCATGGAATGGAAGCGGTGCTTGATCACCGCCGGACCCTCCACGGGCTCCCCGCCATGGGCGTGGTAGATGTCCACCGAGTCCACCTGGTCGAGCAGGTTCTGGGCGGTGAACTTCACCAGCAGGTTGGCCATCCCCGGGGAGCTTCCCATCCCCACCAGGGCGGAAACCCCCGCCGCCCTGGCCTCCTCGTCCATGGCCAGCATCTCCTGGGTGGCATCCATGTCGTCGCAGATATCCACGTAGTTTACGCCCACCTCGATGGCCGCCCGAAGGATGGGCGGACCGAAGCGGTAGAAGGGACCGATGCAGTTGAGTACCACGTCGGAGCCGGCCATGACCTCCTTGAGAGCCTGCGGATCGTCGGCATCCACGCCCACCGCGGAAACCCTGCCTCCTCCCAGCTCCGCTGCCAGCCGCCGCGCGGCCTCCCCTTCCCGGTCGGCGATGACCAGCTCCGAGAAATAGTCGCCGGCGGCCAGCGCCCGCGCCGCGGTGCTCCCCACCGCTCCGCATCCGCCAAGAATGGTCAACCTGGACATCTCCTACCTCCTTCTCGTGCTTCCCGCGTTTTCCGGTCGATGGTCGAAAATTCCTGCCACCAAGCCGGGTCTTGCAATCGTCTCCATCTCGCGCCTTACATGGTGTCCAATCGAGGCCCTGCAATCGAGGTTTTGGTCAAATCCCTCCCCGGGCGAAAGCCGTGCCGCTCCCCTCACGGATCATGACCGCTTACCCTTCATCCTCGTGCTTTGCCTGGCCGCAATTTCCCTTTGTTCTCGCGCTACATCCCCGGACCGCGAACCGGCGATCTTCTTTCCCGCAGGCTCCTTCCGGGAAGGTTCCGCCGCCGCGTTCAACTCCTTCCCGGCCGTGAGGGCGGAAAGGAGATCCATGGCCATGCCCATGGCGCGGCGCAGGTCGAAGGACTTGGAGTCCTCCAGCCACTGGATCTCCATGCCCTCCACCAGGCCCATGAGCATACAGGCCAGGTAATAGGGGTCGTAAGGGGGGAACACGCCCTCCGCCACGCCCTGGGCCATGATCTCCTGCAGCTTCTCCTTGGTGCGGTTGATGTAGGAGTAAAGACGGTCCACGTGCTCGGGCGAAAAGGTCTCCAGCTCCTCGGCGCGCATCTTCCAGGAGAGCTTGCAATAGTCGCGGTCCCGGTAATAGAGGTCGGTTATCTCCTCTCCCAGCCAGCGCAGCTTTTCCCAGGCGCTGCCCTCCCTCTCCGCCGCCCGTTCCACCAGGTCCAGGAACTCGCGGTGCATGTCCTCGATGAGGGAAAAATATAGGTCTTCCTTGGACTTCCAGTACCAGTAAAGGGTCCCCTTGCCGAACCCAGCCTCCAGGGCTATCTCGGACATGGTGGTGCGGTGATATCCCTTGGCGGAGAAGAACTTCAGGGCAGCCCGCTTGAAAGCCTGCTCCCGCTCGTCCTTCACCGGGTTTTTCCTGAGACCCAGCGTCCTGGCTTTCCCAGCCATGCCTCTCTTGCCCTTCCCCCACCCTTTTCAGAACGCCTGTAACCTTCGGATGTCCGGTCCTCCGGGCCATCGTGGCGTGATCGTTACTTTCCCGCCCCGATAAATCCTCCGAACCTGGTTCCTTCGGCCTGAGCTGCCGTTCTGATTATTAGACCAACCGGTCAGTCTTATTATCTACTCCTGCACAAGTTCTGTCAACTGGGCCGCCTCGCACCCCCGCGAGGATGGCGACTTTCCGTCCACTCTGCTTCAAGGTACGCACCGCCTACCGTAAGGGGTTTACGCTCCGCTTGCCCTGTACCGTGCGGTTGGTGTAACCTGAGTCTGGTCGACTTGCCCGATGCGCCCGGCTTGCGAGGCGCTCGTCGGAGTTTGCGAATCCTACCAGCCTCGTCGTGGGGCCGGAAATGGAATCGTCCCGGCGGGACGGTCGGCAAAAGGTCATGTATCGGGCAAGCCCTGACCCCATTAAAAGATGAAGGCTTTCGTCTCCTGGAGCGGTGGAAAAGATTCCTGCCTTGCCCTTTACCGGGGGCTGGCGGCGGGGTACCGCATTAACGCGCTCTTTTGCATGCTTCACGAGGGCGGCAAGTACTCACGTTCCCATGGGCTTCCCCGGGAACTTTTCGCCGCGCAGGCCAGGGCCATGGGCTTACCCATAAGTTTCGCTTGCTCCACTTGGGAAGGATACGAGGAGGCGTTCAAAGAGGGCGTGGAAGAACTGAGGAGGAAGGGGGTGCGGGCAGGCATCTTCGGGGATATAGACCTCGCGGAACACCGCGAATGGGTAGAGAGAATATCAGATGAGCTGGGAATTCTTCCCCTTCTACCGCTTTGGGGAGAGAACCGCCGGAAGCTGGTGGAGGAGTTCATCGACCTGGGTTTCCGTGCCCTCGTGGTTTCGGTGCGCAAGGATTGCCTGCTCGGAGACTGGCTAGGTCGAACCCTGGATCGGGAGATCCTGGAGGAAATGGAAAGGGCGGGGATAGATCCGGCCGGGGAAAACGGCGAGTTCCACACCTTCGTCTATGCCGGGCCCTTATTCCGCGAGCCGGTGAGGTACAGGCTGGTCGGGGAGGCGAAACGCGGGGACCACCTGCAGGCGGTCCTTCAAGGGAGGCAAGGTAAATAGCTCCGGAAGAGCTGCACCTGCTCCTCATCCCCTGCGGTCCAGCGCCTCCTGGCCGGCCTTGAGCAGGCGGGCGAGCTCCACGGCCCGGTGCACGGTGGAAACGGCACTGGCTACCCCCCACTGGTCGCGGAGAACCAGCTTCTTATCACCTTCCGCCCTTTTTCCCGTTCCCTCCAGGGAGGAAAAGGCCGCCCCGCCCTGGAGCCCGATGTCCGGCGAGGCGATGACCATGTTCACAGCGTAGAAGAACTGGTGGGCGGTGAGTAAGGCCATCTCCAGCCCCCCCATGCGGAACCAGGCCACGGCCAGGGCACCCCCCACCTTGTCGCGCAGCTTCCCCGCGGTGAGGTTTCCGTGAACGTATATGCGCATGCGGTCTATGAAAGCCGCTAGGTGCCCCGAAAGCCGGCCGAAATACACTGGCGTGGCCAATATGAGGACATCACAGGATTCCACCCGAGGATATATCTCCTCCATATCGTCTCCACGTGAGCATCGCCTCCCCTCGGTCTGTTTCCGGAGGCACCAGTTGCAATGCACGCAGTCCTCCACCCGGAGGTCCGCGAGGTGCACGATCTCCCAACTCACCCCCGGTTGGCCGTCCTGGCTGCGCAGGGCCTCCTCCAAGAGTGCGACAACGTTCCCGTCTCTCACCGGGCTTCCGCAAATCCCCAGGATGTTTACCTCGGGAAGGGAATCTGCAGGGCTCATGAGACCTCGCTGACGAAGGGAAGGACGGGTATGCGGATGTAGGCCACAGTACCCTCTCCCGGAGCGGCCTTGAAGGACAGCTCCCCGCCCATGGACCTGACGAACCTGCGGCAGACCAGGAGGCTCTTGGCCCTCCGGCCCGTGACCCGGAAGGATTCCTCCTCCGCATCCGCACGGGTGATTTCCCGGATCACCTCTTCCGGCATCCCGGGTCCCTGGTCTTCAACCCGCAGCAGTATCTCGTCTCCCCATCTCTCCGCCCCCAGGACCACCGGGCTTCCGGGAGGGGAGAACCGGAAGGCGTTGTCCAGGAGGCACATGAGCGCCTCGCGGAGGAGCCTTTTATCCGCATGCACGCGCGGAAGGTCCTCCTCCACCTCGAGGAAGATCTCCCCGGCCCTGCCGCGCCGCGCATAGTAGTCCTTGAGGTCCTTGATCATGCCCCACAGGTCGATGCCACGGGGGGAGAGCACTGCCCTGGGGGCCGTACCTTCACCCGGCGCGGCCAGCAAGTCCGGCGGGTTCTCGCTTCCCCTGGAAAGGCGGGCTATCCGCAGGTAATCGTGTTCCTTTCCCTCGCCGGAACCACCATGAGCCGGCCCTCCGGATGGCTTCCGTTCTATGGTGTCGGTCCTGCTTCCGGTATCCACTTCCGAGTCGCGGCCGTAATGCGCGCCTTTATCCCACCCACCCGATCCGGGACCGCCCGACCCATCCGACCTCTCCGTTCGCGAGGACATGCGTATGCGCATGGCCCGTACCGCCTCGCCCGCATCTCTTCCCAGGGCCTCGAGTGCTTCCCTTACCGCCTCGTCCAGCCCCTCAGGCCGAAGGTCCGCGAGGGCTATGGCGCCGACCACCGACCCCTCAGCCCTCAGGGGAATCACCAGCAGGGATCGCCACCGCTTCTCCCCGAGCAGGTCCGTAAGGATATCCGGCCTCTCCAGCATGGAGGCCATCTCCTCCCATCCCTCCCGGGGAACCCCACCGTGGACGCCCAACCGGAACAGGCCCTCCTCACGGCACTGGCGCATGTAACCTGGGCGCAGCCCGACCCTTCGACACGATTCCAAGTCTTTTTCCTCAAGGCGGCGAGCCGCCTCGAGGGAGGCAAAGCCCTCCTCCACGAGGAACGCCGCTCCGGCCTCGTAGTCCACCACGTGCCCCGCGAGCTCCAGGCAGAAATCCAGCAGCCCTTCCCAGTCCGCGCTCCTTGCCGCCTGTTCCATGATCTTCAGGCTGCGCTCGAGGGATTCCACCCTCTTCCGGAGGGCTTTCACCTCGTCCGCTTTCCCGGTAACCTCCTGTATAAGAAGGGCGTATTCACGGGTCTTGCCCCTTACCTGGTATGCGGGCCGGGCGATCATCTTCAGTTCTTTACTGGCCCGCTTTATTCTCAGGGTAACCGTCGCCTCTCGCTCTTCCCCCTCGCTTACGGCACTCTCGGCCAGAGCGCTCACCACATCCCTGACCTCGGCCGGAAAGAGTTCCGCCAAGGTAGCCCCGATGGCCCTGTCGCGGGAGACGCCCAGCAGCTCCTCCGCCCGGGAGCTTACGAGGGTAACACGGTAGTCGGGCGTGAAGCAGAGCAGCGGCGACTGGGTGCTTTCCAGGAGGTTCCACAAACGCCGCAGCTCCTCGTTCCTCTCCTTCTTCATCCGGGCCTCGGAAGTAACCTCCCTGCCCAGGCCCAGCATCGCCGCCTCCTCACCTTCCCCCCATAGGACCACCGTGACCGCCACCACGGAGACGGTCCCATCCGGGCGCTTAAACTCCAGCTCGCCCCTCCAGGGGGTCGCGCGCACCGTTTCCGCCAGGTATTCCAAGGTCTTCCTGGCCTTCTCGTGGGCCAGGAAAAAGGAAAGCGGCCTTCCCATCACCTCGTTGGCACCGTGCCCGAGCGCCTGGCACATGGCCGCGTTGGCGTAGATGAACCCGGCCTCGTCGTCCAGCAGAAAAGCGGGGTCCGCGATCCTGTCCAGAAATCCCTTTATCTCCCCGGCGGCTTCCGGGACGAGCATGGAGAGCTGCGAGCTCTCCGGGCGGCGCGCCTGCCCCAGGCCCCCAGGAAAGGTCGTGGTGATGCTCACCATGCTGCCCGTGCTTCCCAGCGCTTCCAGCGGATAGGGAGTGATGGAGACGTTCAGGCGCAGGAGGTGTTTTCCCAGCTTGTAGGCCATGGCGTAATTCTCCACCCCGCGCCCCCGCCTGGTCTTGGCCAGCAGGTCCTTCAGGGCGGAGTAGAGGATGGGGTTGACCTCCCGGAGGGAGGCCTTGCGCGCTTCCTCCAGGGGCCTTTCGAGGAAGACCTCCGCGTCGCGGTTTCCCTCCAGAATCCGGTCTTCCCCGTCCAGGAGCAAGGATGCATGGAGGACGCCCCGGTCATCCTTCTCTCTCATCGTCCTCCTCCCGTTGTTCAACGCGATCGCACACTGCCTTGTCTCCTATATTACCGGGCGCCGTCGCGCGGCTCGGGGACGGCGTAGAACCTCTCACGGTCACCCAGACCGCATTGCTTGCCCTCCATGGATTATTCGAGTCCGGCCACTTCTCTACCTTCCCCTCCGCTATCGGGGCTCGAGCCGCGGCGGACGATAACCACAATGCCATGGGGTGGAGGGATGACATGACGGTTCACCTGCTCAGCTTCCCGGTCCAAGTCACCCTTTCTCCCGGGTCGGCCATAGGTTGAGGCCAACCGAACCTTATCGTTCAATTCGAGACAAGGAAGAGTCGTCCGGGACGCCGCGGGAGCCGGGTTCAGTAGGAGGGGGTTGATCCACGTCATGACGCCTCAGTATGGACGGGGGCTAATATTTCTACCAGTGGAATTACGAGAGTGTACAGGGACAGCCTCGAGGATTCCAACTTCTACAAGCGGAAGCTAATATTTCTCCTAATGGAACAGCTCCCGAGAAAAGCCTGACTATTTCTTCGCCGCGGAGAACCCCGCAATCTCGCTTATCCTCGGGAGCTGATGTTCCCTTTTCGTTCTACATCCTAATTTACCACATTCCCCGCACTTCTAAACCTCCAGCATCGGCTAGGTCCCGGGGGGGCGAACATCCTCCTCCGACCACCCGCCGGACACAGCCCTGAGATCAGGGTTCGTGTCGGGCGCAATCATGAACCATCACCCGATCCATCAAATCCGCAAACTCATGACGGTCCTTGTGAGAAGACGGGACCTGGGGGAGCACGGATCCAAATCCCGGCTTTTTCGAGGTGCCAAGGGTCGAGGCACGGGCCGTGCGAAGGGCAGGAAGACAGCCTGCGGCTGGTCTTTGCATCCTCGGGTATCTCGCACGACCGCTTTTATGACCTGAATCATCGGCGACCGCCGGATTCAAGGATAAAATACCCCCATAGGTATACAGAGGTGGTGGCCATGCGGACCAAGATGCCCTGGATAGACGTGGAGAAATGCGACATAGCCGAAAGGTGTGAGGGTTGCAAGGCGGCCCGCTTTTGTCCCCACGGGGCCTTCAGGGTCATCCGGGCGGATAATGGGGGAGCTTGCCGCGTAGGGATAGATTTCGAGAAATGCAGGTTCTGCGGGAACTGCTCCCACGCCTGCGACCTGGGAGCCGTGCGCATGGTGTGAGGTTGGCGTCATAACGCACCTAGGAAGGAGGTCATAAAAAATGCCGGAGGTTGACCGGGAGTTCGTGAAAAAATATCACCGGGCGGTGGTCAAGTCCCTTTCCGGGGACCTGGAGAAGGTTAAATCCCGCATCGGTTCCGAGTGGGCGGAGGATTTCAAGAAGAAGGTAGGAACCGGGCTGGAAGGTGAGGATTTCCGGCGGGCTTTCGAGGATTATCTCCGGGATGAACTCCGTTTCGGCGAGCAGGTGAGGGTGGAAGGCGAGGACGAGGGCCTGAGGATCGAGGTGCGGGGCTGCCATATCTGCCACGGAAACGAGGAACTCCGCCGTGAAGGAGCACCCACCCTTTGCCCCATAATCCCCACCGGGCTCTTTTCCATTTCCCGGGTAGGGGGCAGGAAAGCCTCGCTCCGGGAAGTGCGCAAGAGCGGTGTGGTCGGGGAATGCGATATATTGTACGAAATTAAATAAGGTGCGCGGGAGGAGCCGGGAGGGCCTCATTCCGGGATCTCGCTCAAGCGCGGGGGAATACGGTTCCGTGGAACGTCCGCCCGGTAACGTCATCCCGGGTTGACGGATGAGGACAAGGCGGCTGGTGAAGGGGTGGAAGGAGGTGGAAAAGTGAAGCGCTTCATGGTTCCGCGCGTGGCTCACTGCTCGGAAGGCTGCTGACATGGGCCTCCGCGATCCCGGATCGCGGAGGCGGACCGTGAAACCTTAACCTCCACCCGAATCAGGACGGCAGGAAGAGCCCGGCAGGGCTCTTCTTTTACGCCATTCCATGCTCTCTCGCTGCGCAGGGGCCGACCAACCCCGGTTAATGTGCCTGCGGAGGTCACACTTCCGCTCGCACCGCATCGTTCGCCTTCCCCCGCTCGAGTCCGGTCTCCCCATTCTCAACGCCTTATCCCGAGCTTGCCTCCTTCGGCGAACTTCAGGTCACCGGGCTTTCACTCCGTAATACGTCTCACGTCGTCCTCCAACCATCACAAGAGGGAAGGGCGTCATCCCGTTTAGTTTTCCCTCGCTGGATTCTTCCAGGTGCTCCTTCGCCCATACCCCCTTTCGTGGTAGTATCGTTAAGCGAGACCGGACAGGCACGCTTTCGGGTCGTAGCACGAGGAGAGGGGGAGGAAGAGGGAGATGCCCAAGACCTTCTGGGACCACCTGCCGCCGAGGCAGTACTTGGCGGCACAGGAGCAGCACCTGGTCCGTTTCATCCGCGAACTCGTCTATCCCACGAGCCCCTACTACCGGGAGCTTTTCGATTACAACCGTATTAAACCTCAGGTCATTCGGACCCTGAGGGACCTGTCCTGCATCCCCTTCACCACCAAGGCGGACATCGCCCCCCTCCCCGACGACCCGGAAATTCCCTTCAACCTCGTGCTCAGGCCGGACCGGGAGAGAATAAGCTCCCGCGTTGCCGTTCGCTGGCGGCATCGCATGCTCAGGCTGACCCACGGAAAGGGGGGCTACGCGAAGCTCATGCATCACGAGTTCTCCCCCGTGCATTACCACTTCACCATCGGGCGCACGGCCCTTCCCACCCCCATCCTCTACACGCCCTACGACCTGCAAAGGCTGCGGGAAGCCGGCAGGCGCATCTTCGAGTTGGCCGGGCTGGACCGGAGGGACATGGTCATCAACGCCTTCCCCTTCGCGCCCCACCTGGCCTTCTGGATGACCTACTTCGCCGTCGAGGCGATGGGCATGCCCGCCCTGCACACGGGCGGAGGCCGCATACTGGGCACGGAGCGCATCCTGGATGCCCTGGAACGGCTGCGGGGTACGGTACTCACCGCCACCCCCAGCTACGCTTATCATTTGCTGCGCCTGGCGGCGCGGGAGGGACGCGATCTCTCAAACCTGCACACCATCATCCTGGGAGGGGACGGTCTTCCGCACGGGCTCAAGGACAAGATGCTCGAGCTGCTGGCGAAGGTGGGCTCGGAAAGACCGGCCGTCATCTCCACCTACGGGTTCACGGAAGGACGCGTGGCCTGGAGCGAGTGCCGCGCCTCGGCCCTCTCCCGCGAGGAAAGCTCGGGATACCACCTCTTCCCGGACATGGAGTACCTGGAGATCGTGGACCCGGAAACCGGCTCCCGCGTGGAGGACGGCCGGGACGGGGAGATCGTTTACACCTGCATCGACTGGCGGGGGAGCGTTCTCCTGCGTTTCCGCACCGGCGACCTGGTCAAGGGAGGGATTGTCCATGAGCCCTGCCCCTACTGCGGGCGTTCCCTCCCCAGGCTGGGAATGGAAATAAGCCGCACCTCGGAGTACAAGGAGTTCGAACTCACCAAGCTCAAGGGAACCCTGGTGGACCTCAACGCCTTCTACCCCCTGCTCTCTGGGCATAAGGACGTCCTCGAATGGCAGCTGGAGATCCGCAAGCACAACGACGACCCCTATGACCTGGACGAACTGCACCTGCATATCGCCCCCGCGGAAGGGATTTCCAGAAAGTACCTGGAAAGGGAGCTTTACGAACTCCTGCAGAAGGAGGTGGAGATCGCCCCAACCCGGATCGTCTTCCACAGCCTTCCCCGCCTCCTGCAGAGGCTGGGCCTGGAGACCAAGGGGCGCGAGAAGCGCTTCCTGGACATGAGACCGGGTGCCCAGGGATTCCGGAGAACGGCGGAACGGGAACCCGGCGAAAGCGAGGAAAGCGGAGGGCTGCAGGTGCCCCTGGACCTGGAAGAGGACGCGGAAGGAACAAGCGACTCCGAAGGATAATCGCACCGGTCGGGGCAACCGCGGGTTTAACGGCCGGTGCCATGATTGAAGGAGATGAGCTTACCCTCCGGAAGGAAAGGGCTAATCGATTATGGCATCCTCACAGGTGGCCAAAACAAGTTATGATATCCTCGGTCGTCCCGCACTCCATACAGCTACATCTTCTTTTTTCCTGAGCCGAGGGAACAATCGTTAAGGGATATGATCGGAAGCTCGTAAGGAGGTCGGCATGATCATCCTGGCCATCGACCAGGGAACTACGGGAACCAAGTGCATCTGCTTCGACCGGAGCCAGAGGATAGTGTCCGGCCATTCCCAGGAATTCCCACAATACTATCCCCGCCCGGGGTGGGTGGAGCACGACGCCGAGGAAATATGGGAATGCACCCTGGACACGGCCCGACGCGCACTAGAAAAGGCCGGAATCTCCCCCCGCGAGGTGGCCGCGGTAGGCATCACCAACCAGAGGGAGACCACGGTCATCTGGGACCGGGAGAGCGGTAAGCCGGTCCGCCGGGCCATCGTCTGGCAGTGCCGCCGCAGCGCCGACATCTGCGCACGTTGCCGGGAACGGGGCCTGGAGGACGAGGTACGCCGCCGGACGGGACTGGTGCTCGACCCCTACTTCTCGGGAACCAAGCTCACCTGGGTCATGGAGAATGAGCCGGAGGTCGTGAAGCGGGCCCAGGCGGGCGAGCTGTGTTTCGGCACCGTGGACTCCTGGCTCCTCTACCGTCTTACCGGGGGTCGCGTACACGCCACCGACGTCTCCAACGCGAGCCGTACCCTGCTCTTCAACCTTCACGACCTGTCCTGGGACGAGGAGCTGGCGCGCATCTTCGAGGTGCCCATGTCCATGCTCCCCGAGGTCAGGGACTCGAGCGGCGTGTTCGGGGAGACCGACCCCTCCTCCTTCCTGGGGATAAGCGCCCCGGTGGCGGGAATAGCCGGGGACCAGCAGGCAGCCCTCTTCGGCCAGGCCTGCTTCCATCCCGGGATGAGCAAGAACACCTATGGGACGGGCAGCTTCGTGCTCATGAACACCGGCGATCGGCCCACCCTCTCCTCCCGCGGACTCCTCACCACCGTGGCCTGGAGCATCGGCGGCAAGACCACCTACGCGTTGGAAGGCTCCATATTCATCACCGGCGCGGCGGTGAACTGGCTCCGCGACGGACTGGGAATCATATCCGAGGTCTCAGAGATCGAAGGGCTGGCCTCCCAGGTGGAGGACGCCGGCGGGGTCTACTTCGTCCCCGCCTTCGTGGGGCTGGGCGCTCCCTACTGGAACCCGCGCGCCCGAGCCCTGCTCATCGGCATGACCCGCGGCACCACGCGGGCTCACGTGGCCCGGGCGGCGATAGAGTCCATGGCCCTTCAAACCTGCGACGTGGTGGAGGCCATGGTGGAGGAGACGGGTATCCCCCTTAAGGAGCTTCGCGTGGACGGCGGGGCCAGCGTCATGGACATGCTCCTCCAGTACCAGGCCGACCTCCTGGGCGTGCCCGTCCGCCGTCCCGTGATCCCGGAGACCACCTCCCTGGGAGCAGCCCTCCTCGCCGGCCTGGCCACCGGCGTATGGAAGGACCTGGAAGAAATAGAGGAAAGGTGGGAGGTGGACCGCGAAGCCGCTCCCGACCCCGCGGCGGAGGAGCGGGCGCGGAAGATGCGCCGGTACTGGAGGCGGGCCGTGGAGCGCAGCCTGGACTGGGTGCTCGAGGAATGAGCCAAGGCCACCGCCCGCGAGGCCCCGGGCATGGGCCACGGGAACAGACCGGTTGAAGGAAGACGGCCCCGACCGGCTCGCGGCTCACGGGGTACTCGGCCAGGAGAAAGGAAGATGCTGTATCGTCTCAGTAGGCGCTTTCCGGGTTGAAAAAGGCAGAGAGACCACCCTATGATCCCGGCTGAACAGAATGGTCGATTCCGACGCACTAGGCGCGAAACTTGTATTAATACCTGGTTGGTACGGGTTAATGGTGGTTGGCGTCACGGGAAAATACTCGGTTCGTGCAGGTTAACGAAGGTTGACATCACGAGAAACGGGAGGTGGAAAAATGGCTGAGGAAGTCTGGCCGGACGCGCAACCTTTCCGCTTCGAGGGCGGAAAGACGGGGGTGCTGGTGGTGCACGGCTTCACGGGATGCACCCAGAGCATGCGTCCCCTGGGAGAGGGGCTGGCGGAAGCCGGTTTCACGGTCATCGGTCCCCGGCTGCCCGGGCACGGGACCAGCGTGGAGGACCTGGCCGGGCGTACCTGGGAGGAATGGACCGGGGAAGCTGAAAAGGGCCTGCGGGAACTCCTGGACCGCTGCGACAAGGTCTTTATCACCGGGCTCTCCATGGGGGGAACCATCACCTGCTACCTGGGCGAGAGATATGCCGACCGGGTGGCCGGCCTCCTGCCCATCAACGCCGCGGTGGCTAAACTCAGCCCCCTCATGCCCTTGACCCCGGTATTCAAGTACCTGCTGAAGACCATTCCCGGGGTGGGGAGCGACATCAAGGATCCCGAATCCAAGGAATTGTGCTACGACAAGGTACCGGTGCGCGCCGCCGCGGAGCTCTACGAGCTGATGAAGATAACCCGTCGCGACCTGCCCAGGATAACCGCCCCCATCCTGGTGTTCACCTCCCGGGAGGACCACGTGGTCCCGCCCCCCAACGGCCCTTATATCCTGGACCACGTGAGCTCGTCGGACAAGGAGCTGGTGTGGCTGGAGAACTCCTACCACGTGGCCACCCTGGATTACGACAAGGATCTCATCGTCAAGCGCTGCGTGGAGTTCATCCACCGGCTGGGCGGATAACGCCGAAGGTCTCTCGCCCCGGATAGCTACGGCTGCGACATTCGCTGGGCGGCAGGGCAGGCCCTTCGGTAGGGCGGTGCACAAATACGAGGCGAGCCCGGGAGGGGTCTCGAGAATGCGCTGTCCCTTCCGCATACCTGCCGCGTCTCCGGAGATATTCAAGAGGGCCCTGCGCAAGCAATGCCGCATAGAGATGTCCCGGTTGCCCGATTTTCTCCCGGGCCTCTACGCGGTGAGTGTTTCTTCGCCGCGTGAAAACGGCGGGGGCTTCTATCCCCTCATCCGCCGCGCAGGGTGCCGCCGAAGACCTGCCAGGCCAGGGCGGACTTGGCCAGAAGGCTCAGGAGGATATACACCTTCTCCCCGAAGAGGTAGTCCCGCCACTTCCCCACCTTCCGGTACTGCAGGACCATGTTCAGGGCGAAGATGTTGAAGAAGACGAAGAGGATGGGGAGGATGAAGTAGACGAAGGTGGGCACGTCGGCCTCCGGGTTGGCGACGGCGGAAAAGAAGTACAGGGCGATGACCACCCAGGGGATGATCCCCGCCAGGCAGCCGAACCAGAAGGCGGTCCACCTCGTCTTCTCCCTGCCCTGGTTGTCCAGCTCCATCATCCACCCGAAGAGGATCATCATGGCGTTGAGGAAGAAGAGCAGGAGGAGGGTGCTCAGGTCGTAGACCCCGGAGAGCATGGCGATGACCACGATCATCAGGGAGGCGCTGAAGGAATATTCTATCCAGCGGGCGTGGTTGATGCCCTTCCTCAGGTTCCCCGCGTACCACTCGTATATCCCGGGAAGGGTGAGGAGGAAGTGGGCCAGGGCGCTCATGAAGAGGAAGGCGGCCACCATGGGCCCGATCCTCAGGTGGCCCACCACCTCGGGCATGCTGGGCTGGGCGAACTGCGTCGGGTCCGCCTTCAGGTAGTTGGTGGTTACGGGAAGGGAGAAGTCGTTGCTCAGGGCCACCATGAGCAGGCCCTGCAGGAAATGGAGGGCAGCCATCACCCCATTGTACAGCCGCAAGCGGCGATAGACCTTTTCCCCATCCCTCGACGCCTCTTCCATCACGAAGTCCTCCTATCCCATTCCGGGAACGCCGCCTTTGGCGAAAGCCCCGGTCTTGGGGCGTGTCCCTGCGGCTTACCGTCACCTTGAATATTTTTCCCTGGAGCTTCGGGGTTTAAGCAAGGATCGGGATCTTCTTCGGGCTCGATCGGAGGCTCCGGTCCAAGAAGACAGGCCACGTCCGGCATCTCCTTGCGTACCCCGAAATTCGATCAGGACCGCTCTCACACGCTGGGTGGGGTGATGACCATGAGGAGAACGCCCTCTTCGTCGGAGAGGTTTTCCCAGGCGTGAGGCTCCTCTCCTCGGAAGTAAACGCAGTCCCCTTCCCTTAAGTGGTGGGCCTCCCTGCCCAGCTCGAAACGGAATTCGCCCTTCAGGGCCATGGCGAACTCCTCCCCACCATGCTTGATGGGATCGCGGTACCTGGCATGGGGTTGAAAGGTGCCCAGGAGTGTTTCCATCTGGGCCTCGGGGTCGTCAACCAGGAGTTCCAGGCTCACGTCCTCCGGACTGTCTATCTTGCGCCGGTCCTCACGCCGGTAGGTTATCTTGCGAACCGCCTGGCCAGAAAAAAGTTCCGCGAGGGTCACACCGTAAGAATTCAGAAGCTTGATGAGGTTCTTGATGGTGATGCTCGTCTTTCCGGTCTCCAGCTTACTCAGGAAGGATACCGAGAATCCCGTTAACTCCGCGACCTGGCGTATGGAGAGTTTTCTGCTCCTCCTGAGGTCCCGCAGCTTGCCACCTATATCATCCACGGCCTCCCTCCCGCCGTCTCCGTCATCCGCCGTATCCTGATAAATAATTATTATGCACGATGGATTAATCCTCCATTTACGATATGTTATCGAAAATCGATAAGTATTAAATAATAGGATAAATTTTCCGGTAATAGATTATTAAATATATATATAATATTACATAAGGTTCACAGGGGATTTTTCTGCGGTAACCTCGCTCCGTTGACCACTGCGGAGCGAAAACAGCTCCCTTTCCACGCCAATGATGAGAGGAAAGGGAAGGGCACGCGCCACAAAGATGTGATATCCCGCTTTTTCAGGCCGCCGCGAGGGGAAGGCCCAAAAAAATGCGCTCCACCTCCTCATCATTAAGATAGGGAAACTCGATGGTGGTCGCTTCCCGGCGTTCCTCCTCGAAAGGAAGGCCAAGATACCAGCATTCGATTTCGTGCTCCGTGTACATCATCACCACCGTTTCTCTATAGAGTAACATTACAAATTTAATATATTACTATCATGGTTTTTTGTCAATATTGAGAAACAATCGATTCGGGGCCATAATTCCATTTCAGAAACCTTTTCTCGGGCCACCTGCATTCCGGTCATCAGGCAATGGTGTTGCTCTTGTCGAACGACTATAATACAGTTATATTATTTGAAATAAATTAATCATACTTGAGTATACATATCTAAATATTATATTACTATATTAGAAAACAGGTTATATTATTATTAAACATAGTTGGCGATAAATTGATAAGGGACTTGGAAAATGACCCGGGAAGCACAAATGCCGGCATAGGATTGACTTCCGCCCTGGAAACGGCGCTCCACCAAAAGGACGGACCCTTCTACCTGAAGCCCGAGATCTCGACTTGCAGTTGACGACCACGCGGGAAGGCTGAACGAGATGCGAGGGAATATCATAGACCTGGAGGAAAGGGAGCTGCGGGCAGCGGCCTTGCGGCGTTACCCTTACCTTTCTGAATACTGTCGCGGTAAGCCCATGCATATGGCCTGCTGCCTGTGCTATCCCCGGACGGTCAGCCGGCCGCTGGAAAAAGGCACCTCCTACGACACTCCCCTCAAGTTCGTATGTTCAAAGGCAAGGCGTAAAGACGTATAGGCAACAGCCGCAATCTACCTTTCCCCAGCCACGCCGGCCGGAAGGGAGCGGGGCGGTCCCTGCACTACCTTCCCAATCTTGAAACATCCTTTCAAGCCCCTATCCTGTTCCACTACATGGTGAACACACCATCCCTATCCTTGCACTCCTCCATCCACTGGCTAAGGAACTCCATGGGGGTGAGATAGCTCAGGCTCTGGTGGGGCCTCACGTAATTGTAGACGTAGTTCCATTCCTCCAGGATCTCGTTCAACTCCTCCACCGTATATCCCTCACGGAAGGCCCACAGCTCGTACTTGGTGGTCTGGATCTTTCTCTCCACGAAGGCATTGTCCTTGGGGCAGTAGGGGTGGGAGAAGTAGTGGGTGATGAGCCCCTCCTCCGTGGCGCGGTCGAAGTGGCGGAGGAACTCCGATCCGCCTTCCGTCTTGAGGGCGAGGACGGAAAACGGCATACAAGCCTTCACCTCCTCTAAGAAGGCCCGGGCGCAGGCGGAGCTTGCGGAGGAGTACACCCGGCTGAAGGCCACCCGGGAGAAGCAGTCTATGGCTGTGAACGGGTAGAACTTCTTGCCCAAGAAGCGCAGGTTCCTGGGCTCTATCTGGATGAGTCACCCTGGGAAGGCCCTCTTCATCCAGCGCTCCGCCAGCAGGCCCCTTTTCCTCCTTTCTCCCGCCCGGCTCTTCCTTCTTTGCACCCTCCGGTCATAGAGTCCCTTTCTTCTCATGATCCTTCCCACGCTGGAGGAGGAGATCTCTATGCCGTGGTCCCTTTTTAGGATGACGGCGATCTTATGTTTCGACCAGGCCGGATGCTCCCTCCTTAAGTCGCAGATGAGCTCCACCGTCTGCCAGGGTATCCTGGATACCCTCCTCCTTTTGGGGGTGCGGGGGAGGTCCTCCAGGCCCCGGGGGCCCTTCTTGAGGTACCTCTTCACCCACTTATACAGGGTGCTTCTGGATATCCCGAACCTGCGGCAGGTGACGGAGGCGTTCTTGTGCTTCTTGTAATGTCCCACCCAGTAAAGCCTCACCTTGGCCTCCCTGGATAGATCCGCCACCTTGGCCATCCTGAGTATTTTCCCCTGGTGCGGGAGCCTCGTATGATAGATAATGGTACTGGTTCCTACTGAACCTTTCCTGGACACCTTGTATAGAAAAAGTCGCCCCTTGCGGGCGGCTTTCCCGTTTAGAATGACAATCAAAGTGTCGGGGGAGGCCTCGGAGGTTCCTTGGGGCGAAGGCCCTTGGAAGGAGACTGGTCCTCCGGACCCCGTGACCGATTCCTGATAGACTTCCTGGGGCTTTAGACCTCTGATCATTGCGCAAGGCTGGAGTCGCGGGCTCCCGGAGGCCTCCCGACAGAGGAAAGGAGGCGATGTGGAGAAGATCTTTTTCGGACTGGATGTGGGAGGAAGATTCCATAGAATATGCTTCCTCGACGAGAACAAGAACCCCCTGGGAAGGGAACTCACCATTCCCGATGACCTAGAGGGCTTCGAGGCCCTCAAGGAGGAGATGGAAAACTGAGAAAGAGGTATCCGGAGGCTATCTTTCATGGGGGAGCGGAGGAGGGCGGGATCTATTGGCGCAACATCTTCTCCTTCTTCCGAAGGACCATGCCCTGGGCGAAGCTCTCCCTCCTTAATCCCCTGCAGACGAGGCGCTTCAAGGAACTGGAGCTCCACCGGGTGAAGACCGACGCAGAAGATGCCCGGACCATAGCCCGCTTCGTGGCCACCTTTGAGCCCGAGCCAGCGCCGGATCTTCCCTCCGAGTACCTCGACCTCTGCGAGCTCTGCCGCTTCCGAAAGCTCAAGGCTTCCGAGCACGCCCGCTACCTTAACCACCTGCACAAGTACCTGAAACAGGCCTTCCCTTAAGCTCTGTGGGAAGGTCAAGAGGGGCTCAGGCCTCAGGTATCTGGCCCTGCTCATGCACTTCCCCACCGCTTGCGAAGTGCGCCGGGCGGAAGTATCCGAGATCGCATCCCTCACCTTCGGGAAGAGGAACTTCCGGCTGGGAGAGAAGTTCGCCCATGAGGTGAAAGATCTGGCTGCCCGCTCCTGCGCCTCACAGCATGGACCGGGCATGGGGTTCGCCCTGCGCTCCATTCAGGCCAACCTCCTCCGCATAAGGGAAGACTCTCTTTGATCGAGGAGAAGATCTCCGAGCTCTACCAAGCCTTCCCCGCCACCCCTCTCTTCACTGTCCCCGGGATAAGTCCCCTGCAGGCGGCGGTGATGGAGGCGGAGACAGGAAGCGTGGGACGCTTCCCCTCCGCCAAGCATCTGGTGGGGGAGGTAGGGGGCCTACCCGGAGCTCCGGGAATCCGGGGAGTCCAGGCTCGCAAAACCCCGCATGACCAGGAAGGGCAACCGCTACCTGAACCAGGCGGTCTACCTCTCGGTGCTCGCGGCCATCTCCCCCCGCTCACCGGATAACGCCATCAAGCATTTCTACTGTTCCAAGGTGGCGAAGGGGAAGGACCGTATGGTGGCCCTGGGACCTTCCATGCGCAAGCTGACCCACATCATCTACGGGGTGCTCATGAGCGGCAAGCGCTACGACCCCGCCTACGAGTACCCGGAGGAGGGGTTCGAGATACGCTTCGTGGACCGGGAGAAGGGCTGTTTGGTTGCGGAGAAGGACCTCTCCTCCCTGAAGAAGGTTATGCCCATCCGTTACAAGAGGGCCACCGCCCCAAGGCCTCGCCAGGCCGCTGCAAGAGGTCGAGTGGCCCTTAACCAACAATAGCATATGGGTATTTCCTCATCCCAGGATCCCGTGGAAAATTGGTCCTCTGCGGGTCTTTCTTGACCATTGCCAGAATCGGAAGCAACATGCCTATATCTCTTGGGGTTGACTTTTTCTATGACTTCTCCTTGCTTCGCTTCTTTTACTACAAAGCAAGTATAGGGGGAGTCCACCATGTTTCTGAACCTGGGCAACCCCGAAAAGAACCCGCCCCATGACCACGACCGTCCTTGATACACCATATGGACCTCCTCAACGGAGGCCTTCCGACCGGTTCCTGACGATACCGGGAAGATATTTGAAAAATGCCTGGGAAAGCGATTAACCGGTGATGAGGGGCTTTCGAGAGCCGGAAGTGTCTAAGTGCAAGTCAAGCGAATCGTCTTTGGTTTCAGGATCACTCGGCAAGGGTCCGTATAGGGAAGACGTTGAAAAAACTTTGTATTTATGTTGGTATCATGCAATAATACAGCCCCTAAGATAATAAAATACCAAAATCTATATGATAAACTTTATTTATGGAACATCATAATTGTTACGTCGTGCTGTTCGATTCCACCCACCAGGCCCTGAGGGCCGAGGCGGTCCTCAAGGAAGCTGGGATCCCGCATGCGGTCATCAACACCCCCAGGGAATTCAGCGTGGACTGCGGGATCTCCCTGCGTATAGATACCGCTTCCGAAAAGGCAGCCGGGAGAGCCCTTCGGGAAGCCGGGGTGGTCTTCACGGGCATCGTCCCCTACACGATGCGGAAACGGAAATAGGAACAAAATAGCAGGACCTGAAACTCGAGCGCGGCTACACGAAAGGGATCGTGTTCGTGACCGGAAAGGAGGCTGGAAATGTCGGATTACCGCGAGATGTGGAAGGAACTGGGGCTGGACCTGGAAACGCACGACAAGCTGCTCGAGGTGCTTCCTCCCCTCTACCAGGAGGCCATCTTGAGCCAGGAGGGCCGGCCGCGAGGCATGGAGTACTTCGACTACGTGTTCTCCGAGATCCACGGGTTGAGGGTCAAGGAGCTGGTGGACCACAGGGCCCGGGGCGGCGTAGTGGTGGGCACCTTCTGCACCTACGTCCCGGAGGAGCTGATCATCGCCGCGGGAGGAATCTGCGTGGGCCTCTGCGCCGGGGCCCAGGTAGCCGAGGAAGCCGCGGAAGAATACCTGCCCCGCAATCTCTGCGCCCTCATCAAGTCCTCCCTGGGGTTCAAGCTGGCCAAGGTATGCCCCTACATCGAGTCCTGCGACCTGCTGGTGGGAGAGACCACCTGCGACGGGAAAAAGAAGTACTACGAGATACTGGGGCAGTTCCAGCCGGTGCACGTCATGGAACTCCCCCAGAGAAAGGAGGAGCCGGACCGGGCCCTCTGGAGATCGGAGGTCAGGCGCCTGGCGGCCAGGTTGGAGGAGTTGTCCGGGAGGAAAATAACCCCCGAATCCCTGCGCGAGGCCATACGGGTGGTCAACGAAAAGCGCCGCGCCCTCCTGCGCCTGGCCGAACTGCGCAAGAGCGACCCGCCGCTTATCTCCGGCCGCGACGCCCTCCTGGTCAACCAGATCGCCTTTTACGACGACCCCGAGCGCCTGGCGGAGAAGGTCCATGCCCTCTGCGACGAGCTGGAGGAGAGGCGGGACAGGGGTATCTCTATCCGCGGCGCGCACCGTCCGCGTATCCTGCTCTCCGGATGCCCCATGGCCATACCCAACTGGAAGCTAGCCACGGTCATCGAGACCTCCGGGGCCCTGGTGGCCATGGACGAGATGTGCACCGGGATAAGGTACTTCCGGCACCTGGTGGACGAGGAACCCTCCGACCTGGAGGGGATGCTGGACGCCATTGCCGAGCGCTACCTGAAGATCGACTGCGCGGTTTTCACCCCCAACCGGGAACGGATCGAGCATATCAAGGAGCTGGTTGCCGATTACTCTATAGACGCCGTGGTCTACTACGCCCTGCAGTTCTGCGACCCCTATACCATAGAGGCCTTCCAGGTGAAACAGGAACTGGAAAAGGAGGGAATACCCTTCCTCTACGTGGAGACCGACTACAGCCCGGAGGACGTGGGGCAGTTGACCACCCGGGTACAGGCCCTGCTGGAGATGGTGGAAAGCCCAGGCCCGGCCTAGCCGGCGAAGCGCGGCTCGTCTCCCCCCCGCATGGACAGCGTGTTCTGCCTCGGTTATCATTCTTGGGGTAAAGGAGGCGGGGATGAGAACGGCGGGACTGGACATCGGTTCGCGGACCATCGCCCTGGTGGAGATGGAGGACGGGGAGATATCCTTCAGCCAGGTGGTGGACACCACCTTCGACCCCCTGGAGCAGTGCCGCCGCCTCCTGGAGGACCGCGATTTCGACCTCCTGGTGGCCACGGGTTACGGGCGGCACCTGGCCCAGGCCAACTTCGCCCACAGGGTGGTAACCGAGATAAAGGCCTTCGCCCTGGGCTGCCACTACCTCTTCCCCGAGTGTAGGACCATCCTGGACATCGGGGGCCAGGATACCAAAGCCATCTCGGTGGGACCCAGGGGCAAGGTGGTTGACTTCCAGATGAACGACCGCTGCGCCGCCGGGACGGGCAAGTTCCTGGAGGTGATGGCCTCCGCCCTGGGGTTGTCCCTGCAGGGGTTCGGCGAGGTGGCCATGGAGGCGAATGAAGAGGTAAAAATTTCCAGCATGTGCACCGTCTTCGCCGAGTCCGAGGTCACTGGGCTGATCGCCCGTGGGACCCCTCGCCCCCTCATAGCCCGCGGCCTGCACGAGGCGGTATGCGACCGGGCGGCAGCCCTGCTCAAGCGGGTGGGCGTGCGGAGGGAGCTGGTCTTCGCCGGAGGTGTGGCCCGCAACCCTTGCCTGAAAGCCCTGCTGGAGGAGCGCCTCGGCTTTCCCCTCCTGGTGCCGGAAAACCCCCAGATAGTGGGCGCCCTCGGCGCCGCTCTCTCCGCCCACGAGGAGGCCTGACCCAGCCGGCAGGATTCACAAAGCCGCGTTCAATCCCCTTGGGAGAGAAGGCCGCGCACGGAACGAAGCAGTTCCGCCCCGCTCTCCCTCTCCAGGGAGGAGGCATCCAGGAGCACGCCGGCGGCGCCGTCGCGGAGGGCTCTGCCGGCCACCCCCAACAGGTCCTCCCCGGCCCGCGATTCGCCCAGCGCCACCAGGACGGGAACGGGGCACCCATCGACCGCCTCCGCCAGGTTCCCGCCCTTGACCGGGTACTTCAGGATCACCACGTCGGCTCCCATTTCGGCGGCCACCCGCGCCGTCACTGCCAGGGCCTCCTCCTCGCTCAGCCCCGCGCTCCCGCGCAAGGCCACCATGGCCTCCACCAGCAGGGGTACCCCCCAGCGGTCACAGGCGTCGGAGAGGGCGGAGACCGCCTGTATGAATTCGCCCTCCAGCTCGTGGCCGAACTTCACCGCCGCCGCTACCCCATCGGCTCCCCAGCGAAGGGCCTCCTCCACCCCGGTGATCAGCCGGTCCCGGAACTCGCGCGCCCCTTCCAGCACGGTGAAACCTCCGCTGGCGCGCATGACCAGGCCGGGGCGCGAGGACATCTCCTGCAGCCCGTGGCGGAACATGCCCCGGGTGAGAAGGAGGGAGTCCGGAGAGGCCGCTTCCACCAGCCGTATCGCCTCCCCGGGTCGCGTTAGCAAACCCGCCGGACCCATCACCGCCGCCTGGTCCATGGCCACCATGAGCGTACCGCCCGCCTCGCCGAGGATACGCTTCAACCTGACCTCTTTTCCCGTGGACATCCGACGTTCACCTCCCGGGCCTCGAGCATGGCGGACCGCTGAACCGCCATGGGCCTTATCCGTCCCCGGCCGCCGATCTCCGCCGCGACGGCACCGAACTCCGCCGTCGTCACCGGGTCACGACTCCGATTATACATGCGAGACGCCCGACTCAGGCAGGAAAACGGAAGCGGCGTGAAAACAGGAAGGCATCATCCTCCCGTGTAGCCCTCGGCGAAGAAACGCCGCTGGTAAGGACCCTCCTGGGCCGTGCAGTTGGTCCCCCCGGAACGATCCTTGTAGAAGAAGTACATGGAACGCTCCATGAACAGCGGAAGGTCGGACTCCATACGGGTGGCGAAGGAGCAGGCGCCCATACCTGCGATCTCGTCCACGCAGCGGCTCACCCGTGAACCGGCGGGCACGGTCAGCTCCACGCTCACCGTGGAGGAGTCCTCCCTGCAGAACACCAGCCTCACGTGCGCCGCCTCCGGGTTGGGATTGGCCAGGAGTATCCAGGTATCGAAGCCGCCGCCGGTGTACCCTTCCGCCAGGAAGAGGCGGGTGGAAGGATTTTCCACGGCCGCCGAGCAGTGCCCGCCGCGCTTTCCGAAGTAGTCGAAGTACATGGCCCGCTCCGCCACCACTCCCACACCATTGAGGGATTCGATCACCGTTCCGAAGGACGCTCCCGGCACTCTGTCCCGCGCGTTTATGGTGACCCGCGAGTGGGCGGGGACCGTCCTGCGCTCGCTGACGTTCTCCCCACCCTGCACCAAGTAAGTGACCTCCACCTCCGCCGCCTCCGGGTTGGGATTGGCCAGAAGTATCCAGGTATCGAAGCCGCCGCCGGTGTACCCTTCCGCCAGGAAGAGGCGGGTGGAAGGATTTTCCACGGCCGCCGAGCAGTGCCCGCCGCGCTTTCCGAAGTAGTCGAAGTACATGGCCCGCTCGGCGGCTATCGGCACCCCGTTCAACGAGCGGTAACTCAGGCCTACGCTGCCGGCGGGCAGGCCGGGCACTCCGTTGACCCGTACGGTGAATCGGCTGCGGGGAGGAATGGAATAGTTCACCGTCACCGGTGACCTGCCCTCGGGGAGGTAAGCGACCTCCACCAGCGCCTCCGCATCGTTGGGGTTGACCATGAGCAGCCAGGTGTGAAATCCCTGTCCCGTGTACCCCTCGGCGAAATATCCCTCCGTAGATGGTTCACTCGCTCCTTCGCCGGCATGTCCGTCGTCCGCCCAGTCACCGTAGTCGAAGTACATGGCCCGCTCCGCCACCACTCCGGGAGCGGGTGCCTCCACCTCCATGGAGAGCTCGTCGTAGGCGTAGAGGTTGTCCACGGGCAGGGTGAAACGGCTGTGGGGCGCCAGCTGATAAGACCTGGTTTCCGGTGCGCGGCCGGAACGCATGAACCTCACGTTCACCGGCTGGGTGCCCTCTCCGGGATTGTAGAGGAGCAGCCAGGTATCGAAGCGGTCGTTGTACGGGCCTCCCACCACCCGCCTTCCCCATGCGAAATGGGTACGCCAGTAGTCGTTGTTGTCCAGGCAGTCGAAGCTCACCCCGCCGTTGGACCCCGTGGAGTGGATGAAGATCCCATTCCCCACGTACATTCCCGCGTGGCCTATGTATCCATCGGGGTTATCGCCGGCGCTCTCGTAGAAGAATATGGCATCGCCGGGCTGCAACGCCTCGCGGGACACGAAAAGGTAGCGGTTGTCCCTGGCCTGGTCGTCCGCCACCCGCATCATCGGGTATCCCATGCGGATGGAGAGGGTGTTGTAGACGAAACCCGAGCAGTCAAAGCCCCCTTCCGATTCCCGCTCCCCCCCGTAGACGTAAGGGCATCCCAGGCGCTCGAAGCCGTAACGGATCGCCTGAAGCTGCTCCTCGGAAGCGAGGGGCACGGCGCAACGGGAGGGGGAGAAGGAGTCCCTCACGTACCAAGGCCTCCAGCTCTCCATATGGTCAAGGCGATAGAGGGTATAAGCCATCTCCCCCCGGGGGTAAGCCTGCCCCGGCCAGACCCGGCTGTAGCGATACTTGCAGTGCAAGTCCATGAAAACGGCCATGGCTCCCCCGTAGTATGGGTATCCGCCGGTCAGAGCGTTCACGTTGGCCGCAACATCGTTCAACCCCATGCCCGCCGTCACCCCGATGGCCACCCTCTCGAAAACCACGCCCTGCGAAGGCTGGAAGGATCCGTCGGGAAGACGGTCCATGAGCCCGTGTTTCACCGCCAGGTTGGCCCATATGAAATCGGGGTGGGATTCCGCGAGGTCGGTGAAGGTGATGCCCGGGTCGGCACTCTCGCCCGCGTGCCCGAAGACGCGCACCAGCGCCTTAGCGCAGTCCAGCCTGGTCAGAGCGTCGTTGGGGTGAAAGCCTCCGTCCGGGAAACCCTGCATGTAACCCATCTGGACGGAATATTCGATGGCCTGCCTGATTTCCGCTGGCTGCCCGGACAGGTCGTTGAAGGCCTGGGCCAGGGCCTTCCCCGGTGCCATGGGGAAGAGGAAAAGGACCAGAACGAGGCTCAGGGTCAAAAGGAGGGGCGCCCAACAACGCTTGCCTCCGCTTCGTTTGACGAAACGGGGCTTTCCGAGGGAATGGTTCCAAAAAACATCCACTCTCGCCACTCGAACCGGCGAGGTCCCTGGCAGGTTCGGAGACCCGCATTCCTTCCCGGACGCGAAGAAGCCTGTTTCGCCACCAACGTCACTCGGACAACCGTGCTTGATCCTCATGGCCGATATTCACTCCCCCACCTTTTCGCTTTCCAGCCATGAACCTAAAAATCCACCGTGTTCCCACTCTTGAATCGTCTCCGGGTTCCCTCCCCTTTAACCGCATCATGTCCTGCTCTAGCGAGCCGGGAGTTCCAGGCACCCCGGGTGAACGGGAAAGCGCCCGAGGGGAGATGACTTTAACCGCCTCCTGCCTTGACCATGCGAACTGGGGTAACGCCGAAGGCGAGGCGAACTTTAGCTTCTCCAAGGCGTCCATTCCTCGCTCTCTCGTCCTCCCCGAGGGAAGCGATTCCCGCTCTTCCTTTCCTGCCTGAGCGTTCCCTGCCTTATCCGTGATCGATCGGTAACTACCCCGCATTTTACTCACCCCCGCACTCCCCCATCGAACCCCGGCCTTGCGGGAGCAGGCGCGCAGGCCGGAAATGGATCGGGGCATGAACTTTGCCCTCGTTCCTTGCCATCCGGGCCAATGGGTTTTCCGTAGAAACAGGTTTGCCAGGTATCCCCCGCGAAAAACCTGCCGGTCACGCGAATCCCGGCGGAGAGAGGTTTAAGGCCATGCTATTATTTTCTTGCCCGCTGCTTGGCCGGAGGACAGCGAGGAGACGTCATGAGCGAAGACATATACCTGGATAACGCGGCCACCACCTATCCCAAGCCGGAAGCCGTCTACCGGGCCATGGACCGCTTCGCCCGCCAGGTTGGTGGTAACCCGGGACGGAGCGGACATCACCGGGCGCTGGACTCGGGGCGCGAGGTGCTCATGGCGAGGGAGGTCCTGGCCCGCCTTTTCCAGGTGGACGACCCCTCGCGCATCATCTTCACCAAGAACGCCACCGAAGCCCTCAACCTGGTCATTCAGGGAAGGATGAGGGACGGCGGTCACGCGGTGATAACCTCGCTGGAACATAATTCCGTCTGGAGGCCCATGGAAGCCCTTGCCAGGAGAAAGGGCGTTACCTACACCATCCTCGAATGCGGGGCGGACGGAAGCCTGAATCTCACGGAACTGAGAGAGGTTATTACCCCCGAAACTCGCCTGGTGGCCTGCACCCATGCCTCCAACGTCAGCGGGGCCCTTCTTCCCATCACCGGGATCGCGGAGGTGGCGGCGGAGAAAGGGGTCCCCCTGCTTGTCGACGCCGCCCAGACCGCGGGCCGGGTGGAGATACATCCGCGCAAGATAGGCATCGCCTATCTTGTGTTCACCGGCCACAAGGAACTCTTCGGACCCCAGGGCACGGGAGGCCTATACATCGCTCCCGGCTGGGAGGTCGAACCCCTCACCTACGGGGGGACCGGCAGCCGTTCGGAGAGTTCCCTGCAGCCCGATTTCCTGCCCGACCGCTACGAGAGCGGCACCCTTAACGCCCACGGACTGGCTGGCCTGCGGGCCGGGGTGGAATACGTCCTGGAGACGGGCATCGCGAGGATAAGGAGGCACGAGCGGGAGCTCACCGAAAGGCTCCTTGAGGGCCTCTCCCGGATACCGGGCGCCATCGTTTACGGGCCGCTGGAATGGGAGAGGCGCGTGGGCATCGTCTCCTTCAACCTGGGAGATTATTCCTCCTCCGAGCTGGCCTCCCTGCTGGACGAGGAGTACGGCATCTGCGTGCGCTCCGGCTTGCACTGTTCCCCCCTGGCCCATCGCACCCTGGGGACCTTGCAGCGCGGTGTGGTCCGCGCCAGCCTCAGCTACCTGAACAACGAGGACGACGTGGATTCGCTGATACAGGCGCTCCGCGAGTTGTCGCGCCGATAGCTCGAGCGACGCTGCCGGAGTGCAAATAACAACGCCAACCTCGGGCTTGGAGACTGGAAATTGACGAAACGTTAACCTGAGCGCTGCTTGACTCCCAAACTCGCGGAAGCGTTCGGGGCGCGGTTGCCCGCGCCCCGCAACTTCCCTCCCCGCCCGGTTGCCGGATCCTTAAAGGCCCTTCTGGCCTTTATCCCCCAGCCGGCCTTCAGTGGACCGGAGGCTTCCCGCTCCAGATACCCCAGGGGGTATCAAAATTCAAGACCTGACCCCTTTATTCGGGGATGAAGCTCTCCATGTCCTGGAGGTTGCCGACCCTATGTTCGGCCCACTTTATCTTGACCCGCATGCCGATGTGCACATCCTCGGGCTTCATCTCCTCGCCGGCGCCCATGATCCAGGTGTCCGAGCCGTCCAGCTTGACCATGAGGGAAACCCGCGGCTCATCCAGGGGATTGCCGCGCACGTCCGCGTAGCCCACGGTGTAGCTCATCACCTCGCCGTGGTCGCTGATCTCCGCCGGCTCGTGGATGGCGATGTGGCACTTGCGGCAATAGAAGTTGGCCGGGAGGTACACCGTGCCGCACTGGTGGCAGCGGTTCCCCAGGAGTTTGGCCTCCTTCATCTCCTTGAGCATGTTATTGATGCCCTCCCCCTCGATGCGGAACTTGAACGTGGAGAGATCCCACGTGCCCTGCACCTGCCTGGTCTCTTCCATCCCTGCACCTCCTTAATCCCTGCACCTCCCTACAGCTTCTTCGGCTTATCGGCCAGGATGGTGATGGTCACGTACTGCATGAGCCCTCCCCAGCCGTGGGCCAGGGCCTTGTGCACCTCCTTCTCCACCTGGTGCTCGCCGGCCTGTCCCATGATCTGGAGGGCGCACTCGGTGACCCGGTTGAGGGCCGAGGTCCCGATGGCGTTGGTGCTCACCACCCCGCCGGAGGCATTCACCGGTAGCCTCCCGCTCATCTCCAGCTCGCCCTTCTCCAGTAGCTTGTGGGCCTCCCCCACCTCGCACATCCCTATTCTCTCCAGGAACATGAGAGTCTGGTGGGCGAACCCGTTGTAGATCTCCACGTAGTCGATCTCCTTCCGGGGATCCTCGATGCCTGCCCGCTCGTAGGCCTGCTTGGCCGCTATGGTCGCCGGCCTCTGTTCTCCCGGATCGGTGATGATGCCCTCGATTAGGTTCCCGGTTGTAGCGTCGGAGGCGCAGTTGGCCACCGCCCACACCCAGGCCGCCTTGTCCGCCAGCTTGGCCGCCTTCTCCTCCGAGGCCAGGATGCACACCGTGGCTCCGTCGGTGGTGGGGCAGACGTGGCCGAAGCGGATGGGCCAGGAGATGAGCGGGGTCTGGGCTATCTTCTCCGCTGTGGCCTCGGGGTCCTTGAGGTGGGCGTAAGGATTCTTGGCCGCGTTGCGCCTCTCCATGGCGGCGACGGCGTCGATGTGCTCGATGCCCGCCCCGGAATGGTGGAGGTAGGAGGAAGCCTGGTAGGATATACCTCCCGCGCTGCCGCCCCCGATGGCCCCCATGCCCTTCTGGCCGGTGACGTCGATTCCCGCCGCCAGCATGGCCATGATCTCCGGAGTGATGATGCCCATGAGGCCCACCTGGGCGTCGCCCTCGGAGTGCTTCTCGTAGGTGACCACCATGACCACGTCGTGCAGCCCGGAGGCGATGTGATAATAGGCGGCGTGGAAGGCGGACATGCCCGTGGTTCCCCCCGTGGCGACGCGCATCACCGGCTTACCCAGGGAGGCGATGTAGTCCGCCGCCCAGAGGTGGGGGAGGTTCACCCCCTCGAAGGTTTGCATGTTGCCGAAGATTACGGCCTCGATGTCCGCAGGGGTGAGGCCGGAGTTCTGGAAGGCATTCTCCACCGCCTCGGAGATCATCTCCGGTATACACACGTCCCGGCGCTTGCTGACGAATACCGGGGTGTATCCTATCCCGATAATGGCCACGTTACGCATCTTCACCACCTCCTACACTCCCAGCACCACGACGGCGTTCTGCTGGGCGCAGGGTCCGTCCTGGCCGTGCACCACGGCGACTTCCGCCTTCCCCACCTGGTTCTCGCCCGCCTCGCCGCGCAGCTGGCGGACGGCCTCCGCGGCGCGCATGAGTCCGGTGGCGGAAATGGGATGCCCGCCCAGGGCCCCGCCGGAGGGGTTGAGGGGCATCTTGCCGGTGATGGAGGTGTCGCCGGACCTGTAAGCCGCTTCCGCCGTGCCCTCCTCAAGGAGACCCAGGGCCTCCGCCAGGAGGGGTTCCTGGTGAGCGAAGAGGGCGGATATCTCCGCCAGGTCGACCTCGGCCCGGGGGTCCTTGATGCCCGCCATGGCATAGGCACGCTGCGCCGCCTGGGCGGTGGAAGGCGACTTGGAGAGGTCGCGCTCCCCGAGGTAGAAGGTCTCGATGCTCTGCCCCATGCCCAGCACCCACACCGGCTTGTCGGTGAGCTCCTTCGCCCGTTCCTCCGAGGCCAGGAGCATCACGCAACCGCCGTCGGTGGGAGGATAGCAGTGAAGCTCCCGCAGCGGCTCGTAGTAGGGAGCGGAGGAAGCCACCTGCTCCGCGCTCACCCCCGGGAGCTTCCGCGCCTGGAAGGGATTGGCAGCGGCGTTGGAGAGGGCCTGCGCTGCCACCTCGTGCAGCAGCTCCTCGGAGTAGCCGAACTTCGCCAGGTAGCTCCGCGCCTGGAAGGCGGCGGCGCTGAGCTCGTTGAGCATCTTCATCTGCCGGTCGTAGATGGGGCTCAACTGGTACTCGACGTGCAGGTAGGGGCTCGCCTGGTACCCGGTGAGGGCTAGGGAAACCACCATGGCCGTCCGGTACTGCCCGGAGAGGATGCGCATGCAGGCGTACATGAGCCCGTTCAGGGCATCCATCTCCACCTTGCTCTCGTCCCGCATGTAGCACCCCGCGGGCCCCTCGAGGAAGCAGTTGGATATGGTGCGCCCGTCCAGGAAATCGTTGGTGCAGAAGATGGTGGTGTCCACGGCGGTGCGGTCGATTCCCAGGTCGTCGAAGAGGCCCCGGGTGAGCTCGAAGGTGAGGCGCTCGCGGGTAGTGACCAGGTCCGGCGCGCTCTTCATGCGGAATCCGACGATGGCAACCTTCTTATCCATATCCCTCACCTCCCTCACGCCGGCTCGAAGTGGTCGAGGTCCCAGTAGTCCCCCTCGACCTGGTCCTTCCAGACCGCCTTCACCTTCATCCCCACGCTGACCTTGCCAGGATCCACCCCCTCCACCTTGTGCAGGAGAAGGGAAGCGTTGTCGTCGAGCCTTATGAGGCCCAGCACGTAGGGCTCCTCGGCGGGGCTCAGCTTGCCGCCCTTCTCCATGACCACGTGCCCCACGGTGAAGTTCTCCAGGATCCCCTCCTGGGGAAGCTCCACCATCTCCTCCATGACCTTGTTGCACACGCCGCAGTACTTGCGCGGAGGAACGGCTATCTTAGCGCAGCCCGGGCACTTGGAGCCGAGTATCTTCTTCTCCTTGAATCCCTCGAAGTACCGGGTCAGGTACTGCCCGATGTAATAGTTGTAGGTGAAATCCAAGGGGACTACCGGCGTAAGAAAGGTCTCCTCCGTCGCTCCCATAACTCCCTCCTTCATCCGTAGAAGTCCTCCTCCCGCGATGCCGCCGGTTGCCGGTAACTGTCCCGCAGCGGCCCGGGGAACCCCTTCTCCCTCTCCATCATCCTCCCCTCCGGCAAGCTATCGCCTCACCTCCCTCGACGGAAAGACGGCCATGGATAGCCTCTCCATGCACCCCAATCCTAAAACCTTTAGCGCGTATGAACCCTGCAAGCCAAGACCGTCCGGCGCCGCAAATCTTGTGCCGTTCGCCGCCCGGGAAAGCTTGCCCTCCTTTCGCCCTCGGTATGTCCCACCCGGAAAAGTCTCTCTTCCCAGCCGGGACGGAGCAACACCCATGCCCCTTGCCCCGCTCCATCAAGCCGACCCCTTATCTCCCGGACGGTCTCCCTTGCTTTCCTCGAAAATTTTTTCCCTTTTTCCGGCCGTCGGAAACCGCTCCAAGCCTTATGCCAAGGATTTACACAGACGTTCCCGGGGCTTTCTCCCTCCATATAGCGACAGGCAGTTCCCACAAGCACGCCCTGGGTCAGCGATGGCCTCAAGCCCGAAATTCCGAACTGACGTGGAATACTCTCTCATCGGGCCCGGCACCGGTCCAAATACTTCATGTCACTCTGATGGATGGACCATTAATAATCTTAACTGACGCTTAATACTTGTTATTCTACCTCTTTTCTGCCAGGACCGCAAGAGAGGTTCCACCCCGCAGGTCGAACCGCCGGACGAGGCGGGATTCCAGATCCAGGAGCAGCTGGAGGACTTGGTGTGTGGCTGGGAAAAGCGTCTCCATGCCCTGGGTATAATTCCCCCTTCCTCCCACGAAATTGCCCCGCCACATGTAATAGCGGACCAGTGGCTGGACCAGCACGGTGTAGGAGGTGAGGCGCAGCAGGCGCAGGCCCGTGGCACGCAGGAGGCGCTTCGCCTCTTCCCGCGTGTAGCGGCGGAGGTGGCCGGCCAGGCAATCGAAGTCGCTGTACAGCTCGGGGCGGCTGGGGATGGTGAGGAGGAGATGGCCGCCCGGCTTGAGCACCCTCTCCAGTTCCCGCAGGGCGGGAAGGTCCAGTCGCAGGTGCTCGAGTACGTCCAGGCAGGTCACCAGGTCGAAGGAAGCATCGGGATAGGGCAGGTCATAGATGCTGGCTTCGCGGACGGGTGCGATTCCCCGCAGGCGGCAGAAGCGCACCGCTTCCTCGGAGTAGTCGCAGCCCTCCACCTCCCCGTAGCGGGAGAGGAAGGGGAAATTGCCTCCCGTTCCGCAGCCCACGTCGAGGACGCGGCGGCCCTCCCCCAGCGGAAGCCCGTCCAGGAGGGAGGCCAGGACCATGCGCCGACCCACGAACCACCAGTGTTCGTCCTCCTTCTCGAATATGGTGGCGTAAGCCCTTTTTTCCAGTTTCATGCCGGCTCCTCAAGCTCGGGAGAGGGCACCCCGTGGGCAGGCCTCGGCGCAGCAGAAACAGGCGATACAGGCTCTGTCGTCGATGCTCGGAAGTTCCCCGCGCATGGACACCGCCTCCACGGGACAGGCCTTCACGCAGATACGGCAGCCGTCGCACCTTCCCGCATCCAGGCGCACCTCCCCGAAGCGGAAGGAGGGGGCGCGTCCCGCGAGGCGGTCCAGGGGGCGGCGCAAAAGGTCGTATATCCTGAGGAGGATGCCGGAGATCATGAGGCGGTTGAGGTCCGGCCGGGTGGGAAGCTCAAGCTTCCTGCGCACGGCCTCGATGCCGTCACCCAGGACCTCGAATCCCTCCAGGCGGCCCAGCCCCCTCTCCGCCGCCAGCCGGATATGGGTGATCTCCCGGGGGTCCGCTCCCATGATGCGGGCACAGGTCGCGTCCACCTCCACCACGTTGTCCCCGGCCACGATGGTCCCCAACCGCACCGGCCTCCCGTTGGTGGGCCCCAGGGCTCCTTCCATGCCCACCAGGCCGTCCACCACTACCAGCCGGGAGCGGATGACCGTGTTGAGGTCCACGATGCCCTGGTCCAGGCCGTGGAGGTGGATGATGAGCTTGTCCCTGGTGGGGACCACTCCCTTGAGGTTCTTAAGGCCCAGGGAGACCACAGTCTGGAGGTGGGTCTTCATCACCGGCACGTTGATCAGGGCATCGCACTCCAGTACCGGCCTGGCCACCACCTCCTCCTTCACCGCCACGCCCCCGGGGATACGTATCTCCACCTTCTCCGCCGTGTCCAGGTCGATCAGGGGAAACCCGTAGCGTTCCCGGAAATCACCGTACCCGGCGCGGGGAAAGACACGGGAGGAGCGGAAGGGGTGGATGGGGCTCTCCCCCACCGTCACCTCAGCGCCCTCCGCCGCCGCCATCCGGCACACCTCGGCCACCAGCTCCGGGTCGGTGACCGCCCCGGTATCGCTGCTCTTAGCGGCGCAGATGTTCGGCTTGACCAGGACCTTGTCCCCGGGCGAGACAAACCTTCCCATGCCTCCCAGGAGCTCTATGGCTCTCCTCACCTCTTGAGGGCTTTCCGCCCTTATCACCGCGACCGTCAACCCGGAACACCTCCTAGAGGATCTCCGCCGCGTCTCATCTCAGGATCTTTACCGCCTCGTCGACGCACCAGTCTCTTATTCCTTCGCACACTTTGGAATCATTTACATATTCTTCCAGGTCTTCCCGGTCACCGAAGTGCCGGCCCGTGAGCTTCCGGCATTCCAGGGAACCGAAGCGGCTCCGGAATCCCCGCACCAGGGGATTCCCTACCGCCCACAATCCCTTCTTCCCCCTGCCCGCGTAGAGGTTGAGGTGGCCGCGGACGAAGAAGCGCAGGGTCCCAAGGATGCCTTCCTCGCGGGGGTCGATGCCCCAGACCTCGCCCAGGGGTAACAGGGCTCCCGCCAGGGCCCCGCAAAGGCCCCCGGACAGGCCCACGCCCCCGTCCAGGGCTATGGATATTTCTTCCAGGAACTCGCTTCCCAACCCGGTCGCCTCGCGGATGCGGCGCAGGACCGGGGCGGCGCAGTGACCGCCAGCCGGGCTCCCGGCTCCGCCCCTCGTTCCTCCCGCACCAGGAGCCGTGGCTCCCCCGCTGGACGTCTCCGCGGTCCCCGCTTCCGCCGCTCCCTCCCCGAGGGGACGGTTCACCAGCTCGATGAGCTTCTCCACCGCCTTCCCGATGTGGTTCACGCAGCGGGTGAAGACCTTGCCGGTGAGGACGTAATCGGCGAACCCGGACGCTTTCCGGAGGTCGGCCCCGCAGCGCTCCCGGCACAAGGTGCTACCGAAACTCTCCTCAAACCAGGCGGTGTACTCGCGCATGCGCCGGTAAAGGGCCTCCGCCTTCGCGGCGTCTTGTTCCAGGAGGTCCCCCAGGTGCCCCAGGGCCAGGGCCATGCACCCCCCGGAGACCACCCCGCAAGTGGAGCCCTCGCTCACCCCTCCCCCTTCCAGGGGACAGGCGGCCCTCACCGCGCTGCGGTCGGTCAATCCCAGGTACCCTACCAGGGTACCGAAGGTGGCCTGGCTTCAGTTCAGGTAGGTGATGAGACGCACGCGCGCCAGGGTGGCTATCCAGCGGTTTACCAGTTCGTCCACAACGGCCTCCTCCCGCCGAAATCCAAGGGAAGCGGACATGGAACATTATAACCCGTACAAGTCATGCAGTTTACGAGTGCCGCCCGCTCCCGCTCGCCGGATCTTTTACGTCAAGGGGGAAGGACATGTCTCCAAGAGGAAACCAGGAGGATGTTCTAACGGCGGGGAGGAAAGTGGGAAATTGGCCCCTGTCGCGTCGGAACTTTTCGGGGATACCAAGAGGATGTTTTAACGGCGGGGATGAAAGGGCATGATATCCTCGAAAAGCAAGGTGCCTGTTGGAGGGAGCTCGAGGATAGCAAACACCGGGACTCTTGCCGTCAACCTGAAACTCGGGGATTGGAACAAGCGAAGGGGAAGGACGGGGAAGGGAAAGCGCGGGAACGACCCGATTCGCTCGTGTTCCCTGAAGGTCGTTCGCGCAGCGGCGCCGTCCCCATATAACGGCACGGGAAAGGCGGGAAACAGCCCATGTCCCCGTCCTTTTACCGAGGGGCCGGAACGGAGGTGAAGAGCTTGTCGTACCGCAACCTCGTGGTGGAGCGAAAGGGACACTTGGCCGTGGTTACCCTCAACCGCCCGGAGCGCGGAAACGCCCTCAGCGTGGAGATGATGAGGGAGCTGGAGGACGCCGCCCTCTCCTTTCGGGAGGACACGGAGACCCGGGTGGTGATCTTCACCGGGGCGGGCAAACACTTCTGCGTGGGCATCGACCTGCGGGACCCGGAACACGTGGAATCCGTGTCCGCACCCCTTCTCGCCCGCCAGCGCCTCTTCCACCTCGGCCCCCGCATGATACGGGCCCTGCGGGGAATGGACCAGGTGACCATCGCCGCTATAAACGGGGCGGCCATGGGCGGCGGGGCCTGCATAGCTTCCGCCCTGGACTTCCGCCTGGGAGCGGCAGACTGCCGGGTGGGTTATCCGGAGAGCAGCCTGGCCATTCCCCTGAGCTGGGTGAGCCTGCCCCTCTGCGTGCACCTGGTGGGCCCGGCCCGGGCCAAGCGCTGGCTCATGCTGGGGGAGAAGCTGGGTGCGGAAATGCTCCTGCAATGGAGTTTCCTGGACGAGGTGGTACCCACGGACGAGCTCCTGGAGAGGGCGCTGAAAATGGCCGAGTCCTATGCCTCCCGCGCCCCGGTGGCTGTGCAGATGATCAAGCGCAGCGTGAACGCCGTAGTCGGCGCCCTGGACGAGGCCATCATGCACATGGACAGCGACCAGGTGCTCCTGGCGGAGACCACCCGCGACTTCAGGGAAGCGGTGCAGGCCTTCCTGGAGAAAAGGGAGCCGGAATTCCGGGGCGAGTGACCGCCAGCACGAGACGACAGCATAGGGAAGCGACCCGTTTCGCTGTGAAACCAGGGGGGTCACCTGGCTCCCCAGGTGTGCTGGGTAACCATGGAGACCGCGTTCATCATGATAATTATTTCCAGGACGGGATCGCCTTCCACCCGGTAAACCCACGCCCGGGAACGAGCGTTCGTCCATGGGTCCCTGATCTGCCAGCGAAAGGATAGAAAAGCCCGGACCAACCCACAGTCTCGGCCGGTCCGGGCGAAATGTCCCCTCATCCGCCCGGGTCATCCAACCCGGAGGGTATCCGTGGTCCCGGATCAGTCAACCCCGAAGATGGCTACCGAGCAGACGTTCTGGGTGGGCACGCCGCCCAGATTGTGGGTGAGACCGAACTTGGGGTTCTTCACCGCGCGGTCCTCCGGCCAGCGGCCCAGGAGCTGGTTGTAAATCTCGTAGATCATGCGGATCCCCGAGGCCCCGATGGGATGCCCGAAGCACTTCAGGCCCCCGTCCGGCTGGCAGGGTATCTGCCCGTCCAGGTCGAAGAAGCCGTTGAGGATGTCCTCCGGAGCTCCTCCAGGCGGGGAGATGCCAAGATCTTCCATGGTCACCAGCTCGGTGATGGAGAAGCAGTCGTGCACTTCCATCATGGAAATCTCCTTGCGCGGGTCCTTTATCCCCGCTTCCTCGTAGGCCTTCCGGGAGGCCGTCTGGGTGGTGATGATCCCCGCTCCGTCCCAGCGGGTGAACATGGCTTCCTCGCCGGAACTCACCGAAATCTGCAGGGCCTTGACCTTGACCATGGGCTCGTTGGGCTTGAGCTTCTTGAAGACCTCCGGGGTGCACACGATGGCCGCCGCCGACCCGTCGCTCACCCCGCAGCAATCGAAGAGGCCCAGCGGATAGGCCACCATGGGGGCCCCCATGATCTGCTCCTTGGTCACCGCCCTCCTCAAATGGGCGCGGGGGTTCTTGGCCCCGTTCTGGTGGCTCTTCCAGGAGACGTGGGTGATGGCCTCCTTGAGCTTGTCCATGGGGATCTTGTACTTGGCGGCGTAGGCCGTGGCCAGCTGGGCGAACATCCCGGGAGCGGTGGCGTTGGGCCCGATCATTACCGCCTCCTGCCCGAAGGCCGGACTATCGGGAAGTCCTCCGTACCCGGTGTCCTTGAGCTTCTCCACCCCGATGGCCAGGGCGATCTCGCAGGCCCCCGAGGCCACGGCGTAGGTGGCGCCGCGGAAGGCCTCCGTCCCCGAGGCGCAGAAGTTGTCCACGCGGGTGAAGGGGATGAAGGGGGTGTGCAGGGCCCCGCTGGCATAAGTGGCGCCCTTGCCGATGTTTATCTCGTCGATGTGGATGCCCAGCCAGGCGGCCTGGATGTCCTTCTTCTCTATCCCTGCGTCCTGCAGGGCCTCGGTGAGCGCCTCTATGAGGAGGTCGTCGGAACCGGCGTCCCAGCGCTCCCCGAACCTGGTGCATCCCATGCCCAGGATGACCACCTTGTCCCGGATTCCCTCGGCCATCTCACTTCACCTCCCCCACCGCCGGTATGGCTTTCCAGAAGTAATTGGTGATGTCGCGCTTGGGATCGTAGAACTTGATGCGGAAGCTGAAGTCCACCGGCATGCCCACGGAAAGGTCTTCCACCGTGCAGTCGGTGAAGTCCATGAGGGTGCGTCCGCCGCCGTTGAAGTTCACGTTCCCGTAGATGGCAGGCGGATTCACCGAGGCGGCCAGCATGTCCCCGGTGTAGGTGAACACCGTCCCGCCCTTGTCCGCCAGGTAGACGGGGTCCATCTCGTCCAGGGCCTGGCAGTCGGGGTTAATGCAGATGCGCTGCGGCGGGTACTGCTGGGTCCCGCACTTGCGGCACTTGCTGCCCCAGAGCCCCAGGATAGCCTTGTGCTCCCGCCACACCAGTGACCAGCGGGTCTCCTTGTCCGTCTCCCCGCGGATGCCCGTCTCCGCCGGCGCCATCCCCCTCCATACCAGGTACTTCTGGTAGTTGTCCAGGTCGGCGCGGCGGGCCAGCCAGCGGGAGACGCCCCGCCCGTCCTGCATCTTGGTTATGTTGTCCGTGACCTCGAACCACAGGGCGTCGCACCCGCTTCCATAACTTACCAGGAGGATCTTCTCCCCTGGCTTCGCATTCTCCAGGGCGGCGGCCAGCATGAGCAGAGGATGGGCGCTTCCGGAATCGCCCACCGTGGTCAGCATGTCGTCCTGCACTTTCTCCTGCTCCACCTGGAGTACCTTGTTGATGTTTTTACGGGCCCCGCCGTAGTAGCAAGGGTAAATGATGCGGTCGAAGTCGGAGGGGTTAAGCCCGTACTTGGCGCACAGCCCCTGCACCGCCTGGGGGATGAACTGCTGGTAGCCGACGTCCCGTATCCAGCGTTCCTCCCACATGCGGTCGTACCTGGTGTTGGCGCCCCGCAGGTGATCCACGAAATCGTGGGACACGGAGAAGGAACCCTTGTACTCCGCGATGACGTCCTGGTCGGAGACCATGATCGCCGCCCCCGCGTCACCGAAGACCATCTCCTGGGTGGAGGCCATCTTGCCCAGCCGGCAGTCGGCGGCGCAGACCACCGCCTTTCCGCCGTTATAGGCCACGAACTCCAGGGCCGAGAGCAGGGCGCTGGTTCCGGACTTCAGGGACCCGGTGAAGTCCGCGGACCGTATCTCGTCCCTAGCCCCCAGGGCCCCGGCCACGATGTTGGCGTTCTGCCTCTCCTTGTAGGGGGCGGTGGTGGTGGCGAAATACACCGCGTCGATGCTCTGGCGCTCCACCCCCCGCAGGCAGTCCATGCCCGCGGCCACGGCCATGGTGATGGAATCCTCGTCGAAGTTGGCGACGGCCTTCTCCCCGCGGGCGTTGGTGATGATCACCGGGTTCAGCCAGCCCATGCTGCCGAAGATGATCATGCGGTTCAGCCGGTAGCGGGGCACGTAGCCGCCGAAGGAGCCGATCCCAACCATCTCTTCCTCCCTTCCCTCTTGTCTTTCTGCCGATGAAGGTCGAGCCCTGCCTCGTCGCGACCTCTCTTACTCAGGCGAAGATTATCTGATGAAAACCGGGGTGCCTGGCCTTCAGCTCCCTGGTTATTTCCCTTCGCTCCCCCTCGTCCTCCACGCGGTCGACCTCCGAGACCCAGAGGCCGTCCTCGTTCTTCCGCCCCCGCAGCTCCCTTATGTACCCGGGAACCATGATGAATCCCATGCCCGCTCCCCCGCAGCAGGAGGTGTCCGCCGCGGCGGCCTCCAGGAGGTACAGGACTTCGCGGTCCCTATATTTTAACATGCCCTCTTCCAGGACCATGTAGTATCCAGCGATACTTCTTATTTCCTCGCCGATGGGCTGGTGCACGTGCTGCGCCATCGCCTTGCGCACCTCCCTCCCAAGTCCGACCGGTGTCCCTTCCATGCAAAGCTCGCCCTCGCGAGCCCCACGGCACTTTTTCTTCACGCGGCCCGGTGCGTGATGCGTCTCTTCCTGCGCGCCTCCCTCCGACTAACCGATATTAAACCCCCCGGCCTCATCGGGCATTGACTCCCGGTAACCGGAAGCGGCTTCCATTCCCGGTTCCGCCAGTCCAGGATGGAACTTCACCTCCGGGGAGCCGCGGTGCCACTTCGCCCGCTTACGCAATCCCCCGTTGGCGATGGCCCGATGGAGGCGGATGAGGGGACGGTGGGAATATATCTCCGCCATGGCCACCAGCCAGAGGCATTCCGAGAGGGGCCGGTGACCGCGGTAGACCATGAAGGGGAACCAGGTCCTGCGCCATCCCACCTGCCACCTGGAAAATCCCGGAAGATCCAGGGCCGGCTTCCTTCTCTCCAGGGTGGGGTCGGGATCGCGCTCCAGGAGGCCCTGCTCCCGGCACCTCTCGTAGAGCTCCGTTCCCGGGTAGGGGAAGAACACGGAGAGCAGGAACCAGTCCGGCTGGCATACGCGGTTTACCCGCACCGTCTCCCGGAATTCCCGGGGAGTCTCCCCCGGGAGCCCGATGAGGTTGTATATCCCCACCTGCAGGCCGTACTTGCGCGCGGTCTCCACGGCGCGGATGATGTCCTGGTTGGAATACATGCGCTTGAGCACCTGGCGGCGTATTTTCTCGCTCCCCGATTCCAGCCCGATATTCACGAAGCGGAAGTTGCTCTCCGCGAAGGCCGCGAAAAGCTCCTCGTAATCGGCGTTGGGGGTTACCCGGAGGTTGGCCCCGAAGGCGATGGGGACCTCCAGGCGGGCGTTGAGCTTCCGCAGCTCCGCGCAAAGCTCCAGGGCCCACTCCCGCTTCGCCCCCAGGGTTTCCACCTCCAGGTAGACCTCGGCGAAGGAGGGGTCCTTCTGTTTCATGCTCTCCAGCTCCTGAACGATGTTCCCCGGGCTGCGGACGCGAACGTACCGGCCCGGCGCCGCCTTCCGCAGGGCGTGATTACAGCAGTAGGTGCAGCTGAAAGGGCATCCCCTTCCCACCAGCACCGAGGGGCGGGAGGAAGGGTTGGCCACCCAGGGCGTCCACATCTCCCGGTCCGGGAAGGGGAGGGAATCCAGGTCCTCGAGGAAGGGACGAGGGGCGTTCCGCTCTATGGAACCATCGGGCCTCCTGATGTAGAGGTTGGGGATCCCCGAGGGGAAACGCCCTTTCTCCAGCTGCTCCACGAGCTCCAGGGTGGGGAACTCCCCCTCCCCCACGCACACGGCGTCGAAGGAAGCCTCTTCCAGGCAGCGGTCGGGATTGAGGGAGGCGTGAGGCCCTCCCAGGAGGAGGAAGACATCCGGGTACTTTCTCTTTATACGCGCCGCCACCCGGGATAGAAAAAGGTACTCGGTGTACACGGCGGTAAAGCAGGCCAGGTCGGGGTGGAAGGATTGGATGTATTCCTCGAGGAGATGAGGGGTCTCGCGGCAGAGTACCACCAGAGAGGTCCGATGCCCGTGCGCCCGGAGGAAGGAGGAGATGTAGGAGATGCCGAATTGCACGCGTTCCTGTATCTCCAGGGGTTTTTCCGGCGAGTAGGCATCCTCCTCGGAGTGCACAAAAAGTACATTCATATTCGCCTCGTATGCTGGCTCTTCGCGGCGGAGGATCCGCCGGTCGCGAAAGGATTATATATTCTCCGCCGGTAAAAGGGAAAGGGGTGTGCTGGTCCACTGCATGGTGAACATTCCATCCCTATCCTTGCACTCCTCCATCCAGGACTTCAAGAACTTGTTCTGGTCCACCCGACCCCAGGCGGGTAGCCGCTCACCGTCGAGAACTCCCAGGGGCGGCCTCGTCAATTTTCAAACCGTGGCCTATAAAGGGCTACCATGGCCTTAACGGAAAACCCATGGGCCCCGGGCTCCCATCGGTGCCTGGAGGTCAACCGGGGCGAAACCCTTTCATGTCTCTTCTCGGTCCGTTTATTCCGCTGCCGTGGCAGGTGGGGTGAAGACCCTCTGGGCCAGCTCGCGGTCCAGCATCATGAGGGCGTGCCCGTCCTCCTTGACCAGCTCCAACTGGTCCAGGATTTTCTGCGGCGAGGCCACCTCCTCCACCTGTTCCTTCACGAACCAGTCCAGGAAATTGGCCGTGGCGTGGTCTTTCTCCTCCAGGGCCAGAGTCATGAGGTCGTTGATACGACGGGTGACCAGCTTCTCGTGCTCCACCGTTTTCCGGAACACCTCGGTCACCGAGGGGTACTCGTTCTCCACCTGGTCGAAGGCCCTGATCTCGGGGCGTCCACCGGCCTCGGCTATGTAGTTGAAGAACATGAGGGCGTGGGTACGTTCCTCCTCCGCCTGCACCAGCATCCAGTTGGCGAACCCATCCAGGCTCCGGGACTTGAAATACCCGGCCATGGCCAGGTAGAGGAACTCGGAGTAGAACTCCCACTTCATCTGGTCGTTGAGCGCTTCCTGCATCCTCTCTGAAAGCATCGTCCACCACTCCTTTCCTGGATGAACATCCTTCTCAATACACCAACCTCATTATTTATACCTATACCGCTTGCTCTGCGTCCCCAAACAGGATACAGGTCATGGACACGGCACTCCGCATCCCCGGAGGAGAAGCAGGCCCCGGGCGAAGGAGGAGATGGGTGGTCCGTCATCTCTTTCACCTTTGCGTTCGGGCCAGGCCTGAATGCCGCTTGCTCCGGGTTCCCGAATCGGACCCAAGTCCTGGACGAGGGAGGACGAGAGTATTTACCGGACTCGTTACCGGACGGTGAGCAAGCCGTCTCCCATCCCCTCTCCTCGATTCCATACAAATTTAAAAATTTTGATTGACTTTGCGCATAAGTGGTGATATAAAATGACTACCAGTCACATTTGAGAAGCGGCTTTCGTCGCAGCACACACGCAGCCGGGACGAAAGCCGCCTTCTCATTGGGGAGGGAAAACGGGATGCCGCGGGGGATGAGGATTCACATCCAGCACAAGCGGAGGGCAGGTTTTTCCATCTTTTACCACCTCCATCCGACATCCTGCATCCCATACACATGATCCTTATGGCGTGTATGACGGCGCAACGGAGGCACAAATGGGAGATATCGACCGCGAGATCATGGTGATAGCCGAGATCGACGAGGAGGGAACCCCCACCCGGCTCACTCTGGAGCTCCTGGGCCTGGGGAGGGGCCTGGCCCCACCGGAGGGCGGGGTCTCAGCCCTGGTCCTGGGAAGCGGGGTGGAGAAGGCCTGCTCCGAGCTGGCCTCCCGGGGAGCGGAGCGGGTCTTCTTCCTGGACCGCCCGGAACTTACCCCCTACAACCCCGAGGTATGGACGCCCCTCCTGGAGGCCTTCCTCCGGGAGCGCTCCCCGGCCCTGGTGCTCGCCGGACACACCCCCCTGGGGCAGGACCTCCTCCCCCGCCTGGCCTTCTCCCTGGAAGCGGGGCTGGTCACCGACTGCGTGGGGGTCCGGGCGAGGGAGGGCGGCCTCCTCTTCACCAAGCCGGTCTACGGAGGGAACGCCCTGGCGGGGATGAGGATCACCACCCCCTTGGCCCTGGCCACGGTGCGGGCCCGGGTGGGGGAGGCGCTCCCCGCATCCGGGCCGGGAGGAGAGCTCCTCCCCCTGGACCTGGACCCCCCGGCGGAAGCAGGGATGGCGGTGCGGGAGAGGCACCGCCTGGAGGCCTCCGAATGCCCCCTGGAGGAGGCCCGGGTGGTGGTCTCCGGGGGCCGGGGCATGGGCGGGGAGGAGGGTTTCAAAATACTGCGGGAGCTGGCTCGGCTACTGGGCGGGGCGGTGGGGGCCTCCCGCCCCCCGGTGGACGCGGGCTGGGCCCCCACCACCTGCCAGGTGGGGATCACCGGGAAGGTGGTGGCCCCCGACCTCTACATCGCCGTGGCCATCTCCGGCTCCAGCCAGCACCTCTCCGGGATGGGGGACTCCGGGAAGATCGTGGCCATCAACCGCGATCCCGAGGCCTACATCTTCCAGGTCTCCGACTACGGGGTGGTGGGGGACTGGCGGGAGGTGCTCCCCGCCTTCCTCTCCAAGGTGAAAGAGCTGGCCGCGGAATGAGGGGAGGTGAAGAGGGGCATGCACATCGTGGTCCTGGCCAAGGTGGTCCCCGACCCCGAGGGCCCTCCCTCCTCCTTCGAGGTGGATCCCGCGGGAAGGAGGGTGGTGGCCCGAGGCATCCCCCCGGTGATCAACCCCTTCGACGAGAACGCCCTGGAGGCGGCCATCCGCATCAAGGAGCGGGCCAGGGGGACCATCACCCTGCTCTCCCTGGGGAGGAACCTCTCCCGGGCGGTGATCTTAAAGGCGGTGGCCTCAGGGGCCGACGCCTCGGTGCTCGTGGAGGACGACTCGTTGGACCAGGCGCTTTTAGACTCCCGGGCCACGGCCGCCCTTCTGGCCGCCGCCCTGCGCTCCCTGGAGCCCTTCGACCTCCTCCTCTGCGGCAGGCAGGCCTCGGACAGCAACGCCGGGGTGGTGGGCCTGGGGGTGGCCCGCATCCTGGGCCTTCCCGCCGTCACCTTCGCCCAGAGGGTGGAGGTGGAGAACGGGAAGGTGGTGGTGGAGCGGGTGCTCTCCGAGGGCTACGAGGTGGTGGAGTGCTCCCTCCCCGCCCTGGTCACGGTGAGCGGGGAGGTGGGGGATTTGCGCTATCCCAGCCTGCAGGCCATCCGGGCGGCCAAGGAGCTGCCCCAGAGGGTGATGAAGCCGCAGGAGCTGGGAATCGACCTTCCCTCCCCCTGGGTGGAGACGGTCTCCCTGGAGCCTCCCCGCCGGGAGAGGAGGTGCCGCCTGGTGGAGGCCGACTCCCCGGCGGAGGCGGGGGAGAAGCTGGCCCTGCTCCTGCGGGAGGAGAAGGTACTGTGAATCGATATTCCCGGGGTAAAACCCTTGATCATCAACCGAAAACAACGGCTGGCCGGTACGGTTAGACGGGAGGTGAGGACGGTGGCCATCGACCCCCAGGAAGTCTTCTGGGTAATGCAGTGCGCCTACCGCAACGGCGTGCTGGACAAGTTCATGTCCATCCAGGGCAGGGCCCTGGAGCTGGTCATGGAGGAGACCGGCGCGGACATGGGGGACCTGCTCAACCGCATGGACGAGGCCAAGGAGGAGACGGTGATGAAGGTGGACCGCCTCCTGGACCGGGCCGGCCCCTTCCTGAAATACCTGAACAACGACCGCCTCATGCGCCTGGCGGACCGGCTGCTCTCCTCCGAGAAGGTGCAGGCCTTTATGGCCAGGCGAATGGCGGACTCCATAAAGAGGACCCTCACCGGTGAGGCCCCGCCCTCCCTTCCGGAGAGGGTGAAGTCCGCGGTCTCGAGACTGCGCAGGGCGGCATGAGGGGGTGTGGTCGATGGCCGAGCTGAGCGTGGCACTTGAAAAACTGGCCTCCGTGGTGGGAAGGGAGAACGTGTCCACCGACGAGGAGGTCCTCTCCACCTTCAGGAAGGCCGGCACGGTGGAGGGGGGAGAGCCCCTGGCCGTGGTCCGGCCGGCAGACACCCGGGAGGTGCAGGAGCTCATCAAGCTGGCCCGCGAGGAGAAGTACAACCTGGTCTTCTCCTCCTCCGCCCCACCCCGCCTGAGGGGGGATTCAGTCCCCAACGGGGAGGGGATCATCGTGGACATGTCCCGCATGGACAAGATCGTCCGCCTGGACCGCAGGAACAAGGTGGCCCTGATCGAAGCGGGAGTGACCTACGAGAAGCTCATCCCCGAGGTGGACAAGTTGGGGCTCAAGGTGCTCATGCCCCTTTTGCCCAAGCGGGGCAAGTCCATCCTAGCCTCCTGCCTGGAGCGGGAGCCCATCATCATCCCCAAGTACCACTGGGACATGACCGACCCCATGCTCTGCACCGAGCTGGTCTTCGGAACCGGGGACCTCTTCCGCACCGGGTCGGCGGCCGGTCCCGGTTCGCTGGAGCAGCAGTGGGCAGCGGGGGCGGCACAGAAGAACCCCATGGGCCCCGCCCAGACGGACTTCGTGCGCGTGGTGCAGGGCTCGCAGGGGACCATGGCCGCGGTCACCTGGTGCTCCCTCAAGCTGGAGGTGAAGCCCACCATCCACAGGATATACTTCGTCCCCGACCGCAAGCTGGAGAGGCTCATCGACTTCACCTACCGGGCCCTCCGGCCCCGGCTGGGTGACGAGTGGCTTATCCTCAACTCCTTCGCCCTGGCCACGGTGATCGCCGAGGACCCGGAGCGCATCCAGGAGCTGGCCGAGGAGCAGGCCCCCTGGACGGTGGTCTACGGGGTCTCCGGGTACCAGTACCTGCCGGAGCAGCGGGTGGCCTACCAGGAACACGACCTGGCGAGACACGCCCAGGCCGCCGGGGTCGCGGCGTCCTACGAAGTCCCGGGATGCTCCTGGAAGCGGATGGAAAGAATCCTCGCCGCCCCCTCCCCCGAGCCCTACTACAAGACCCGCCCCAAGGGGGACTTTCTGGATATCTTCTTCCTCACCACCCTGGACCAGGTGCCCCGCTTCATCTCCGTCATGGAGGCCGAGGCGGAGCGCTTCGGCTATCCCACCTGGCGCCTGGGCGTGTACATCCAGCCCATCCAGCAGGGCAGGAACGCCCACCTGGAGTTCACTCTCTACTTCAACCCCGAGGACGCCGGAAAGGCCCGGGAGCTCCACGCCTCCGCCTCCCGGGCCCTCTCGGAGGCGGGGGCCTTCTTCTCCCGCCCCTACGGGATCTGGGCCGACCTGGCCTACGCCCGCTGCCCGGACACGGTGCGGGTGCTGCGCAAGGTGAAGGACATGTTGGACCCCGACCACGTTCTCAACCGGGGCAAGCTCTGCTTTGCGGAGGAGGTGGTGTGAATGGCCGCTCCAGCCATGAAGTCCGCCACCCACCCTTCCCGGTCACGGTTTTCAGGAATTAAGAGGGGGTATCTGGAGATGGTTCCTTGTCGCCGTCACCTACGGTCATCCGCCCCGGGGCTTGTAGCGCGAGAGGGGGTGTCTTGAGATGGCTCTTTCCGATTACCAGAGGGACATGGAAGGTTGCTCCCGCTGCTCCTCCTGCAAGTGGGTGCCCTACAACCAGATTAAGAGCTGGCGCTTCGCCAAGAACTGCCCCTCCATCTGCCGCTACAACTTCCACGCCTACTCCGGTTCCGGGCGCATGATCATCGGACTCTCCCTGCTTCTCGGGCGCTCGGAACTCAACGACGCCGTGGCGGAGATCATCTATAAATGCCAGTTGTGCGGGGCCTGCGACACCGCCTGCAAGGTCTACCGGGACGACATCGACCTGACCGAAGTCCTCCTCGAGCTCCGCGCCCACTGCGTGGAGCAGGGCTTCCTCATGGTGGAGCACATGGCGCTCATCGACGCCCTCAAACGCGAGGACAACGTCCTGGGAGAGCCCAAGGCCAAGCGGGGAGAATGGGCGGAAGGGCTTCCGGTCAAGGACATCAACCGCGAGAGGTGCGAGGTCCTCTTCCACGCCGGCTGCCGTTACTCCTACGACCCTGACCTCCGGGAGACGGTGCGGGGGGCGGTGAGGCTCCTCCTGGAGGCCGGGCTGGACGTGGGCATCGCCGGGGCCGAGGAGTCCTGCTGCGGGGGCCGGGCCTACGAGCTGGGATACCGGGGGGAGGCGGAGAACTACGCCGAGGATCTCCTCTCCCGGGTGAAGGCCTCCGGGGCGCGCATCCTGGTCACCCCCTGCGCGGACGGGTACGCCCACTTCCGCTACCTCTATCCCCGCATGGGCAAGGAGCTTCCCTGCGAGGTCCTGCACATCACCCAGCTCCTGGAGAGGCTGGTCTCCGAGGGCAGGCTGCGCCTCCGGGAGCAGGTTCCCCTCCTCTTCACCTACCACGACCCCTGCCACCTGGGAAGGATGGGGGAGCCCTACCTGGGGGACTGGAAGGGGGACAAGCTGCAGCGCCCCATGTCCCTGAAGAGGTCGGGACGCAAGGGGGTCTACGAGGCCCCGCGCAACCTCCTGCGCGCCCTGCCCGGCGCCGAGCTCACGGAGATGGAGCGCATCCGGGAATACGCCTGGTGCTGCGGGGCGGGAGGCGGGGTGCTGGAGGCCTACCCGGACTTCGCTGCCTGGACGGCCGCCGAGAGGATCGAAGAGGCACTGGCCACGGGGGCGGAGGCGCTGGCCACCGCCTGTCCCTGGTGCGTGCGCGTGCTGCGCGACGCCTCCGAGGAAATGGGGGCGGAACTCCCGGTCTACGACCTGGTGGACCTGGCGCTCCAGGCGGCAGGGATCGCGGAAAAAGAGCGGGTGTGAGGCCGGAAGAGGCTCGCCTTGCGAAGATGAGGGCCTGAAAGAGGGGACGTCTCCCCGTGTGGAACATCGGCGGAGTTACGGAACCACGGAGCCGGCGTCGAGTAATCAGGCCGCAATCCGGACGCGACGGCGCCGTGGGCACGAATAAGGAATCACGTCGCAGCGGGAAGAAGGCTGGAAGGGGGAACAAGGCATGACCACAGCTACTCTCGAGACCTGGAGGGAGATATCGGATACCGCTTACCGGGAGCTGGAAAACGCGGTAGGCGAGGAGAACGTCTCCCGTGAACCGGCGGTCCTGGACGGGTACGCCTGGCAGCCGACCATCAACGACGACCCGGCCAAGTGGGTGAAGCGCCCCGTGGCCGTGGTCCTCCCCTCCTCCACCGAGGAGGTGCAGGAGGTGGTCCGGGTATGCAACCGCCATGGCCTGAAGTTCAAGGCCTTCTCCACCGGGTGGGGCGTTTATTCCGGCCCCACCTACGACAACGTGGTCCAGATCGACCTGCGGCGCATGAACCGCATCCTGGACATCGACGAGAAGAATATGTACGCGCTGGTGGAACCCTACGTCTGCGGGGCCCAGCTGCAGGCGGAGGCCATGAAGCGGGGTCTCAACTGCCACATCATCGGCGCCGGTCCCGCCTGCTCTCCCCTGGCCAGCGCCACCTCCGGCTGGGGAGTGGGCTGGGACGGCATCTACATGAGCTACGGGCACCGCAACCTCCTGGGAGCGGAATGGGTGCTCCCCAGCGGTGAGGTCATCCGGGTGGGATCAGCGGATTCCGGGTTGGGGTGGTTCTCTCCCGACGGGCCCGGCCCCTCCCTGCGGGGGCTGATGCGCGGGTCCACGGGAGCCCTATCCGGCCTGGGAGTATTTACCAAGTGTGCCCTGAAGCTCTATCCTTGGCCGGGGCCCTCGCGGGTGAACATCAAGGGCCTGCTCCTGGACGCCAAGGCGGAGATCCCGGAGAACGTGCGCTTCCACCTCTGCTTCTTCCCCGACCGCAAGAGGCTGGCCGACGCCGTGTACCGCATGGGCGAGGCGGAGATCGGCTATCTGGCCACCCGAACGGCGGTGGCCGCCTTCATCTATACCTTCGCCCCCCACCTGCTGCGCCGCATCGCCGGCACCCGCGCCCTGCGCGACGTGCTGAGCAAGGGCGTGAAGTGGGGTTTCGTTATCATGCTGGTGGGGGCCTCCGAGGAGGAGATCGAGTACCAGGACGCCGTGCTGCACCGTATCCTAACCGACCACGACGGGCTCTCCATCGAAGCCATGGGGGTCCCCTCCATCGGTTCCATGGTCTTCATGAACTTCTTCCGGGTCACGGCCATCCCCATGGTCTTCCGCATGGGCGGCCTCTTCTCCACCGCCCTGGACCGCAACGACACCTGGGACACCCAGCTGGACTGGGCGGAGATCGGGGAGGCCATCAAGAAGAAGTGGATTGAGCGGGGTGGCATCCTGGACGACCTGGCCGACAACCCCTTCATGGCCCTCTACGAGAGCAACATGTGGGCCCACTGCGAGGAGATTTTCCAGTACGACGCCCGGGATCCCAAGCACCTGGCCTCCCTGGAGCCCATGTTCATCGAGTTCTCCGTGGCGGCCATCGAGAAGTGCATGGAGCCCCTCTCCGCCACGGACGCCAGGCTGCGCAAGATAGTAAGTCCCCTCATGGGCCATTACAACGAGTGGCAGAAGAAGGTCTCGGCCATGGTGGACGCCAACCGGGCCGCGGACACCGGCATGTACTGCGACGAGGTGGACTTCGACTTCTCCAAGGTGGAGCCGGAGTTGAAGGCCAAGTTGGACCGCCTGGTGGAGAAGTTCCGCTGGACGGAGGAGGGTCCTCCGTCCTGAGGGAGGATCGCCTCTTATATTTAAGCGTGTCGTCGCCATCTCTTCCCAGCTCGAGGGCTGACCCCGGGAGCGGGAAAGGGATGGGTGGCTGACCAAGTTGACGAGGGCTGCCTGAAGATCGCTGCCGGAGTCGATGGGGGGCTGCTTGGCCCGAGTCGATGGGGGCTGCTTGAAAAGAAAAAGGCGGTCCGTCGCCTTGCCCTCGCTGTAGCACCGGTCGCGCTCCATCCGCCGCAACTTCCAAACCCCGACGATGCCGGGCGGCGCGCTTGCGTCGCGATGATGAAGACCGTCGTGGTCCGGGGTAAGCCCGGCGAGAAGCGATCGCCGGCCTTTAAGAAGCCTGGACATGCAGGGCCGCGAGATATCCCTGGCGGAGAGGGATACCTAGGGCCGAAGGGCAGCTGGGGTTCCTGGTCCCTGTCCCGGTAAGGGCCTTTTCCCGACCCAGGAAGGGCGGAATCCGTTAAGCGGGACCTGCAGGGAGAAAAGGACTACGATCCGGCGACAAGGCGGACGTTTCTCTATAGATAAAGGGAACCGAGAGAATGAAGACCCTTTGAGGGAGGTGACTGCGGATGGAAAAGTGGGACGTGGTGGTGGTGGGAGCCGGACCCGGCGGTTCCTACGCCGCCAAGACCGCGGCCGAGCTCGGCCTGAAGACGGTCTTCTTCGAGAGGGGCCGCAAGCCGGGGGACAAGAACTCCTCGGGCTGCGGCCTGGGGCAGCGCTGGTGGCGTGACTTCCCGGACATCATGGAGGCCCTGCAGGGGTTGCCCTCCGTGCGCAAGGTGGAGATGGTGGTGATCAACCTCGTCGACGAGAACAACCGCCTGCGCTACCGCTGCGGGACCACCGGCTCCGACCTCTGCGCCAACCGGTGGCCGCACGGCATGGACGGCATCAGCATCTACCGCCGGGACCTGGATCCCTTCCTGGCCGACCTGGCGGTCAAGGCGGGGGCGGAGCTGCGCACCTCCACCCTGGTGAGCGACGTGATCATGGAGAACGGGCAGGTGAAGGGGGTGCGCACGGAGAAGGGGGAACCCTTCTACGCCGAGGTGGTCATCGCCGCCGACGGTGCCATGTCCACCATGGCCCGCAAGTCGGGGATGCGCAACCGCTGGGGAGGTGGCTGCACCCTGGTGCCGCAGCTGGACTTCTCCGCCGACCCGGACAAGATGGACGACGTCATCGGGAACGCGGAGTGGGTGTGGTTCGGCGCCCTCTACGGGGCCTACCAGGTCAACTTCCGCGACGGTTTCCACATCGGCGCCGGCCAGTGGCTGCGGGAGGACTGGGACGAGAAGCCCACGGACATGGTCAAGAAGGTGCTGCAGTTCCCGGCCTTCCAGGCCATGTGCCGGGCCATCGACGCCAAGCCCCGCGAGTACCAGGCCCACCTCCTTCCCTGGTTGAAGAAGCCGCCCAAGACCTACACCGGGGGCATGATGCTGGTGGGGGACGCGGCGGGTTTCCCCTGTCCCCTGGAGGCGGAGGGGATCTGGCACGCCCTGACCTCGGGGAAGATCGCCGCGGAGACCGCCGCCTGGGCCATCTCCCGCGGGGACACCTCGGAGAGAGCCCTTGCCGAGTACGAGCGCCGCTGGAAGGCCTCTCCCCTGGGCAAGGAGCACGAGTTCGGGCCGGAGTTCGTGGACCTCTGGAACAGCACCATCTTCGACCCCAAGCTCATGGCCCGACAGATACAGCTCCTGCTGGAGTTCTCCATGCTCCATCCATTCTCGGTGGTCTTCGACTGGGGCGACGCGCACATAGACTGCTTCAACCAGCACCTGGAGCATCTCCTGGACCTGGCCCCGCAGTTCGCCGACTTCGGGCGTACCTACCTGGCCCCCCTGGCCCGGGGCATCTGGCCCAAGAACGTGAAGCGGATCCTGCTCTCCGTGAAACCCAGGATCCCGGTGCTGAACAAGCTCCCGGACAATACCTTCCTGCGTGTGGTGGCAAAACTTTCCAAGTCTCTGGCCCCCTACCTCGACCCCACGGTGGACCAGGAGGCCCCCCTGCCCCGGGAGGTCTTCGAGCGGAGCAGGGCCGGGAAGAAGTAGTCGGAAAGCTGCTTCCGGGAGGGCGCAATGAGGAGGTATAGGAGATGGAGGACATCAAGCTGGATTTCACCAAGCTAGTGAAGAGGGTGGACGCCGACAAGACCGGCGACTTCATCCGCTACGACGAGAGCAAGTGCAACGGATGCGGGCTGTGCAACATGGTCTGCTCCTTCAACCTTTGGTCGATGAAGGACGGCAAGGCCCGCCTGGCCCCGCGCTACCAGGAGCTGTGCCTGGAGTGCGCCGCCTGCTGGGAGATCTGTCCCACGGAGGCCATCGACTTCTCCTACCCCGCCGGCGGCACCGGGGTGGTCATCGAGTACGGATAATAGCTGTGCGCCCGTAGTCGAGCTACGAACCGCGTCGCAGTCGATACGTGCCGGGGGCGTACCGCATGGTTTACGCCCCGAGACGTAGGCGCGTCGGCGGGGCATTCCCGCCATCGACGGGAGAGACAAAATGGCGTTCGCGGGGAGAGACGAGCGGAGGGAAAGAATGGAAAATCCCACGCCGAAAATCGACGTGCACCACCACATAGCTCCGCCGCCATACCGCACCGCCCTGGCCGCCCGGGGCGTGGAGAGCGTCGGGGGGCGGCCCATCCCGGCCTGGGACCTGGAGGAGACCCTGGGCTTCATGGACCGGCAGGGCATCGAGACGGCGATGCTTTCGGTCTCCGCGCCCGGCGTGTTCATCGGCGACCTCTCCTTGGCCCGGGAGCTGGCCCGCTCGTGCAACGAGTACCTCGCCGGGCTGGTGCGCGAACAACCGCGCCGCTTCGGCGCCTTCGCCGTCCTGCCTCTCCCGGACGTGGAGGCCGCCCTGGAAGAGGTTGCCTACGCCCTGGACGAGCTGGGTCTTGATGGAATAAGCCTCTTGAGCAGCGTTGACGGGCGCTACATGGGAGACCCTGCCTACCGGCCGCTCTTCGAGGAGCTGGACCGCCGCGGGGCGGTGGTCTTCATGCATCCCCATACCCCGGAGGAGGACGAGGCGCCCAAGACCGGCCTCCCTCCGTCCTTAATCGAGTTCGTCTTCGAGACCACCCGCGCCGTGGCCTCGCTGCTCTTCCGCGGGACCCTGGAAAGGTGTCCCCGGGTGAGGCTCATCCTGCCCCACGCCGGGGGCACCGTCCCCTTCATCGCTATAAGACTCACCCTGGGACAGTTCTGGCCCGGCCTCCAGGAACACGTCCCCAAGGGGGTCGTCGCCTACCTGCGGGAGCTCTACTACGACACCGCCATCTCCGCGGCGCCCTTCGCCCTGCGTTCCCTGCAGGAACTGGTGGACGATTCGCACATCCTCTTCGGGAGCGATTATCCCTTCGCCCCGGAGCTGGCTGCCGTGGCCACCGTTTCCGGCCTGAACGAGTACCCGGGGTTCGACGAGGCCTCCCGGGAGGCCGTGTTCCACCGCAACGCCCGGGCGCTCTTCCCCCGCCTGCGGATGATGTCATGAGCTCTACTCACTCCCACCCGTGATTCGGCGGCCAGCCCGACCCTGGCGGGAGAATAGGGAATCCACGGGAGGGGAATCCATGGGAGGATGCGGTTGGGGGAGCCGCAAACCTCGCCTGCCGGTGGTCCGCGGGATCTAGGCGATGTGGGTCGCGGAGGAATATAGAGGAAATCGTGCAGGCATGGACCACAGCTCTTGACCGCGGATCTGGGTGGTGTGGGTCGCTTAGGAAAGGGGCACAAAACATAATCTTATCGCGGACACGGTAGCCGGGCACCTCGGAACAGAAGGTCCCTCCATGGCCGGAAGCCCACCCTTCATCGGGAACGGCGAGGCAGGCGACGAACCCGCCAGGGGAGGGCGCGGGAAACCGAGGCTCGGATATGGGCAGTCCGGAAATGGTAAAAAGAGGTGACCTTCGATGCTTCATGAACCGGTAAAGCTGCTTTGGGTGGACCTGTCCACGGGGGAGTTGTCCGAATTCCGGCTGGAAGAGGACGCCTGCCGAAGGTTCCTGGGCGGCTCCGGGCTGGCGGCCTACATGTTCTTCCAACTAAGGGGTTGGGAGGCTCAACCCCTGTCCTCCGGAAACCCCCTCCTGATCCTCAACGGACCCCTCTCCGGGACCAACCTGCTTGGCTGTTCCCGCCTCTCCATCTGCGCCCGCTCCCCCCAGACCGGCATATGGGGGGAGTCCAGCATGGGCGGCCCCTTCGCCCGCCAACTGCGGGGCACGGGCTACGAGGGCGTCGTCCTCGTGGGGGCCTCGGAACGACCGGTATACCTCCTCCTCACGGAGAGGGGCGGCGAGCTGCGCGACGCCTCCCACCTTTGGGGCAGGGGCACCTTCGAGACGGAGGAGATCCTGAAGGAGGAGGTGGGCAACCGCAGGGCGGCGGTGGCGAGCATCGGCCCGGCCGGTGAACACATGGTAAAATATGCCAGCGTGGTCGGTAACCGCGGGAACCTGGCGGCGCGCTGCGGCCTGGGCGCGGTGATGGGCTCCAAGAAGCTGAAGGCCGTGGTGGTCAGGGGCGACCTCAAGCCCCGCCCCGCGGACCGCGAGGCCTGCGAGGCCGTGCGCCGCCGGGCCCTGGAGAACATGGAGAGGAGCGCCTTCGCCGAGGGCCTCCGCCTCTTCGGGACCGCGGGAGGCGTGGACCTCTCCTCGGCCATCTGCGACCTGCCGGTGAAGAACTGGCGGGAACCCCGCTGGGTGGAGGGGATGGAAGAGCTCTCCGGGGTGAACATGGCCGACACCATCCTGGTCGGCAGGCGCTCCTGCTACGCCTGCCCCATCGCCTGCAAGCGGGTGGTGGAGATTAAGGGAGGAAAATACGCCATGCCGGAGGGGCCGGGCCCGGAATACGAGGGGGTGGGGTCCCTGGGGTTCATGCTCAAGATCGGCGACCTCCGGGCGGTGGCCCGGGCCAACGCGCTGTGCAACGACTACGGGATGGACGCCATCTCCACCGGCGGGACGCTGGCCTATGCCGTGGAGGCCTTCCGCGAGGGACTCATCGACGAGGAGGTCACGGGAGGCCTGGCCTTGGACTGGGGGCGGCCGGACCTCCTCGTGGAGCTCATCCCCCGCATAGCCCGCCGCGAGGGCTTCGGCGACCAACTCGCGGAGGGCAGCCGCTTCCTTTCCGCCAGGTACGGCGGCGAGGAATTCGCCATCCAGGTCAAGGGGCTGGAATGCCCCATGCACGATCCGCGCGCCCTCTGGTCCATGGCCCTGGGCTACGCCACCAGCATCCGGGGCGGATGCCACAACCGGGACACCAACCTGGGCCTGGAGATGGGCATGGACAGCCTGGAGGAGATAGGTTTCCCGGGGACCCTCCCGCAGCGCCGGGTGGGCAAAGCCCAGATGACCGTCCATTCCCAGGCCATAGGAGCGATCTGCGACGCGGCGGTCATCTGCCTCTTCGCCTGGAAGGGAGCGGGGTCCAGCCTGGCCCTCCTCAGGGACATGGTCAACGCGGTCACCGGGTACGGGTTCTCCCTGGAGGACCTCATGGAGACCGGGAACCGCATCTGGTACCTCAAGAGGGCCCTGTGCAACCTCTGCGGCACCACCCGGGAGGATGACCGGGTGCCGCGGCGGATAATCGAGCCGCACCTCGACGGGGAGGCCTCCTTCCTTCTTGGAGCCCTCAACCCCCTCCTACGATCCACCAACCGGCTGGTGGGCAGGATAAGGAGCGAGAGGCTGCTGCACTGGGTCAAGGAGTTCAACCGCCGCGTGATCTTGCGCCACACCTTCCGGATAGTCACCTTGGCCGCGAAGGTGCTGCCCTCAGCCCGGCCTTCCACCCGCGGAAGCCGCGCCGACGGGCCCGCGGGACCGGAAGGCGGCCGCGTGGACTTCGATTTCATGCTCGAGGAGTTCTACCGCCTGAGAAGGCTGGACGCGCGCGGCTTCCCGGAAACCGCGGTCCTGGAGAGGTACGGGCTGGAGGAGGTCTCCCGGGTCCTGCACGGGAATAACCAGGCCGGATAGAGTCCATCGGCCATCTTGCAAGATTGCCAAGTTTCTCCACCGGAGCCCAGATCCATCGCCGCAAAGCCGTTGTGGTGACCCTTTGCATTCATGAAACCCGGGTTTCTTGCCCCATGTGGTGACACAAGGACCTCCCGGGCGACATCGAGACTCAACCGTAGTTCGAACCCGGCGTCTCGCCGCTGTCCGGGGAATTCAGCCTGGTTTATCCTTGATGGTCTTGCCATCCCGCCGGCGGGGTGGCGATATGAGCGGGATCATGGTTGGAATGCTTGCCCTCCGCTTGTATAAGATCGTGGGTGGAAGGGAATATTAACGGAGTATGGGTGGAGGTCCGTGCTCCGCGGCAGGACCAGCGGGGCTGATGCCACGAGGCCCGGCCCGCCCGGCAGACGGCGGGCAGGGAAGGGACGGAAGACGAGGAGGTATTCGGATGAGCACCATGGACAACCTCAGGGAGGCCTTCGCCGGTGAATCCCAGGCCAACCGCAAGTACCTGGCCTTCGCCAAGAAGGCGGAGGAAGAAGGGTACGCCCAGGTGGCCAGGCTCTTCCGGGCCGCCGCCGAGGCGGAGACGGTGCACGCCCACGCCCACCTGCGGGTCATGGGGGGCATCGGCACCACAGAGGATAACCTGCGCCAGGCCATCGAGGGGGAGACGGCGGAGTTCCGCTCCATGTACCCGAAGATGATGGAGGAAGCCAAGGCGGAGGGCAACGACGCCGCCTACATCTCCTTCGCCAACGCCAACGCGGTGGAGGAGATCCACGCCGGGCTCTACCAGAAGGCGCTGGACAACCTGGGGAACAACGAGGAGGTTGATTATTACGTCTGCCAGGTGTGCGGGAACACGGTGGAAAGGGAGGCACCGGAGAAGTGCCCCATCTGCGGCGCCCCCAGGAAGATGTTCAAGAAGATAGACTAAGCCCCGTCGGCTTGAAGGAGTCGTAAAGGCCCTCTACAAGGGCCTTCCTCTTTCATGCAACTTGGAAACCCGACCAGGATGCGGGAACACCTTGGGTAAGCGGAGTTGGGATAGGGGGTCTCGACCCCCCCTTCCGAAAGGGAGCACGTCCTTTCCGCCGGACTTCCGGATGTGCCGCCACCAGGTTACGACTTCTACGAAAGGCGCGTGCGGGGTTTGATGGAGCCCTTACGGTAACCGGGCGGCCAGAGCACGAAGAGCATGGCATAGGGAAAAGAATCCGGTCATAGGTGGAGAGGATGATCCTGCTGAGCGGCCTTAACAGAAAATGAGGAAGGTATTCCCGCATCTTTCGAAAGAGGAACTGCGGCCAGAAGAGGGGCGCCAGCCGCCGAAACTCCTTCCGTGCCTCATCGGAGTCCTCCACGGCCAAGGCGGCGATTCCGCCGGAAAACAGGGCTCCGTGCACCCCGAAGAGGAGCACGGGACTGACCAGGCCGGCCAGCGTTCCGGCAAATCCGCATTCTGCCCGCCGCCAAGCAAGAACCTTCCTACATCCCTTATACCCCAGGGGACGAGATGCTCAAGGGCCAGGAGGCATCGCCAGCAAGGGAGATGGGGAACGCGGTCACTCGCTAGGGCCGGTTGGCCGGTGTCGCCGTCATGGGCATGATTTATATTAAGCTTGGCAGCGGATACAAAGCATGTCTGAATTCTGGGGTTCGGAATCTTCACGGCCCCCTACGGCCGAAATACTTAGGGGGGTGAGGGAGCGAGGCGATGGGCTGGGAAAACCTGGTGTTGAGCGCCGTGGGCATACTGGCGGGCGGCGGCGTGACCGCGGTCATCCTGAACCACGAGCTAGCCGAGCGCCGCGGGGCGCGGGAGGATGCGGTGCGCCTCTATGCCGAGCCGCTGGAGAAACTGGCCCATGCGGGCGGGTCGGCGTTCCGCGAGGCGCAGAAAGATCGCCTGCCGAGGCTGGACCTGCATTCCTTCGTGTCGGAGGAATTTGATCGCCGCCTTCAGGAGATCCCAGGCCTGGAGAGGCTCTCCAGCCTCCCGGAGGGTTTCGATCGCCTCCCCCTTCTCTACCGGAGGTTGTTGAAGGCGTACGCCGACTGCCGGCTGGCCATCCGGGATCGGCTGCGCCGGGGAGAGGACGCTTCCGCGGAGGAGGTAAAAAGGCAGGAGCTTGAGGACCTCTTTGCGGAAGTGGGGAGGTCAGTGGCCACTGCTTACTCGCGCATCCGCTGCCTTCGCGCCTGGAGCTACGACCGAATGCTGGAGAGGGTCCGCCGGGATGAAGAACTGGTCTCCTGCGGCCAGCGCCTGCTGGACCTGGAGGAATCCCTGGAGGCGCTCCAGGGAGCGGTGCCCGGCGAGAACCACCCGCCGGGCGACGAGGGCGGTCTTTCCGCCACGGGCGGCGGAGTAACCGAAACGGCGAAAAGGCCGGGGGCTCCCGGGGAACCGGAATCACACCTGGCTGAACTCATCGCGGATCATGAAAACCTGCGCCGCGTGGGTATCAACCTGGTGGCCTCCGAGAACCGTCTTCCTCCCGCCGCGCTGCGAGCCCTGGGAAGCGACCTCGCCGGCCGCTACCACGCGGAAGGTTACGGGGGTTCGATCCACGCGCGTCGTATCACCAAGGAGGTGGAACGACTGGCCCGCGAGACCTTCGGGGCCGACCACGCCCTGGTGACGCCCCTTTCCGGGAACATGTGCGTTTTAGCCGTCCTTTTCGCCTTCACCTCTCCGGGAGAATCCGTCGGCCTCATCCCCTTCCAGTCAGGCGGATACCCCTTCGGGGTGGAGAAATTTCATCGCCGACCCGCCTGGATCCCCGTGCACCCTGACACCCTGGAAATAAATCCTGCCGAGGCCGTGGAAATCCTGGTCCGCGAGAAAGCGAGGGTGGCTTTCCTGGGGGCTTCCTTCATCCCCTTTCCCCACCCGGTGGCGGAGATACGCCGCGGTCTTCTGGAGGCGGGGCACGAGTGCCTCCTGGCCTATGACGGGTCCCACGTCCTGGGCCTCGTAGCCTGCGGGGAGTTCCAGGATCCCTTGCGGGAGGGAGCGGATATCCTCATGGGAAGCACACACAAGTCCCTCTTCGGTCCCCAGGGCGGGATCATCATCACCAACCGGGGCGAGCTCGCCAAACGCCTCAGGAAATTCCTGGAACTGGACCTGGAAGCGGGCATCGGCCTGGTGGACAACCCCCACCTCAACCGCATCGCCGCCCTCGGGATCGCCCTGGAAGAACTGCAGGTTGACCCGACCTACGGCCGCCGGGTGGTGGAAAACGCCAGGGCCCTGGCGGAGGCCCTGCACGCCGATGGTGTACCGGTGCGTTTCGCAGGAAGGGGCTTCACCGCCTCCCACCAGGTACTCCTGGACCTGGGAGAAAAAGAGGCGGAACGGATGTGCCGGGACCTGGAACGTCACGGAATCTTCATCGACGCCTGGGGGAGGCTGGGCACCGCGGAGGTGACCCGCCAGGGCATGGGAACCGGGGAGATGCGCCGCATCGCCGGCTGGATAGCGGCCGTCTACCACGGCGATCCACCCCCCGGCTTGGCCTCCGAGGTTAAGCGCATGGCCGAACGTTTCTCTTCACCGGCGTTTTAACCGCAAATCCAATAGGAACCTTGAACGACTTGATACACCTCTGCGACCCGGGGCGGGACCGTGCTCACGCCTGCAACCTGTACAACTGGATCATCACCCGGGCGGACACCGGCCCGGTACTTGGCCCCGCAACGCTGCAAAGGAATGCACTCCCTCGTCGACCATGCCTTGAAAGGCAGAAAATCCCCGGGGGGATTTTCGACACATGGATCATGGATATACTTTCTCCGTTACTTACCGGATTGTTATCATCGGCCAAACGCTTCCCTGCACCGCTTTTCTCCCATGCCGGACCGGTACGAAAAGTGAAAGGATGCCGGTTTCATGCGGCCGTTGAACTTTCCACGCGCTGGTAATAATATATTGCCAGGAGTTTCCAGGTATCCTGTCAGGCAGGTCCGGAAGGAGAACGCTCCCGTGGTAGCGATGACGGCCCACATTGTAGCCATCAATGAAAGCCGAAGGGTCGGGTAAGGCGGTTGGAATCATGAACGCGACTATGTTTTCCAGGGCATTCCCCAGGTGGCGCCTCCTGGCTGCGGCAGGTATCCTCCCTTTCCACTTCCCTGGGTACACCGGTGACCATACACGGAGACATGGCCACCGTTCCCTGAGGGCAAGGCGGTTGCTCCGGGTGAGGGCCCGGATTCCACTTGACTTTCCTACCTCCCCGACCCAGCGGAAATCCGGCGGAGGGCGCGCGGCGACGTGGCCTCGTCCCCTGCTTCACGGGCTCGCGACAAGGCGACCGGAAAACGGCATGATCCATAGACGTTTCTTTTATTTGCCACGATCGCGTGGGAAAAACACCGGGTTTCATCCCGCAAGGTTTCGATTTTCGGTCCGCCTGCCAAAGCCCTGTCAGGGACTCGGCTCTCGATCCGTGGTTAAGGCCCTGGATTTTCACGGTGGGCGGTCTAAAAAACCCCGTGCTTTCCCTCTCCCTCGCTGAAGCGGGTGGCGCCCCGCACCGCCTCGCCGCTGGCCAGGGTCTCCATGCCCAGGCGGAACTCCAGCTCCAGGCCCTCCTCGAAGGGCCTTCCCATTCCGCGGTAGACGGCCAGCCGGTCGTTGCGCATACACACCTGGGGAAATTCGGCCAGCTGTGCGGCCAGCTTCTCCGCCTCCTCCCTGGCCTTTCCCTTGGGCACCACGCGGTTCACCAGACCCATGGCCAGCGCCTCCTCCGCCCCCACCGGTCGACCGGTGAGGATGAGGTCCAGGGCCCGGCTCATCCCTATCAGACGCGGGAGTCGCTGGGTCCCGCCGTCGATCAGGGGCACGCCGAAACGCCTCTCGAATATGCCCAGAACGGCGTCCTCCTCCGCCACCCGCAGGTCACACCAGATGGCCAGCTCCAGGCCGCCCGCCACAGCATACCCGGATATGGCAGCGATCACCGGCTTGCCGAGGAGCATCCGCGTGGGTCCCAGGGGAGCGTCCGCGGTCATGTCCTGGTTAAGGCGTTGGGCCTCCCGCAGAGGATCGGCGGCCAGGGCCTTGAGGTCGGCTCCCGCGCAGAAGGTCCCTCCCGCCCCCCAGAGCACCGCGACGCAGGACTCCTCGTCGGCGTCGAACTCGCGGAAGGCTTCCGCCAGTTGCCGCGAGGTGTGGTAGTCGATAGCGTTCCGGACCTCCGGGCGGTTGATGATCACCGTCCACACCTTTCCGTTCCTCACCACTTCGACTTCCAAGCCGTCCTCCTTTCTCTTCCCAGCCCGCTCACGCCCTCCAGGGGCCAGGTCCAGGGCGGACACCATCCCCTATCCTGGAGTCCCCCCGCCCGGGCGTTTCCTGCCTCCTCTCTCCTCGCTCCTTCCCCGAATCCCCCGTAGTGATGCGATTACCGGGCAGGCGGGGGCTCAGCGCATCACGGCCGCCGTCCCGAAGAGGGCACACAGGGTCAGGGCCTTCATGAGCAGGGAAAGGATGGTGTCCGGCCGGCGCTCGAAGTGGCCGCCGATGACCGCGGTGTCGGGGTGCAGGTAGAGGTCGTCCGGGGAAACCCCGAAGGAACCCATCCCTACCTCCAGGTTCAACCGCCCTCCCGTGGCCCTACGGTACACCGCCCAGGGGAGCTCGCTGCAGTACCACGTCTCCCCGTCCTCCTGCTCCGAGAACCAGTTCAGGTCGTACGAGGTACCCACCTCCCCCTCCGCCAGCTCCGCCGCCATTCTCCTCTCCTCCTCCGTGGCCGAGGTCACGCGAAGGCAGACCACCCAGGTCATCCTGGGAAACTCCCACGATTCCACCGGGGCCCGCACCGTCCCCTGGTAAGGATTGGCGGCCACCACGATGTCGCCATCACCCACGTATAGTGCGGCATGGGTCCATCCCCGCGGGGGATTCGTGGAGGGAACCAGGCTGAGCCGGCACCTCCCAAGGAGGATGTCTCCAGGGAGCAGGTAGTCCCTCATGCGGGGGGTCCCCTCACTTTCCTCTCCCGGAACCGGACCGCCGACCCGCTTCTCCGGCAACGCGGCCAGGGCACGATCTCCCTCCGCGCTCCCGAGGCAGGCCGGGCTCCTGTCCACGCCGGGGGGCGAGGGGATGAAGAGCAGGCAGGCCACCGGCACGGCCAGGGCCACCAGCACCAGCCATGACCACCAGGGCCTGGATTTCCCCAGGCTATCCGGATACGCGTACACTGTACGCCGCCCTTTCCTCAGAATCTTCCCCCCCGCGAGAGCCCGACGCTCATCCCGGGTACCAGCCAAATTCTAACCCGTCCAGCCCGGCACAAGGAAAGGAGGGCGCCCGGCGCCCTCCTTTCGCCTCCCTCACTTGGGGGTGGCTCAGACTCCGGCCGGGGCGGCGGCCTTCTCCTCCTCCAGGGCCTTGCGCACCAGCTCCTCCACCGGGACGTCTCGAAGCGTCTCCACTCCCAGGAGGCGCTTGCACAGGATCGGTCCTATTCCCACCCTGCTGAGCATGAGCGCGATGACGGCCGTCGTGGCGGCGAGACCCCTGGTCCATCCCAGCCTGCGGATGAGGATGGTGGCCAGCACCGCGGGTCCCAGGGTCCCCCCGAAGATGGCCGCGTTCTCCAGGGCGAAGAGGCGGGCGGCCTCCGGCAGGCGCTCGAAGATGTCCGCCTCCCCCGCCATTCCCTTCTCCATGTCCTGGCCCTCCATGAGCCACTTGGTGATCCAGTAGTACATGAGGGGCAGGAAGGCGGCGCCGTAGACCAGCAGGATGGCCACCACGTCCGAGCCCAGCCACCCGATGACGTTGCTCCACTTCCAGTTCTCGAAGGCCTCGCGGTTCTTGGAGAAGAAGCGCTGGTAACCCCGGTTGTCCCAGCCGTTGGCCAGGATGAAGAAGAATCCCAGGTAGGCCAGGACGGTCTGCAGGGCGGCCTGGTAATACTTGCCTTTCATGAGCAGGTTGTAGGTGACCAGGAAGCCCAGGATGCCCTGGGTGACGTTGGTGGTGGTGAATATGCCCACCAGCCACTGGGGAATGGTCTCGTAGCTCCCCACCTGCATGGTCTCCCAGTTGGGGTTGGACCACAGGAGCACGGAGCCCGAGGGGACGAAGAGCAGGGAGAGGAACAGCAGGTTCTTCAGGAAATACTCGTTGTGGAAGGCGTCGCTGTACCTCTCCGCCCAGGCCTTCACTACCTTCACCACCTTCCCCAGGTCGCGGAAGGTCACCTGGCCGGGACGCAGCCCGTTGGCCTTGAGTTCCCTTACCAGTTCCTGGAAGGCGCGGTGGTTCTCCTCGCTCAACCCCGCCGGCACGGTCTCCGCCGCCGGGGCCCCGGCGCCGACGGCTTCCGGCGCGCCCTTCCATCCCAGCTTCCAGCGGCGGACCTCGTTCTCCACCTTGAGTTTCCTCAGCTGCCGGAAGGCGGCCAGCGCGAAGCTGGAACCTATCCCGTAGCTCCAGAACACGTCGACCTGTACCATCCTCCACCTCCTGTCCCAAGAGCCTGCCACGCACTACCCTGAGCGGTTTCGGAATGACCGGTCATTCCGTCCCGAGCTCACCGAGTTCCCATCCCAAATCATCCCCCGGTTGTCATCCCCCCTTCCAGCGCAAATCGCCGAGCCTGCTCGCTCTCACCCCCCCGACCCGTCAGCCCTCGGCGGGATGTTCCGCCACCGGGACCGAACGGACCCCGTGCGGCGGTGTCACCGGGCCACGTAAAAGCCTCCTCATGGCCGCGCTTTCATCCCCTCCAGCATGAGGGTGATGATGGTCTCCTTCCACACCTTCACCGCCCGGTCTGGATCCTCGGAAGAAACCACCCTCCGGCAGGCCTCGAAGAGAGCGGCGTTCACTGCCAGGGCGGTCTCCTTTATGTGAAGGTCACGGCGCAGGTATCCCTTGCGTACCCCGTTCTCCAGGTACATGGCGGTGAACTTACCGAAGAGGTCGAAGATGTCCCTGATCCTCTTCTGCATGGATTCGTCGTTTATTCCGAATGCCTCGTAGAAAAGGACGCGTGATATCTGCGGGTAGCTTTTGAAGAGTTCGAACAGTCGATCCCCTATGGTTTCCAGTTGTTCGCGGTACTCTTCCAGGGTATTCGGTTCCCGCGGGTCGATGTCGGACACGAACTCCGTGGCCCTGGAGATGATATCCTCCACCACGTGGTTGAAGATGTCCAGCTTGTTCTTGAAGTAGCGGTAAAAGGTGCCATGCCCTATGTTCAGACGGGCCGCGATATCCTCTATTTTTGCCGCGTGGTAACCCTTCTCGGAAAAGACCTCCAGCGCGGCTTCGATTATCTCGCTGCGCCGGCGCTCAACCAGGGTGAGGTCCATTCATCCCCCTTTCTGAATGACATGTCATTCCGCATTGAATTTAACCCGGTCTTTTTCTCCCGTCAATATCTCTTTCCTCTGAATATCGATGGAACTCGTTTCTTCCCGCTTTCGACACCGCTTTCCCACGCCATGCCATCCCGATCCCGAGCGCTCTTACTTTGAAGCCCTGCTTTTGACTCCAGGTTTCGGAAACAAACCATATGTCCTTTCCCCTTTTCCAGATTCCACGCGCGGGGAGGAAGCGTTTTACGGTTTTCCACGATCTAAGTTTTCACCTAATCGCAGGCAAAAAACCGGCGAATATCGAGGGCGGCCTGGGAAAGATCCTATCCGCATTCACCCGGGCGGGGACCGGAAGCCGCCCCGCGAGGAGTGATACGGGGTTCCGGCTATCGCTGGATTCGCTTTTCACTGTAACGGGGTCCCAAAAGCCGCGGGAGTAGCAGTTGTGACCGGCCTGTCCCACCCGGCTCCATCTCCGCATAACACATCCACGGCAAGGCGCCTATAAATGTGGAATCTTCGGGCTCTTCTGGACCGCGACTTCTCTCAGTGTCCTCTCCCCGCCTCCGCGGATTCCCTCTCACCGACCCTTCGAAAGGCCAACTTGAGCAGCAGGGGCGTGAGCAGGTTGGTCACGAAAACCATGAGCACGGTCATGGCAAAGACCTTGTTCCCTATTGCACCGGCCTGCAGTCCGATGGTGGCCATGATCAGGGCCACTTCCGCCCTGGGTATCATGCCCACCCCGATGGCCAAAGAGCTGCGGTTGCTGAACCAGGGACGCGCTCCAAGCCCGCACCCGACGATCTTCCCCAGGATGGCAATCAGGAGGAAGAGGATGGACATGATACCCGCTTCCCGGAGAGCCCCCAGCTTCATGTTCACGCCTATATAGGTGAAAAAAAGGGGGATGAAGAAACCATATCCGATGGTGTTCAACCTTTCCGCGATGGCCTTCTTCTCCCGCGTAGGGTTGAGCACCAAGCCGGCCAGAAAGGCTCCCGTGATCTCCGCCACCTTCACGCTGGAGGCCATCCATCCCAAAGCGATGGCGAAACAGATACTTATAGCCACCATCGCCTCGTCCACCCACATACGCGACACCAGGCGGGTAAGCCACTTCGATCCCCAGAAACCAAGCGAGATCACCGCGGCGAAGAAAAGAGTCATCAGTCCCAACAGCCTCAACACATGTAAGGTACTGGGAAATTCTCCCACGGTGACCACCGATACCAGGACAGTGAGTATGAAAATACCTATCACGTCGTCTATCACCGCCGCCGTTACCACCGTAGTCCCCTCCCTGGTGCGGAATTTTCCCATGTCCATCAGACTTCTCAAGGTTAGCCCTATGCTAGTGGCGGTCATGATGCCCCCGATGAAAACGGCGCTCCTGAGGCTTTCCCCCGCCGCTCTGAAAATCAGTGTCCCTGCCGCCATGGGCACGGCGACGCCGAATATGGCAACCACCAGGGAAGCCATCCCCATCCTGCGCATGGTGGTCAGATCGATCTCCAGGCCAGCCATGAAAAGGAGGAGCATGATGCCCAAAGTGGATACGGTCTGGATGGTGACGTCCGGCTGCACCCAGCCCAGGAGGGAGGGACCCAGTAGGATTCCCGCAACTATTTCCCCCAGAACACTGGGTAACTGTAGGCGGGAAGTCAGCTCACCGAAAAGCTTTGCCGCGAAGAGCAGGAGGGCGATGCTGATCAGGATGTGATATACGTCCGTCTCCATATGCGTCCCTTGATCTTTCCTCGTCGTGTTCCTTGATGCCTGATTCCTTTTTCTCCCGGAGATCGATAATCATCCTTGCCGAACCCTCCCCTGCGCCGTTTACCGCAGGGCTGCGTTCAGGCCTCTTCCGGGCAAGGTTCCCCGCCTGTCCCTTCCTTCCTCCCTTGGAACTTGTAAAGCTCCACGAAATTGCGGATGAGGTCGTGCATGGAAACTTCTCCCACCAGCTCATCCCGACGCACCACCGGTACCTGGCGCACGAAATTGACGCTCATCTGCTTCAGTACCTCTTTCATCTCCGTGCCCACCTCCACCTTGACCACATTCCGGGTCATCATGTCCTCGGCGGTGATCACGGCCCCGTCGTAGTAAAGGGTTTTGCTCTCTGCCCGCCCGGGTGTGCCCATGCGATTGAACTGAGGGGGTAGAACCATCTCCACGAAGTCCTTGCGGGCGATGACTCCTACCACCCGGTTCGAACCGGGGTATTCGGTGATCCAGATATGCCCGAAATCAATTAGGGTCTCGAGAACCTCGAGCACGGTCACGTCCTTGGGTAGAACGGCATAACCGGTTTTCTTCATCACTTTTTCCACCGGGAGCCTATAGAACTCGTCCAGGACGCGCTTGTACAATTCCATCACCTCCCAGGAGTTAGGAAAGCTTTACCAAGAATAATGTTCCGGCATCACGAACATTATCGCCATGCCTTCTGGACATCAAACCTTCGGTCAGTTTACCGCCTCCCCGGATCTAAGCCCTTCCCGCGAAGACCTAGGCCTGTGGATCAAACCTAACGTTTAAAGCTCCACTGCATCCGGGTTCTTGTGTTTTGTGGGTAAGGTAGACGGCAAAGCGCCCCGCCGGATGTTCGATTCTAAAAGGTCTAAGACGGTGCATCTCAGGCACCCAGGTGCCGGCGGAAGAACTCCTCCTGCCTGGAGACCACCTTCTCGAACCATTCTCCACGGTAAACATCGAAATGCCCCACCGGTAGATGGACGATGGTCACTTCCTTCATGCGGGAGGCGGCCTTCTCCACTGCCCTCGGCTTGATGAGGGAATCATTTTCCCCCAGGATGACCAGGGCGGGGCATCTAACCCTCCCCGCCCTCCGAGTGGGCCTGTACAGAAGCAGCTCGAGCACCGCCCGCGCCGGGCACTCGTTTTTCCAGTCGCTCCCCTCGGGAACCAGGGCCAAGTAGCCGGGCTTGCTCTCCGGGGTGTTCATGATCCCGAAGGTATCCGGGTCGGAGACGATGGGCACGCAGTAGGGTTCGCGGAAGGTGATCGCTCGTCCCAGATCCTTCAGTCCGGCCGCCGTGGCCTGCCAGGCATGCTTAAAGCCGGTATAGGCGGCGGAAGATACCCCGTCAACGAAGGGAACCTGCACGACTACCGCCGCCACCTCCGGATCGCGGGAGGCGGTGACCAAGGCGTGGCCTCCGCTGTAGGAGGATCCCCACAGGCCGACCCTCGACCCGTCCACCTCCTTCAGGGAACGCACGTAGGAAAGGGCATGTCTCCAGTCCCGGAGATGACGCCAGGGATTCACCAGGTTGCGGGGCCTTCCCTCGCTGGCCCCGAAGTTCCGGTAATCGAAGAGGAAGACCGCCAATCCTACCGAGGCGAACCTCTCCGCATAGGCGGGAAGCCCGAAATCCCTCTGGGCCCCGAAGCCGTGGGCCATGACCACCACCGGTGGCCTGTCCACCCCCTCCGGAAGGTAAAGCCAGGCCGCGCAGCGCAGCCTCCCCACCCGGAAATAGTGGTCGGACCTGGTGAAATTCGTCTTGTCAGGCCCTGCTCCCGCCATTTTTACCCCCTTTCGACCGTCGCCGTTCCCGGATTTCTTTTTATTCCAAGTTCTTACCGCGAATCAACTCCCTTTACACGTCCCCGGCATGTCCTGCCTTGGAAAGCCGGAGCAGGAATGACGGCCAACCGCTTCTTGTGATAATATCCGGCTGGATCGCACGCATCGGGGTAGTGACCTGGATGGCATATTCTGGCAGGAGGAAGAGGATGAAGCTTTTTCCGCAGTCGCGCCTGGATGAGCTGCTTTCCGCCTATCTTGGGAATTCGTCCTCCCTCCCCCCGCCCGATCCCGAGGGACAGGCGGCCTTCATGGAGGAATATTTCCGGGCCGGCGCCCCGGAGCTGCCCTATCTTTACCGGTACTGCCTGTACTCCTTGCACCTGCTCTGCCCGTTCATGACGGGTAAACCCTTTTCCCGCCTGAACCCGCAGGCCAGGGAGGACTTTCTCAACCGCCTGCTCGCCTCGCGCAATCCCCTCCTACGGGGGGTGGCCCTGCTGGCGGGGATGCCTCTCTACATGTCCTATTACCGGCGCCCGGAGGTCTCCGTCCCCCTGGGGTTCGACCCCCAGGCCCTCCGGGAGGAGGCCGACCTTCGCGTGGTTACCAGGGACGGCACCCTTCCACCCCGCAAGGAGGGAGAGCCATGATCATCACCCCGGACATGGTCTCCACGGACCTGCGGCTTGAAGCCGACGTGGTCATCGTCGGCAGCGGTGCCGGAGGTGGACCCCTGGCCCGGGAGCTGGCTTCGGAGGGACACCGGGTGGTGGTCCTCGAGGAGGGAGGGTATTTCACCCGCGAGGACTTCAACCTCCGGCCTTCCGAGGCCTACATGCGCATGTACCGGGACGCCGGACAGACCGTGACCCTGGGCATGCCCTTCATCCTCCTCCCCCTGGGGAAGACGGTGGGCGGCACCACCACCGTCAACTCCGGAACCGCACTGCGCATGCACCGTCCCGTGCTCAAGAGGTGGCAGATGACCCACGGGCTCCGCGAGATAACCGAGGAGGAACTCAACCTCATTTACTCCCACCTGGAAGAGTACCTCTTCGTGAAAAGGGCCGACCCGGAGGTGGCGGGAAAGGTGGCGCAAACTTTCCTGGCCGGGGCGGAGAGGCTGGGCCTGTCCTGCGGATGGCTTCCCCGCAACGCCAAGGAATGCGAGGGTTTCGGGTCCTGCGCCTTCGGGTGTCCCTCCGGCTCCAAGCAGAGCGTGGACGTCTCCTTCATTCCCGATGCCCTGGCCTTCGGGGTCGACATATATACGCGCTGCCGGGCGGAGCGCATCCTGGTCCGCGACGGGCGCGCCGCCGGCGTCGCCGCCTCTTTCCTGGACCCGGGGAGCGGGAAGCCGAACGGCCGCCGCCTGGAGGTGGAGTCCCGGGTAGTGGTGCTCTCCGCCGGCGCCGTTTACACTCCCTTCCTCCTCCTGCGGCAGGGCCTGGCCAACTCCAGCGGCCAGGTGGGGAGGAACCTACAGATCCATCCCGCCGTGCAGACGGTGGCCCTCTTTGACGAGGTACTGGGGCCGCCCCGGGGCATCCCCCAGGCCTGCTACGTGGACGAGTTCCAGGGGGAAGGCATCATGCTGGAGGGCGGCACGGTACCCCCCGAGGTGCATGCCCTGGCCCTGCCCTTCGCCGGCCGACGCCACATGGAACTCATGGAAAAATATCCCAATATGGGCATTTTCGGGGGCATGGTCTCGGAAAGCGACTCGCGGGGAAGGGTGGTGGACCTGCGCAGGCCGGGGAATCGACCCGCCATGCTCTACAACCTCCGCGGCCGCGACGTGGAGAAGGCCAAGGCGGCGGTGGCGCTCATGGCCGAGATATGGTTCGCCGCGGGGGCCCGCCGGGTCTTCACGCCCATCGCCGGGCATTACGAGCTGAGCGGGCCCGGGGACCTCCGCCGCCTGGAGCGTGCCAGGGTGAGAGCCTCGGACTTCTACGGCATGAGCGCCTACCACCCCCTGGGGACCTGCCGCATGGGGGACGACCCGGCATGGTCGGTGGTGCGCCACACCGGGGAGACCTGGGACGTGGAGAACCTCTTCATCTGCGACGGGAGCATCCTTCCCTCCTCGCCGGGGGTCAACCCCCAGCTGACCATCATGGCCATGGCCATGCGCATCGCCGGGTTCATCGATGAAAGGCTTTCCGCCTGAGGGAAGGGGGCGGGAGCATGGTCGACATGGAGGAAAGGGAATTCCTGGAAACCTTCCATTCCCTGGTGGGCAAGGCCCAGCACCACAACATCCAGGACCTCAACCTCCTGGACGAGGCGACCAGGGAAAGGGTCTACGCGCTGCTCATCCCCGGGAAGATATTCGACCTCTTCGGCATCGACCGCGAGACCCTCACCAACCCCCGGGGCGAGAAGGTGGTGGAGATAAAGGCCCCCACCCGGTCCACCTTCGCCATCATCGAGGTGCGGGAGAACCCGGGGGACCGGGACTACATCTTCTACTTGGAGATAGAGGACACCCCCCTCTACAAGATCGAGATAAACTTCCTCATCATCAACGACCCGCGCAGCCCGCGCTTCGACACCGACGTGGACGAACAGGGGCGGCGCACCAAGTTCGCCACCGTGCGCCGCAACATCCCGGAGGAGATCCGGGCCATGGAGGCCGGGCTGGCCCCCGGACAGGTACGGCGCGGCCTGCGCCTGCTGCGGGACTTCGTCTCCCTGGCGGAGAAGTTCATCACCGCCATGGGCCAGGACATGGTCATCGCCGAGCCCCTGACCTACAACACGGCCATCCTCTTCGAGTACTACGGTTTCAACTACATCCGCGGCCGCCGCAGGATGGAGGAGATCCACGCCGGGTTCCAGCCGGGCGGCGAATTATTCCAGAAGCTGGACGGGAGCACCCCCTTCCGCAGGCCGGGAATGGAGAAGACGGTGCGCGGCCGGGCCTGGGCCATCCACGACGGCATCCTGGGGGAACCCTGGCGGGGCATCGAGATGTACCGCACCCGGGAACCGGCCAACGTGTGCACCTTCCCCGGCTGGGTATACTGATTCACCGCCCCGGGAAACGGTAACCCTTTACTCCCTCCACCCTGGCGCCCCTGAGCCTGGCGTCCGTTAGGTCCACGTCCTCCATGTTCGCGCCGGTGAAATCGGAGTTCTCCAGGTTGGTTCCCAGCATCATGGCCGAACGCAGGTCCGCCCCGGAAAAATCCACCCCCGTCGCCAGGGACTTATTGAGCACCGCACCCACCAGCCGGGCCCCGCGCAGGCTGGCCTCGCTCAGGTGACAGCCGCGCATGTCCGCCCCCTCCAGGTCACACCCCGAGAGGTCGGCGCCGTGCAGGTAGGCACCCACCAGGTAGGACTTGCGCAGGTTGCACCCGGCCAGGTTGGCCTCTCCCAGGTTGGTGCGCATGAAGTGCACGTACTGCAGGTCCATGCCCCGCAGGTCGGCGCCGTAAAGGTCGGGGACGACGTAGACGTTGTTCCTCCTCCACTCGTTCCAGGCCTCCACTCCCCGCTTGAGTATCTCCAGGTGCTCGGGGTCCGCCATCCGTGCTCCCTCCCTCGGTCCTCTTTCGTCCGCCGTCTTTCGCCCATGCCCATTCCCCGGGCACCGGCGTCACTTGAATCCTCCCCGATCGTGCCCTCCCACCGGGCCCGAATCTTCCTCCCGCCTCTACGCCGGCCCTGTAAGCCGGGGTGGACAGGGTAGAGTATACAATGCCCCGGAGCGCCGGGTTGGCATCCCGGGGGTGTACATCCTCGTTACTTGAGGGGACCATGCGCCCGGCGCACGTTCGGGGTGAGCCCGCCGGCGGGGCACGGGACAGGCGAAAAAACAGGCTTTACCGAACCTCACACCCGGCGAGGGAACTTCCCGCCTTCCGCGAGCTCCCACACCCTTTCCAGGACCACGCGCCTGGCTCGCGCGGCCAAAAATAGGTTGACCGCCAGGAAGACGACCGCGGCGCCCAGGGTGGGCCAGGAACGGAAACCCAGGGCCACCCCCAGGTGCATCGCCCCCCTGGCCCATACCAGGGGATACCCCCCGGGGAACATCCGCCGCCTCCCCCTCCCCCGCCGCGCCTTCCATTCGCCGCGCCGCCTCAGGGTGTACAGGAGGCCGCCGCCCCACAGCAACACCCCGGCGGGCACCGCCAGCCAGGCGGGAAGCGGGATGCGCCAGTGCAGGAGGTAGGCGGCCACCACGCTGCCCATTATCAGCAGGGACTCCACCCATAATAGGGCGCGCAGTCGGTAGCCCGCTCGACGTGCCATCATCCACCTCCCGCGTACTCATCGTGCAGGGTCAGGATATAGAGGTAGGAGGGGATGCCCAGGGCGGAATCCAGGGGATCGCCGGTCGGGCGGCAACGCCCGAAGACGATCCTCTTCCCGTCCGGACCGAAGCACATCTCGGTTATCTGGGTGCCGGAGGGACGATACTCGTACGGACCCGTTTCCTCCATGACGTAGACAGGGTCATATTCCGGGTAACCGGGCTCGGTGAAGTGAGTAAGCCGGGTCTTACCCGATCCGTCGACCCGCACGATGTATATCTCGTCCTCGTGGCCCACGATACCCTTGGTCTCCTTGAAGGCGATGAGGGTGCCGTCGGGCGAATAAGAGGGGTCCTCGTCGTGCAGCCAGACGCTGTCCGTCAGCCTTTCCACCAGCCTCCCCTCCAGGTCGCAGGTGAACAACTCCCCGGCCACCGCCCGCCCGTTGGTCTCGGCGAGCACGGAGTAGCAGCCTATGAAACCCTGGTCTCCGGGCACGAACCCGTTGGCCTCGTTGAGGGTGTAACCCGGGGGCGGCTCCAGCTTCCTTAAGTTGGAAAGCTCCGGCCCCTCCGGCCCGAAGGCAATATCGGCGTAGACTATCCTCCAGGCCAGCATCTCCTCCCCCACCCGGTAGGTGAACTGCTCGGAGGAATGGTAGGCACCGGGGTGACCATAGGGCGGGCCGGAGGGCCGGTCTCCCGGAAGAAGGAGGTCCCCCTCCTTCCCGTTGGGATATTTTTCCATGGAATATTCCTCGCACCAGAAGACCTTGCTCCCATCACCTGAAAAGGAGGGCTCTATGACCGCCCAGTTCTCGGGGTAGTCGGTCAGCCTCCAGAAGCGGGAACCGTCCGCGGTCATGATCCACACGTTGTGGTTCCGCCCCCAGCCGGGCCGCGCCGATGCACCGTGTTTTAAGCGAGGATAGGCGGCGTTCTCCGCGGTGAAGATGATGTAATCCCCGCTCGGGTGCCATGCCGACTGGCCGCGGTGCCCGCATCCCTCCAGGGCTTCCTTTCCCGCCGTGAGGCATACCGCGTCGCTTCCGTCCGGACGGCAGACGAAAACTTCGTACCGGCCATCCACGAGGTCGGTGAAGGTGATCAGGTCGCGGCTCCAGGACCAGCGGGGGAAGGATCCGGTGCGGATGCGCTCCACGGTCACTGCCCCGGGCTTTTCCGGCTGGGCCGCTTTCCCTCCGCATCCCAGGTGGAGGGCGACCAGGATCAAAGTGGCCAGGAGCGCCGGCCGGAACGCAATCCGGCCCCGGGGCACGCCCCCCGGGGAAAAATCGCGGACCTGAGGTTTGAGACCTGCGCTCTTGGCTTCCAGGCCAGGGTTCCGAAACCCGTCCCGAGCGACATCTCTCCTCTTTCTCAGTCCTTTACGCATCCTGAGCCCCCTGCCCGTTTCCGCACCGGCGGCGCGGATTACTTAATCACCGCGATTACAAGCCATTTGGGCGAAGAGCGTTTCGACACATGAATTGTCCCGCTTTACAATACCGCACACTTGCACCTATGCATGATTCCGCGAATGGAAACCGGCTTACCCTTACCATCATCTTCATCCCAGCACCTCCCGCTATCACTATGCCGGCGCCGCACGATTTCCGGGTCCGATCCTCTACCTGTCTTATGGCCCGATTTTCGTCCATAAATGTTAAGAATCCTTTATGCGCGGATTAAGCATTTCAACGCCTTGGGACGCTTCATCCAAAGGCGGGACGCACGAAGCCGGGGTGAGTTTGCCCGGATGAGCCCGGATATGACCGGCCGGAGAGGACGCATACCTTTTCCGGTTCTATACGCGGCTTCGGCTCTTTAAAGAAGATTTTTCTCGCGGAAACTCGGGCAGAGATGCATGGTTGATTTTATCTCTCCTCATCCATCTTGCCAGGACACCGAATATATAATAACTTTAGTAAAAGTGAACTGAGCTGGTCGGTGGTGCGGCTGCGCACGGCGAGAAGGGTCAGGGGGGCGGGTTGGGAACGGGAATTTGCCGCTCCCTGGGAAATGAACCGTAAGAGCAGGATACAAGGATGCGGGAATTTATAATCTTTATGTCGGCCGGATGCCATGCTCCTTGCTCCCTGGGCAATCCCAAGGAGACATATCGAGCTTTTAAAGTTCTACGACCCACGTGCACCACGAGCAGGGAAAGGGGGATGAGATGACCGAGGACCTGGACCGGATAAGCGAGGCGCGCCGTGCCTGGGAGGAGGGGCCCCTGGCCAAGGCCCTCCAGAGGTTCCCCTACCTGAACAAGGACAGCTGCCGCTTCTACACTCCCCTGGACATCGAGCCCTTCGACTTTTTGGAGAAGGTCGGCTTCCCGGGCACCTACCCCTTCACCGCCGGCACCTTCCCCATCGAGCCCATGGCCGGCCTGGCCCGCCTGGCCTCCCTGGCCGGGGGAAAGGGGGAGATACCCGGGGCCGGTGGCCAGACCCGCGCCGCCATCTACTCCGGGTACGGCACCCCGGAGGACACCCGGGACTACTACAGGGGCCTTATCGAGCAGGGGGGACGGGGAGGTCCCAACCTGGCCTTCGACCTCCCCACCCAGTGCGGCTACGACTCCGACCATCCCCTGGCCGAGGGGGAGGTGGGCAAGGTGGGGGTGTGCGTGGACACCCTGGCCGACTTCGAAATCATCTACGAACCCTACCGAGGGGACCTCGACCTGGACCGCATCGCCTCCAACTTCACCATCAACGCCCCGGCCAACGTGATCATCGCCATGTACGCCGCCCTGGCCGAGAAGCGGGGCATACCCCTGGAAAAGTTGCGGGCCACCCCCCAGAACGACATCCTTAAGGAGTACATCGCCCGGGGGACCTATATCTTTCCCCCGCGGCACGCCCTGCGCATGTTCCGGGACAGCCTGGTGTTCATCACCCGCCACATGCCCAACGTGAACATCACCAGCATCGGCGGCTACCACATCCGGGAGGCCGGGGCCACCCGGGAACAGGACCTGGCCTTCTCCATGGCCATCGCCATCGAGTACCTCAGGGTGGGGGTGGATGCAGGCCTCCAGGTGGACGAATTCGCCCCCCGCTTCACCTTCAATGCCTTCGGAGGCTCCATGGAGATGCTCAAGGAGATCGCCTTCCAGCGGGCGGCGAGGCGCATGTACGCCAGGATACTGAAGGAGCGTTTCGGGGCCCGGGACGAGCGGAGCATGCGCATCCGCCAGGCCCTGGGGGCTCACATCGGGCCCTCCTCCACCACCCTACAGCGCCCTCTGAACAACCTCACCCGGGCGGTCATCGGGGCGGTGGCCAGCGCCCTCTCCGGCGGCCGGCCCCTCCCCTTCCCTCCCTACGACGAGCCCCTAGGCCTGGGGTGGAGCCTGGAGGCCCTCCAGCTGGCCCAGGACGCGGGAAGGATCATCGCCTGCGAGGCGCGGCTCCTCGAGTATGCCGATCCCTTCGCCGGCTCCTACTGCATGGAGTCCCTCACCGACGAGATCGAGAGCGCCGCCTGGGAGGAGCTGGAGAAGATAGAGAAGATGGGCGGGGCGGTGGCGGCCATCGAGAACGGCTACATGCAGAGGGAGATATCCCGCAGCGCCTACGAGCGCCAGCGGGCCATGGAGCGGGGGGAGAGGCTGGTGGTGGGGGTGAACTGCTTCACCGGGGAGCACGAGCTGGAGGTGACCACCAACCGGCTGGTCCCCAACCCCTACGACCCCGAGAGGAGGGAACGGGCGGAGGAGAGGCAGAAGGCCCGCCTTTCGGAGATCAAAAGGTCCCGGGACAACCGGGAGGTGGCCCGGCTCCTCCGGGAACTGGAGGCCCTGGCCAAGAGGGAGGAGGAGAACCTCATCCCTCACCTCATCCAGTGCGTCAAGGCCTACGTGACCGAGGGGGAGATATGCGAGGTGCTGCGGGGAGTCTTCGGGGAGTACCAGGCGGTCTCCCCCTTCTGATTGCGGCGGAAGGGGGGGCGGCCTTCCGCCCGGAGGGCCCGGGCGGGGCGGGCGTCCCGCGGACGGGTGCGCGGAGTTCGCGACCCGGGCGCCGTGCGGACCCCGGACCGGCATCCGGAGGTGGGGGCGGAGATGGACGAAGGGCAACCCTTGCCGGTAACCGAGAGGGCAAGTCCCGGACCTGAAACGGCGAAGCCAGCGGAGGAGGGCGCGCTCTTCCGCTACCCCCTGCACCCCCCGGCGGAACCGCGGACCGGCGATCCCCCCCTGGTGGAGTTCACCCGAGGCCTGCTGCGCGACCTCCTCTCCATCCTCCGCCTCCGGAGCGAAGGAAGGGAGGTGGAGGTGGAGGGGTTCCGCTTCCTGGGCCCGGATAAGGCGGTGCATTCCATCCATGTCCCGCCCCGCGAGGGAGCGGAGGAACTCGAAGATTCCGGGATGGCCGGCCCATCCGCGCCCCGTCCTCCCCTCCCCGGATGCCGGGGGGAACACCCGGAAGGAAAGGGAGACCTGGGGGCCGGCTCCGATGCAGTCCCCAGCCCGGGGAAGGGGCGATTCCCTCCCGGCGCGGTAAAAGGACTTTTGGCAAGGAAAGAGATCTCAGAGGCACCGGTCCGGGAAGGGATCCAGGGCCTCCCGCCCTTCCTCAACCGGGAGAACGCCGCCCTCTACGAGCCCCGGTTGGAGTTTTTGGCCCGGCTGCTGGAGAACCTGCTCTCCCTGGTGCAGCTGGAGGCCGGAGGTCGGCCGGTGGAGGTGGACGGATTCCGCCTGCGCCGCCTCTCCGACTGGGCGGACGCCCCGGTGCCGAGCGCCCAGGACGTAATCCTTCACGCCGCCGACCGCTGCTCTTGCCGTTGCCGGTTCTGCTACCTGCGGGGTTCCCCGCCCACCCTGCATTACCATCCCCCCTTCGACCCGGGGGACGACTGGAGGAGGCTGGAGGCCAGGATTCGTCACTACCGCCCCCGGGCGCGGCGGGGGCTCTTCCCCACCTTCGGTGGCCCGCGGGAGCCGTTCGCTCATCCACAAATTCTCCCCTTGCTCCGATCCCTCCGCGAGACCACCGATGAACCCTTGCGCCTCTCCACCAACGGATGCGCTCTAAGTCCCGATCTCATAAGCGAACTGGCGAAGCTGGCCCCCCTCTTTCTGGACCTCTCCCTCAACAGCTCCGACCCCGCCCGGCGCTCCTTCCTCATGGGTGACCCCGAGCCGGGGAGGGCCATCTCCTCCCTGCCCCGCCTGGCGGAGGCGGGCATCCCCTTCGCCGTGACCGTGGTGGCCTGGCCGGAGCCCTCCCTGGAGGAGATGCTGGAGGACCTGGGAAGAACCTGCCTGTACGCCGCGGGTTGCGGGGCCCGCATGGTACAGGTCAACCTGCCGGGTTACTCCCGGTTCTTCTCCCCGCGACCCCTCTTCGATACCGACGAGGTGTGGGGAGCCGTGGTGCGGCGGGTGCGGGAACTGCGCCAGGACATCCCCTGCCCGGTGGTGGTGAGCCCCGCCCTCTACGAGGAAAACCTCGTCCGGGAACGGAAGAACCTTGCGGAGGTGATAGGGGTGGTGCCCAACTCCCCGGCCGCCTCCTGGGGGCTTGAGCCGGGAGACGTCATCCTCCGCCTGAACGGGATCAACGTGTTTAACCGCCCCCAGGCCCGCGACCTGCTCACCCTTTTGCAGGAGAGCGGGAAGGGGAGGATGTCCATCCTGGTCGACCGGGGGGGTAAGAGGGTGGAGCTGGAGGGGGAAAGAAGCCGGTGCCGCTACCCCTTCGATTTTCATACCGGGACCCACCTGGGGGTGGTGTTCATGGGGAGCGGTCTGCGCCTCTCCTACCTGCGGGACCTGGAGGACCTCATCCGCTCCTCTGGGGCGCGCCGGGTGCTCTTTCTCACCTCCCGGCTGGTCCGCCCCACCCTCGAACAGATGCTGCGCGAACGCCCGCTGAGCCTCCCGGAGGGCGTGGAGCTGCACTTGAGCGTGCCGGAGAACCGCTTCTTCGGGGGAAACATCATGCTCGGCGATCTTTTGGTGGTGCAGGACTTCATCGATCACCTCCGGGAGTGGAGGGAGAGGAAGGGGTTTGCGCCCCACCTGGTGGTCATACCCTCCTCGCCCTTCCGCCTCAGCGGCTGGGGGAGGGACCTGACCGGTCGGGTGTATCTGGACATCGCCCGGGAGACCGGGATGCGGGTGGAACTCCTGGAATGCGAGGCGGTCATGGACTGAGGGGAAGGTGGCCATCCGGAAGACCGAAAGGGATGGGACTAGGTGATGGACAGAGCGTCAGGAGCGCGAAAAGGTGAAGGACAAGGGAGGCAGGAAATGGCATCGAAGACGGAGGGCAAGGTCATCCGGGTACTTATCGCCAAGCCCGGTCTTGACGGGCACGACCAGGGAGCCAAGGTCATCGCCTACGGCCTCAAGGACGAGGGGTTCGAGGTCATCTACACCGGCCTGAGGCGCACCCCGGAGGAGATCGTCAACGCGGCCGTGGACGAGGACGTGGACGTCATCGGCCTCTCCATCCTCTCCGGGGCTCACCTGAGCATTGCGCGGCGTGTCATGTCCCTTCTCCGGGAAAAGGGCGTGGAGGACAAGATGGTCCTGGTGGGAGGCATCATCCCTCCCGAGGACATCCCCAAGCTCAAGGAGATGGGCGTGGCCGAGGTCTTCGTCTCCGGGACCTATATCTCCCAGGTGGCGGAATTCATCCGCTCCCGGTTGGGTGTCTCTTCCTGAGGCAACCCCGGTTATCTGCACCAGAGGCGGCGTGAGTCGGACAGTGCCTCAACCCTGGTAGGCACGCACCAGCCTATTCACGTGCTCCAGATTCTCCAGATCCCGCAACATCTCCAAGGTGGAATCGGCGACCCGGTAGCTCAAAACGCTCCCCACGCATTCGCGGTATTTATCGTAGATCTGCTCCTCGCTCATGGGATTGCCGGGTTCGCCGAGGGGCCTTTCGGCCTTCCCCACCGCTTTCCCGCCGGACTTCAGGTGCACTACCACCTCGGAGGCGAAAGGGCTAGTGATCTCCCCTTCCAGGTCCTGCCAGTCGAAGCGGCGTATCACATGCACTATCGGCTCCGAGGTGACCACCTGGTCCCTGAACTGCCCCACTCCCACCTTGCCCCAAAGCAGGGCGGCGGCCACGCAGAACTCCAGGCTAAACTTTCCCTCCGTGCCCGTCTTCGGCTCGTGGTAGACGAGCACCGATCGCAACCAGGAGGGCACCCGGCACTCCACCCTCTCCACCTCGGAAGCGTCGATATTTCCCATCTTCTTCCATTCCTCCCTGGCCGCCAGGGCGGCGTCGATAGCGCCCTGGGGGCCGCGGCAGCAGGGATAGGGCTTGTAGGAGAGACCGGGGTCGATGAGCTCATAGGGCTCTCCGAGGGTCCCGGGTAGCTCCCCCGCTTTCTCCAGGTCGGAAGTGAAGACCCGGGCGAATCCGTTCTCCCCGTAGAGAGCATCCGGGTTGGCGGTGAACCCCCGGGAGGCCAGCTGGGCGGCCATAATCCCGTTCATGGCCGCGACTCCGGCGTGGAGGGGCTTGGTCATGGTTCCGAAGTTAGCCCGGATGCCCGTGGCCAGGGAGCAGGAGATGCCTAGGGCATGGACCATCCTTTCCTCGGCGAGCCGCAGGAGCTTGCCGCAGGAGGCGGCGGCGCCCAGGACCCCCAGGGTACTGGTATGGTGCCAGCCCAGCATGTAGGAGTTCCCGCCCAGGGCCGCTCCGACCTTGGCTGCTACCTCCAGGCCGGCCACGTAGGCCAGTAGGCAGTCCCTTCCCGGGGACTCCAGAACCTCCCCCAGGGCCAACACGGCCGGGACCAGGGCCACGGAAGGATGGCCCATCATGCGGAAACTGACGTCGTCGTAATCCAGGGCGTGGGCGGCTGTCCCGTTGGCCAGGGCAGCCCAGGGTGCCGCGCTTTTCTTGAAACCGTAGAAGAGGGTGGCTTCACCCTTTGCACACATGGAATCCACCCACTCGGCGGCGATGCGTGAACTCTCATCCTCCAGGCCGGCTATGGTGACCCCCAGGCAATCGATGAACGGGAGCTTGGCCGCCTCCACCACCTCTCCCGGCAAGTCCTCGTACTTCAGGCCACAGACGAACTTCCCCACTTCCAAGAGCTCGTTCATTTTCGACCCCCCTTGTTCGTTTTTCATACCCTTAACCGGTATCAACCCGTCCACTTCCCGGCTCCACCCCCGTTGACGCCCCGGGGTTCCGGGGCTGGCCCACGGGAGGGTATACCGGGTACCGCTCACGCATCCATGCCCCTTTTCAGATCGCCTCTCGCCCGAAGAAGCCCCCGTCAAACCCCGGATCACCGTAACGGTAGAGGAAGCCGACTCCCGCCCTTTCGAACCGTGGCTCAACCAATGGTATCCTTTCCACTCCCCTCCGGAAAAGACCAGCAGCCGGAGTGAGGCCACCACGGTTATCGATATGAAACCGAAGCCCAGCCGACACGACAATTATGCACCATGAACTTAACCTTCAATTTTCCTGATGATATCAAAGATACCAACGGGCGTAAAGAAGGGGTTCATGTTTCAAATTTTTTCTTTATTTAAGCCAGATATAAAAATTCTGTCGGCGCATCTGCGCATTAATTATTTTAGGATTGTTGTACTTTCCTACTTTACATATAGTGAACTTTCCTCCATAATTATTCGCGCGGGCTGACGGACGACAACGGGCGGCTGCTAAATTCGTCTTGGCGACCGTGTGAGGAACTTCCTTGAGGACTTCGCCGAACCATTTTCCGCAGCCATCGTCGCCCACTTATTCGCATTCTCGAAAGAAAGGTTCCGCGGCCCGGGGCTCAGGGTGAAGCACGGGTATGAACGGGGGTGACAACGATGAACGTGGGCAACTGGGCCACCAAGCGGGCGCTCTTCCCGCTCACCAGGGACAAGACGGCCTTCATCAGCGGTGACCGCTCCCTTACCTACACGGAGTTCAACCACCGTGTTAATCAAGTGGCCAACGGCTTACTGGAGGCGGGCCTCAAGAAGGGCGAGCGGGTGGCCGCCCTCTTCTTCAACAGCATAGAGTTCATGGAGGTGTACTTCGCCTGCGCCAAGGCGGGGTTCATCTTCATCCCCCTCAACTTCCGCCTCACGCCCCAGGAGCTGAACGATATATTCACCGACACCAATCCCCGGGCCTTCTTCTTCCACCCCGAGTTCGCGGGCACGGTGGGACAGCTGCGGGAACTCTACCGCGAACCGATAGAGGTTTTGGCCACCGCCGGGGAGCCAGTGCCGGAGTTCGCCTCCCCTTACGAGGAGTGGCTCTCGGAATTCGGGGAGGAGGAGCCCGCGGTCCACGAGCCCCCGGGCATGGAGGACCCCCAGATGATCATGTACACCTCGGGAACCACCGGGCGGGCCAAGGGGGCCGTGCTCCCCCACCGCAAGACCTTCTGGAACACCTTCAACGACACCCTGGAGCTGCTCTTCGACATGGAGGCCGTATCTCTGGTCTCCATACCCCTGTTCCACTCCGGGGGCCTGAACATCATCACCATGCCCACCTTCTACATAGGGGGCACCACGATCTTCCAGAGGTTCTGGAACCCCGAGGAGGCCCTGCGCCTCATCGAGCGCCACCGGGTCACCCACTTCGGGGCCGTGCCCACCATGCTCCAGATGATGCTGGACGTTCCCGACTTTTCCCGCTACGACCTGAGCTCCCTCAAGGGGGTGGGGGTGGGAGGAGCCCCCGCCTCCCGGGAGCTTTTGGACCGCATCCTGGAGCGGATGAAGGTGCCCCACCTCATCCAGGTCTTCGGGTGCACGGAGACCTCCATCGTCCTCTCCTGCTCCAACATGGAAAAGATCGGCAGCGCCGGCATCCCCATGTTCCACGCCGAGGTCCGGGTGCTCAAGGAGGACGGCACGGAGGTGGTACCGGGATCCGGCGAGGTGGGGGAGATATGCACCCGGGGCCCCTACGTCATGCTCGGCTACTGGAACCTCCCCGAGGAGACCGCCGAGGCCATGAAGGACGGGTGGTTCCACTACGGGGATCTGGCCACCGTGGACGAGGACGGGTACGTATATATCGTGGACCGCAAGAAGGACATGATCATCTCCGGGGGGGAGAACATCTACCCCGCGGAGGTGGAGAAGGTGCTCGCCGAGCACCCCAAGGTGAGGGACGTGGCGGTCATCGGCATGCCGGACGAGAAGTGGGGGGAGGTGGGCCACGCCCTGGTGCTCCTGGAGGACCCCGAGGACCCCCTGAGCCTGGAGGAGATGGAGGCCTTCTGTGCGGGGAAGCTGGCCCGTTACAAGATACCTAAAAAGATCACCTTCGTGGATGCCATCCCCCGCACCCTCACCGGCAAGATATTGAAGAAGGAACTGCGCAGGCTCTACGGCGGGGGCCGGGATTGAGACCGCGGGAGGGAAGCCTCCCCGCCCCGGAGGGAGGCCCTGGACCGTGTTTTCCGGGGGGATCCCGCTCCCCTTGGCCAAGGGTAAGGAGGCCCCCGCCCTTCGGCCCGGGCCCTGTGCGACCGCGCCGGTGGAGGCGGCCGCCCCGGGCGGAACGTCCTCCAACGGGGAAGGGAGATGACCCGTTTAAGGAGAAAAAGTCAACGGCTTGTCCTGGAAGGAGAAGGCCAAAGGCCTTGGGACGTGAAGGGAGGTCCCCATGAACCAAGAAGAGGAGCTCCTGGTGGAGGTGAGGGAGCCCCTGGCCTTCCTCACCATCAACCGGCCGGAGCGCCGGAACGCCCTCTCCGTCTCCCTCCTCGTCTCCCTGGCCCAGGCCCTCCAGGACCTGGCCGAGAAGGGAACGGTGCGCTGCGCCGTGCTGCGGGGGGCGGGGGACCGGGCCTTCTCCGCGGGCATGGACCTCACCGCCATCCCCGAGGGTCTCCCCGCGGAGGTCCAGGAGCGCATCCAATCCCAGGGCCCCCTGCAGTACGGCCTGGAGGCCATCGAGGAGTGCCCCTTCCCGGTCATCGCCATGATCCGCGGCTACTGCGTGGGGGCGGGGTGCGAGACCAGCATGGCCTGCGACCTCCGGGTGGGGGCGGAGGACTGCCGCATGGGGATGCCCCCCGCGCGCCTGGGCATCGTCTATCCCCCCGAGGGCCTGCACCGCTTCCTGCGCACCATCGGCCTGGCCGCCACCCGGAAACTCTTCCTCACCGCAGAGCTCTTCGGTGCCCACGAGGCCTACCAGATGGGCATGCTGGACTACCTGGTCCCCGTCCCGGAGCTGGAGGCCTTCACCGAGGATCTGGCCCGGCGCATAGCCTCCAACGCCCCCCTCTCCATCTCCGGGCACAAGCGCATGCTGCGCATGCTCACCCACCCCCTTCCCCTGGCTGAGGAGGAGCGCCGGGAGGCCGATGCCATCATGGCGCGGGCCCTGGCCAGCGAGGACGCCCGGGAGGGCATCGCCGCCTTCCGCGAGAAGAGGGACCCGGTGTTCAGGGGTAAATAAGGGCCTTTCTCCCGCGGACTTGACCTCCAGTGGAGCAACCTGAACGAGACCCGGAAGGCTCGTTCCCCTAACCGCTCGTCGCTTACGGAGATGACCCGAGACGGCGCATGGCAGCGGAATGCCGAGCCGGGAAAGGCAGTTGAAGGATTTCAAAAAACCCCTTGAAAAATATGTTCACTTTTACTAAAATAAGCCTCAAGATGATTGCTGTTATTAAGGCATAATAAGAAATATTAATAATTTATTACTATAGTAATAGTGTAAATTGCTTACTTAAACGCTTTTGAATTTTGACTAACTAGGATTCGGAAAAACGTCTGTACCACCGCCCGATTATTCCGCAGCAGGATTCGCCCCACGTGATAAGCAGCCATCGAGGGGGTGAGCTTTCCCCGTTTGAGGAACCGTGAAAGGCGAATCGGCCGATGAGCTCCGCAGGAGCGTGAAAGAGAAGGTGCGCGGTTTTCGTCTCAAATAGGGGGCTCGTGAATGGAAAGGCGTGCCATTCGCGAGGGCAACGGGCACGGACATCCGGCCGGAGAGGCTGTCGGGAAGGGAGGGATGAAAACCCGAAAGGAAAGCAGTGGGATTTTCTCGGTTTGAAGGAAAGAACGTTGCTTTCACAAGCGGGGGGCAACCGGAAGAAGAAGGGGGTAGATGATGTCGGCGGTTGAGATGCGAACCATCGAGGAGATCGAAAAGAGCGGTCAGTGGTGGTGGTGGGCGGAACACAAGAGGTCGAAACGCCTGGATTACCTGCGCAAGGCGGTATGGAAAAAGGGGGCCAAGGGCTCCGGTTACCAGCCGGGAGTGAAGGTGGACCTGGAGAGGGCCGTCCTCTTCACCGAGGCCTTCAAGGCCAACGAGCACGACTCCCTGCGCATGCGCTATGCCAAGGCTCTGGCCAACGTGTTCGACAACATCACCATCTTTATCCAGGACCACGCCCAGATCATGGGCTACCTGGGTTCCCGGCCCCACACCATCGTGTGGCACCCGGAGATCCTCTTTCTGCTCAACGAGGACCTGTATAACGACCGCACGGTCATACCTGAGCCTGTGGATGAGAACCTGAAGCTCATCCGGGAGCTCTGCGACTACTGGAACCCCCAGACGGCGGGGGCCAAGGTCTTCAACCTGGTCCCACCGGAGGAGATCGTCAAGCTCCTAACCGGGGTTATCGGTTGGGGGCTTCCCATCTCCCGCATCGGCTACGCCACCAAGCAGTGGGACTACATGTTCCGCTTGGGTCTGGAAGGCATCATAGCTGAAATAGACGAGCGTATTAAGGAGGCCGAGGAACGCATTTACAACAAGGTGCCCGATCCCGAGGACCTCCCCTACTACGAGAAGCTTGACGTCTGGAAGTCCATGAAGGTGGTGCTGGAGGCGGTCATCCGCTGGGCACGCCGCTACAGCCGCCTGGCCAGGATCATCGCCGAGCACTTCGAGACCGACCCCCAGCGCAAAGAGGAGCTCCTGCGCATCGCCGAGGTCTGCTGGAAAGTGCCAGCCAAGCCCCCGGAGCACCTGCACGAGTCCCTGCAGTTCGACCATTTCATCCAGATTGCCTGCCGCTACGAGGCCTGCGAGGGCGCCTGGCCGGCCCGCCCCGATTACTGGCACGGTCCCTTCTACGACAAGGACGTCAACCGGGACAAGATCCTTACCCGGGAGGAGGCCCTGGATCTCACCGGAGAGTTCCTCATCCGCTGCTACGAGGTGGGATGGTTCTGGTTGATGCTGGCCCGCGACACCCTGCAGGGCATCACCGGGACCTGGGTATGGACAATCGGCGGGGTTAACGAGGACGGGACCGACGCCTGTAACGACATGACCGACTGCCTGCTGGAAGCGGCCCGCCTGGTACGGGTGGCCAATCCCACCTTCGCCTTCCGTTACCATCCCAACGTGAGGATGCAGACCCTGCGCCAGGTCTTCGAGTGCATCCGGCAGGGATTGGGATATCCTTCCATGCGCAACGATCCCATCCTCATCACCAACGCCATGCATTGGCACAGGCATCCGTTGCGGGAGGCGCGGCGCTGGGTGCACCAGGCCTGCATGTCCCCCTGCCCGGATACCAAACTGGGATGCCAGCCCTTCCGCATGGCCAACGCCACCATCATCGCCGCCAAGGCCATCGAGTATGCCCTATTCGACGGGTACGACAACGTGCTCCAGATGCAGTTCGGACCCCATACCGGGGATGCCACAAAGTTCGAGACCTTCGAGGAGCTCTACCAGGCTTGGTACACGCAGATCAAATGGATGATGGACACCCTGGTAAAACTGACTAACGGCGGCCGCTTCATGGCCCAGTTCCTGGACCCCCGCCCCCTGCTCTCCGGACTCTACGAGCGCTGCGTGGAGCTGGGCGTGGACTCCTCCCATCCCTCGGAGCGCGGCAATTCCTGGATTACCTTCTTCGCCTGGATGGAGACCGGGGACAGCCTGGCCGCGGTGAAGAAGCTGGTTTTCGACGAGAAGAAGTACACCATGGCCCAGCTCATCGAGGCTCTCAAGGCCAACTGGGAGGGCTACGAGGAGATGCGCATGGACTTCGTGCGCGCTCCCAAGTGGGGCAACGACGACGACTACGTGGACCAGATCCACATCCGCTGCCACCGCGACGTGGCCAGGCACTCCTGGGAAATAATGGATCCCACCGGGAATCCCTGGCCTCCGCTGCCGGAGAACATCGCCGCCTACGTGACCAACGCCACCAAGGTTTGGGCGCTGCCCAACGGGAGGAGGCTTGGCGACACCCTCTACGACGGCGGGTGCTCCCCCGGGGCGGGGCTGGACAAGAAAGGTCCCACCGCCGTCCTGCGCTCGGTGGCCAAGATCGACCACATCGGGGACGTGCGAGCCACCCTGCTCAACCAGCGCCTGTCCCCCCAGCAGCTGGCCGGCGAGAAGGGCTTCCACATCTGGCACTCCTACATCAAGACCTGGGCCGAACTGGGTATCGACCACGTGCAGTTCAACATGGTGGACAACGAAACCCTGAAGGCGGCCCAGAGGGAACCGGAGAAGTATCCCGAGCTCATCGTGCGCATCGCCGGTTACAGCGCCCATTTCGTGGACCTGAACAAGAAGACCCAGGACACCATCATCGCCCGCAACGTGCAGGAACTGGGCGTATGAGGGAGATCGCGTTGAAACCGCCGGTGCTACCACCAGCGGGGTCGCTTGAAAAGGGGGTAGAGCGATGAGCGACTGGGAACAGCTCCGCCAGCAGTGGCTGCAGGGGGCCATCTCCAAGGGGCGCCGTGATATGCCGGAGAAGGCCTGCGGCATTTGCAGTAACTTCCGGCAGAATTCGGCCTCCGCGGCCGGTGATGGTTTCTGCACGGCCATCAAGATGGGGGAGAAGAACAAGCCGGTCTTCGACAATACCGATGCCGCCGACTGCCCGCACTTCCGGGAGATCGACCGCGTGCGGACGGACACCAGTGAGTTCATGTGGGATCCCCAGTTCCGGCCGCAGAGGCAGATCCAGGAGAAGTAGGAGCAGCAACCGGAGAAGATGGTCACCTGTTCCAGGTGCGGAAGGTCCGGCTCTTTAGCCGAGTTCGCCTACGTGGGGCAGGCCGTGGAGGTGGGACCCGTTTCCCTGAGGCGGTGCCCTGCCTGCGGTGAACTCCTGGTCGTGGACGAACTGGAGCTGGAACGGGATGGATCATCATCTCCCGGTCCCTGGGGACTGAGCGACATCTGGGGTAGAAAATTTACCTGTAAGAACGGGGAGGTGTGAACTGTGGTCAAGTGCGACAACTGCGGATACCAAGGGGTGAAGTCGGAGTTCCGTTACCTCTACAACACCACCCTGGACGCGGAGACAGCATACCGCGAATGTCCGCAATGCTACGCCTGGGTGGTGGTCAACGAGCTGCAGGAGGAAAAGGCCGAAAAGGAGCTCCAGAAGGGAAAAGCCTGATTCCCCCGTGGGAGTTCACGCTTTTTCCTGTGACGCTTTCCGGCTTCCCCGGCGTGTCGAGAGAAACGGAAAAGGAGTCCTTTCATGCCCGAGCAGGTATTAATCACCAACATCCAGCGCTATTCCATAAACGACGGGCCGGGAATCCGCACCACCGTCTTCCTCAAGGGCTGCAAGCTCAACTGCGCGTGGTGCCATAACCCGGAGTGTATCCATTTTTACCCGGAGATCTACTGGAAGCCCTCGCTCTGCCGGCAGTGCGGGATATGCTTCGACGCCTGCCCGAGGGGTGCCATACAGCCGCCTATTCCGGTAACGGGGGAAGAAGACAACGAGCACTATTACAAGATCGACCTATCTCTATGCGACCACTGCATGGAGTGCGTGGAGGCCTGCTTCTACGGCGCCCTGGTGAGGGTGGGAGAGCCGAAGACGGTGGAGGAGATACTCGACGAGGTGGAGAGGGACATGCCCTTCTACCTGAACTCGGGAGGAGGCATGACGGTAACGGGAGGCGAGCCCACTGCCTTCCCCGAGTTCACCCTCGAGCTCCTGCGCAGAGCCAAGGAACGAGGGATTCACAACTGTCTGGACACCAGCGGGTTCTGCGCCTGGGAAATCCTGGATTCCCTGCGCCCCTACGTGGACATCTTCCTCTACGACATCAAGTGCATGAGCGCCAAGCTGCACGTCATGCGCACCGGGGTGAACAACTCGCCCATCCTGGCCAACCTGCGCCGACTGGTGGAGGTGGGAGCCGAGGTCATCGTGCGCGTCCCGGTGATTCCCGGCTTCAACGATTCACCGGAGCACATGGAGAGGGTGGCCGATTTCCTCGCCGACCTGGGGTCCTCCATAGTTCGCGTGGACCTACTCCCCTTTCACAACTGGTGCCAGGACAAGTATCGCTGGCTGGGAAGGGAATGGGAATACCGGGACGTGGAAAGCCTGGCCGCGAGCGAGATAAGCGACCTGCAGGACATCCTCAAGGAACGCGGGCTGGCGACCACCATCGGAGGATGAGGCGGTAAGATGGGAAGCGGCGAAACCTCGGGCTACGTCAACGACATCCAGTTCTATTCCCTGAGCGACGGGCCGGGGATACGTACCACCGTCTTCCTCAAGGGATGCCTACTCAACTGCCGCTGGTGCCACAACCCTGAAGGCCACCGCCGATTCCCAGAGGTCCTCCCCTATCGCAACAACTGCACCGGGTGCGGTAAATGCCTGGAGGTGTGCCCCTCCGGGGCCATCGAGATGGAAGGCCCCTGCCTGCCCCGTATCCGCCGTGAACGCTGCATCGACTGCTTTCGCTGCGCCGAGGCCTGCCCGGAACAGGCCCTTGTGGTGTGGGGAAAGCTGATGACCGTGGACCAGGTATTGGCGGAGGTGGAGAAGGACAAGCCCTTCTACAAGCATTCCGGCGGAGGGCTCACGGTTTCCGGCGGAGAACCCCTGGCCCAGCCGGAATTCACTCATGATCTCCTGGCGGAGGCCAGGGCAAGGGGAATGAACACCGCGCTGGATACGTGCGGGTTCGCCCCCTGGGAAGTGCTGGAAAAGGTGCTGCGCGTCGCCGACCACGTGCTCCTGGACCTCAAGCACATGGATTCCGCGGCGCACCGCGCCTACTGTGGGGCTCCCAACGATCTCATCCTTGCCAACGCCCGGCGCCTGGCGGAAGAGGCCCGCGAGCTGCGCTTCCGGATCCCCCTCATCCCGGGCTTCAACGACGGGGAGGAAAACCTCGCCCGCACGGCGGATTTCATTCGCGGGTTGTGCCGCAATGGGAAGGAATGCGAGGTGGACATCCTGCCTTATCACCCTTACGCCGGAGCCAAGTACCGCATCTTCGGACTGGAATATCCCTTCCCGCGGGGAGAGGGATACCCCGAGGAAAAGCTGTGCGGAATTGTGAAGATCTTCACCTCCCGGCGTCTCACGGTCACCGTGGGAGGTTGAAATCATGGAGGGTCGTTGGCCAAGGCGGAGGCCGGGCACCGGCAAGGCGGAACGGGCGAGCGTGGAACGATGAGAGCGTTCGGGAATTCGCGATGGAGATCGACACTTGGTTGAACGCTGCAATGGAGCAGGAGGTGCGACCATGAGCTGTGGAGATTGCAAGTGGTTCTTCCCCCTGGAAGAAGACCCCAGCAGGGGAGACTGCGTGCGGCGCGAATCGGACGGAAAGAGCGAGTACTACACGGCCAAGCCCCATAACGCCGACGACGCCGAGTGCGAGAACTTCGAGGCCCGCTGAGGGCGCGCAACGAACGGCGGGGGTCTTGCAACCCGTGGCCCGCTCCCGGGAACCTCGACGCATGCGTTGGTGACACGATAGTTGGCGGGTGGAAGAGGGTAACAACGCTGCCTTGCGCCATCCCGCAAGGTATTGACCGGTATGTTCTTGCGTAGTAACGTCCGCCGCCGCAAGAGCCTCCCGGCCTGGATGTAATGCACAAGTTCAGCTCCGGCGGCGGTAAGCAAGAATCGGTCCGCGAACGCAAGGGGGGAGACGGGTTGACCCAGCTTGATCCACGCGAAAGGAAAAATGGAACATACCGGGTCGTGTAACGGCAAATGACAAGGAGAAAAGCCATGCTCATTACCTGTGATCGCTGCGGCTATGAAGGCGAGGGCGCGGAATTCCGGCATATCGGCAACGTGATGTGCTGCGGCCCGCTCATCTTCCGGGAGTGCCCGAGCTGCGGCAACCCGGTGATTTGCGACCGGCAGGAGATGCGCGAGGAGATCGAGGACACGGCGCGGGAGCTATCATGTCGGGTGGAGTCGGCCATCGCTTCCGGAGACGCCGCTCGAGCCAGGGCGCTGCTTAAGGACCTGTCCTTCCTCAATCAGTGCCTCAACCTGGAAGCCATCGACGAGTACATCCGCCTGAAAAAGAGGGAGATTCGCTTCCTGGAAAGTACTTCCACTCCGCCATGATGCCGAAGTCGTGGCAGGCCATAGCGGAGGGAGAAACCGACCCGGGTTCAAACCACTCCCGCCGTCGCGAAGCTCGTTGGCCGGAATCCCTCTTACCGACACATGGGTCCTGGGCAAGGGAGAAATCTCGTTGCCGGGCTTGGCAAGTTCGCAGGTAGTGATTTTCCTGTTTCCGCGCATCCGGCGTTGCGGACCGTGCTCTCAGTCCGGCAGCGGGGCGAGATCGCCCGCGGACACCGGGAGGACCTTCCCCCCCACCTCGAGCAACAGGTTGCCCAGCTCGTCGACCCCCACCAGAAGGCCCTCGAGTAGCGCGCCCCTCCTTTCCGGCGCCACCTCCCCTTCCTCCCGACCTCCGCGCCTCAGGCCGCATATGACAAAATCTTCCACCACTACCTGCCGCCCGCGGTAAGCCAGGTTGGCGCGGTATTCCTCCACCAGGTTTCTCCCCTCCTCCCGCAGCCGATTTTCCATTTCGCCGAGAAGGGCGTGCAGAAGTTCCTCGACGCCCCAGAGCCTGCCTTCCTCCAACAGCAGGGAGGTGGGCGGAAGCCGAGCCGGAAAATTCAACTCCTCCGGCAGGTACCCGACGTTTAAACCCAGGCCCACGATGAGGAAATGGTCCCCGTCCCGGCGGAAGGACTCGGTGAGCACGCCCCCCACCTTTCTGTCCCCGTAGACCAGGTCGTTGGGCCACTTGCAGAGGGGCCCCGCACCTCCCAGCCTCCTCACCGCCGCCCGGGCCGAGAGCGCCGCCAGCGCCGCGGCACGGAAGGGCTCCACGTCCCGGAGTGCCAGGCTCACCAGAAGGCTCTTTCCGGGTCGGTCCAGCCAACTCCGGTCCATCCTCCCGCGTCCCGCCGTCTGGTGGACCGCGGTCACCACCAGCCCTTCCGATGCCCCCCGGGCCAGGAGCCTCCTGGCCTCCAGGTTGGTGGAGTCCAGGCTCTCGTAACGACGCACGTCCCAATGGATATCACTGCCCAAGGCGACGAGACCTCCGCTGGGTAGTGGCCCGACCTTCCCGCAATCAGCACGGTTGCGGGCTGGAAGGGCGGCTGCTCCGCCACGCTTCACGCTGCCGGGGTGCGCTTCCCGCTTCGTTTCGAGAGCCGGGGCGACCCTCGAAACCGATTTTTCATAAAGTTCACCTTTACTAAACTTAAATTCCGCGTAACCTATTGACAATGCGCATGTTTTCCTATACAAATATAACAAACTTCCAAAGGAGAGAAACCCATGAAAACAGCTCAAGCGGGAAAGTTTACACCAAAAACGGCCGCTCTTGAATGGGAGTGGGTGGCCAATGCCGTGCTCTTCGCCGCCCTCACCGGCATGGGCGCCATCATCAGGATTCCCTTAAGTCCTGTCCCGGTAACCATGCAGGTTTTCTTCGTCCTCCTTTCCGGGTTGGTGCTGGGGCCGTTCTGGGGGATGGCCAGCCAGATGACCTACCTGGTGATGGGAGCCTGCGGGGCTCCCTTCTTCGCCGCTCCTCCCCATGCCGGTCCCCTGGTGCTCTTCGGGCCCACCGGAGGATACCTGTGGGGCTTCGTGCTGGCGGCTGGCTGCGCGGGGTGGGTCTCGCGAAACCTCCCGAGCCGTATCCGGCTCCGTGGAACACCCGCCCGCATCCCGGTCATCGCCGCGTCTCTGGCCGGTATAGCCATCATCTACGCCTGCGGGGCCTCCTGGCTCGCGACCTGGCTTGCCATGCACGGCAAGAAAGCTTCACTGGCCTTTGCGCTGGGGGTAAAACCCTTCATTCTCGTCGACGTGGCCAAGGCCGCGGCGGCGGCGGCGGTCGCCCACCTCATCCCGGGAAAAAGGTCCGGCACCTGAGGGCCGCGGAAGGCATCCGGATTTACCCGGTGAATTTACACGGTGTAGCGTGGGTCTTCCGGGAAAGCGAAGGGCTTTACCGCCGGGAAAGCCGTGCTTCATGAAAATAAGGCGCGGGAAAGATTACAATGGTTTCGAAGGCCCGAATCCGGTGAAGGGGTGAAAATGGATAAAAAGAAAAGGCTGGTGATGGTAACCGACACCACCCTCCGGGACGCCCATCAGTCCCTGTGGGCCACCCGTATGCGCCTCACCGACATACTACCCATCGCCGAGCGCATCGACGAGGTAGGTTACCATTCCGTGGAGGTCTGGGGCGGGGCCACCTTCGACGTCTGCATGCGTTACCTCAACGAGGACCCCTGGGACCGCCTGTACCGCATCCGGGAGAAATTCAAGCGAACCAAGCTCCAGATGCTCCTGCGCGGCCAGAACCTGGTGGCCTACCGTAACTTTGCCGACGACCTGGTGGAGGAATTCATCAAGCGGGCGGTAGCCGGGGGGATCGACATCATCCGCATCTTCGACGCCCTCAACGACGTGCGGAACATGCAGAAATCCATAGAGGTCACCAAGCGCGAGGGCGCCCACGCCCAAGGCACCATCTGCTACACCATAAGCCCGGTCCACACCATCGAGGGTTACGTGGAGACGGCCAAGACCCTGGTGGAGATGGGGGCCGACTCCATATGCATCAAGGACATGTCCGGCATCCTCGCCCCTTACGTGGCCTACGAACTGGTCAGGCGCCTCAAGGAAGCGGTGGAAGTGCCCGTCCAGCTCCATTCCCACGCCTCCACGGGAATGGCCTCCACTTCTTACCTGAAGGCCATCGAAGCGGGCGCGGACATCGTGGACTGCGCCGCGGCGCCGCTTGCCCTCTATACCAGCCAGCCGGCCATAGAGACCCTGGTGGCTTCCCTCAAGGACACGGAGTACGAGCTGGATTTGGACTTCGAGGCCATCCGCGACGTGTCGGAATACTTCGAGGTGGTGTCCAAGAAGCGCAAGCTGATGGGTGCCGAGCAGCCCCTCATCGACATCACAGTTATCTCCCACCAGATACCCGGCGGCATGGCCACCAACCTCATCGCCCAGCTGGAGCAGCAGAACGCCCTGGACCGCATGGAGGAGGTCCTGGAAGAGATTCCCAGGGTAAGAAAGGACATGGGCTACCCTCCCCTGGTAACCCCTACCAGCCAGCTGGTGGGAACCCAGGCCGTCTTCAACGTGCTCCTAGGGGAAAGATACAAGATAATCCCGCGCGAGATCGTCAACTACGTGAAGGGCTATTACGGAAAACCTGCCGGGCCCATAAGCGAGGAGCTCATGGAGAAGGCGCTGAAGGGCGAGAAGCCCATCACCTGCCGGCCGGCGGACCTCCTGGAGCCTGAGCTACCGAAGGCCAAGAGGGAGCTCGACCCCTCCCTGGTGGAGAAGGAGGAGGACTATATCTCCTACGCCATATTCCCGGACGTGGCCCTCAAGTTCTTCCAGTGGAGGAAGAACCCGGTCATCGACGAGGAGGAGGAGGAGCCCCCGCAGAAGGCCATGGAGAGGCGGGAAAGGGCCATGCTGGACGGGACCTACCTGGAGGAGCTTTCGGCGAAGCTGGCGGACGTGGTCAGCGAGGGGGTGAGCAGGGCCCTGCAAAACCTGACAGTGACCATAAGCTTGGGGGGGCAGGTCGCGGCGGCGGAGGCGGCCCCGGCCCCTTCCCGGCGGGCGCAGGTGGCGCAACTGGAAAGGGAGGAGCTGGGGTTGGTACAGGTGAGGTCCCCCATGGTGGGTACCTTCTACCGCACCCCCTCTCCCGGCGCGCCGCCCTTCGTGGAGGAGGGCGACGAGGTCAAGGAGGGCCAGACCCTCTGCCTCATAGAGGTCATGAAGCTCTTCAACGAGATACCCTCCCCAGTGGACGGCCGGGTGAAGCGCATCCTGGCCGAGCACGGCAAGGGCGTGGAATACGACGAAGTGCTCATGGAAATCGAGCCCTCGGGAGGGTAGAAACTTGTTCAAGCGAGTGCTCATCGCCAACCGCGGCGAGATAGCTCTGCGTATTCTCCGGGCCTGCAGGCTCCTGGGCCTGGAGACGGTAGGGATCTACTCCAAAGCCGATTCCGACGCCGTACACCTGAAATACGTGGACCGGAAGGTGTGCGTCGGTCCGGCCGCCAGCGGAGAATCCTACCTGAACATCCGGAACATCATCGGTGCTGCGGAGATCAGCGGCGCTGACGCCGTCCACCCGGGATATGGCTTCCTGGCGGAAAACGAGGAATTCGCCCGAGCCTGCCAGGAAAACGACCTGGTCTTCATCGGGCCCTCCCCGCAGGCCCTGGCCCTGATGGGCCACAAGGCCAAGGCCCGGGAGACCATGGCCGAAGCGGGAGTTCCGGTGCTGCCCGGCCTCACCTCGTCCGACCTGGACGAGTCCACAGCCCTCAAGGTGGCCGACGAACTGGGTTACCCCATCCTGATCAAGGCCTCCCTGGGGGGAGGGGGTAAGGGTATGCGCGTGGTCCACGACCGTCAGGAACTGGTAAAGGCCTTACCCCTGGTCAAGGCGGAGGCCAGGCATGCTTTCGGATCCGAGGAGATTTACTTGGAAAAGTTCCTGCGCCGGGCCCGCCACGTGGAGATACAGGTCCTGGGCGACAGGCACGGCAAGGTCATCCACCTGAACGAGAGGGAATGCTCTATCCAGAGGAGGAACCAGAAGCTGGTGGAGGAAGCGCCTTCCCCCGCCGTGAATTCCGAGCTGCGAAAGAGGATGGGCGAGGCGGCGGTGCGGGGCGCCGCGGCCATCGGCTACGACTCCGCGGGGACTATGGAGTTCCTCTTGGACGAGGAGGGGAACTTCTACTTCATGGAGTTCAACGCGCGCATCCAGGTAGAGCACCCGGTCACCGAACTGATAACCGGCGTGGACCTGGTGGTGGAACAGATACGCAACGCCATGGGAGAGCCCATGTCCCTGAACCAGGAGGACATCCGGGTGAACGGCCACGCCATCGAGTGCCGCATCAACGCCGAAGATTATCACCGCGACTTCCTTCCCACCCCCGGGATAATCGAGAAGTGGACGCCACCGGGCGGACCCCACGTGCGCGTGGACACCCACTGCTACCAGGGTTATCACGTGTCCCCCAACTACGATTCCCTGCTGGCCAAGCTCATCGTACACGGCCGGGACCGGGAGGAGGCCCTGCGCATCCTGGAGCAGGCCCTGCGGGAGTTCGAGATAGAGGGGGTCTCCACCCTCATCCCCTTCCACCTGCGCCTGCTCTCCAACCCGGACTTCCTGGCCGGGAACTACCATACCCGCTGGGTGGAACAGGAGATGTTCTGAGACGGAGGGACACAGCTCTTCGGGACGGCACGAACCTCGCCCCCTGGAACCCGGTGCTCCGGGAAAGAACGCACCTACAGCTTTATATATTTTCTTCCAAAGGTCCGGCCTAGCCCCGCTCCGGGACCCACGCCCGGCGGATGACCATGGCCCCGGCCAGGATGATGAGCAGACCTCCTGCCAAATCCTGCCATCCCATGCTCTCCCCCAGGAACAGCAGGCCATAGAGCATAGCGCTGGCCGGCTCAAGGTAGGCGATGATCCCCACGTGTTGAGCCTTCACCTTCTTCACCGCGAACACGTACAGCAGGCCCGCCAGCCCGGTGTGCACTAGGCCCAGCACGATCAGGGACGCCCAACCCCGCGGGGAGACCGTGAAATCGCGGAAAGCGCAGAAAGGCAGGAGCAAGGATGCGTTGACCGCCGTCTGGTAAAAGGTCACGGTGAGGGTCGGGGTGTCCTCGCGAAGGTACTTGAGGATGAAGAGGAGCAGGGCATAAGATACCGCCGAGCACAGGGCATAGGTTATTCCCGCCGCCGGAGAACCGGTCCCGGCCTTGGACCTGGTGAGCGAGATCAGCCCCATGCCCGCCAGGGCCAGGGCCAGGGCTAGCAGGGTCGTTCCCTCCAACCTCTCCCTGAGCACCAGGGGGGCCAGCAGCGCCACCAGCACCGGGGCGAGGTAGGTTATAAACTCCGCATCCCCGATGGGCAGGTTGTTCAAGGCCTTGAGGAAGAGCACCCAGTGCAGGGTGAGCAGCGCTCCGCTCGTCAGGAGGAGCACCGGGTGCCCGCCGAGCCGAAAATCCCCCGTCCTCCCGCTCAAGGCCATCACCGCCGCCAGGAAGGCCGCGCTGATCATGGAGCGGATGAAGACCACGAAATGTTCGCTGCCCGGAAGGTCTATCCACCGCAGGAAGACACCCACCGACCCCCAGAGAGCCGCAGCACCGGCGATAAGGAGATATTCGAGACCCGCCGCTCCCCTTCCCTCCCTCGCTTCCAATCTTCCACTCTCCTTTCCCGTCGGTTCAACGTGTTCTGAAAATACTGCGTCGGCAACAAATCCGCGAGAAATTCTCCGCTTTCACCCCACCTGGTTGGTGGTAACCCTGATGACGGAGGGCTGGGGAGAGGAACCCACCCCGCGTTCCATCACCGGGAGGGGGATCAGGCTGCCCTTATGGAGATGGATAACCGTCCTTCTTCGTTGAGTTCCCACTCGGCGATGGTGCTCTCGTTTCCGGAGGTGATCTCGTAGAAAGCCTGGGTCATGCCCACCATGAAAAGCTCCAGGCAGGCGTTGTGGAGCGTCATTTCCAGCTTCTTCCTATCCCCTTCCAGGGAAACCAGGTAACCCAGGCCCCTGCGGGCCATGTGCATCTTGAGCATGCCGGTTATGGTGGAGACCAGCTCCCGGTCCACCCTTTCGTGTATGTAGCGCCTGTGCGCCTCCACCACCGCCCTTCGAAGGGCCGGTCCGTGTTCCTCGGCCAAGTCATCGAACACCGCCTCCAGGGCCAGGGGGCCGAAGACGGCCACCCTCCTTCCGGTATCCGAGGCGGTGATGATCCCCCTCTCCAGGTCCCAATGGTACCCGGAGATGAGGGAGGGAACACCGCAGGAAGGGCACTTTTCGTGTTCCACGTCCCCGGCTACGAACTCGTACCTTTTTCTGCGCCTCAGCTTGCCCCCGAGCTCTACGGGGTGTTCGGAGGGAAAGAGGTGCAGCCTGAAGACGTCTTCTTCCATCTCCTCCCCCTCTATCCACATGTCCAAGCCCTCGAAGGCTTCGACGGTCCCCAGGATGTCCGCCTTCCAGAGGGGAACGGAATAAGGATACCTCATCACCAGCCGGCGCCATGGATAAGGCTCATCCTCCGCCCAGTCCACGGATACCTCCCCGTACCCGAAAACGCGGGCCACGCCGGAGACCCTTTCCACCAGGTCCTCCCTTATCCGGACCACGAAATCGGCCATGGCCCGGCTGAGCGGAGAGTCCTTCGCCGTGGGTCCCGCATCGCCCAGAAGAAGGGTGTTCCGGATCTCGAAGGGAAAGCTCCTCTCGATGAACCTCCTGGTCTCCCTGCGCCGGCTCTCCACAACCATCGGCTCTATGCTCCGTCCCAGAATCCCCTCGATTCCCCGGAAGACGTTGTCTATGATGTTGGACTCGTAGATCACCATGCGGTTGTGAGGAGACTGGGCCAGGCTGATCACCCCGCCGCTTTCCCACCGCAGCTCGTTTCCCATCAGGGCGGGAACCCCGCACTGCTCACACCTTTCAATAGGTTGTGCCATTCCGCCCGTGCCCCCCTTCACCAGGCTTTAATAACTTTGATAAGCATGTTCGGGTCTCCATCCTCCGAATACTCCCTTTCGTGGGAAAAATCCTCCACGCCGAGCGCGATCTCGAACCTACTTATCTTCCTGTTTTGATTAATGACCGGTTTGCCAGCTTTACCTTGCTTAACGCTCTTCCCTTTCTTTACTCCCTCAAGCTTGCTTTCCGGGTGAAAGAGGGTTTGCATCTCTAGGGATTTATTCGCCTTCTCGCAGCCCGACCTTGAGTAAATGTCGGAAAGTCTTCCGGCGGATCGACCGGCAGCTCCTCGCGGGCCGCGCCCGGGGAGACATCCCTCAACCCGATATCTGAAGGATACCCCTAAAGAGTGACCTCTATCTCTAGGTCACCGTCGTCGCGCAGGCTCCATCTGACCTCGGAATTCTCCCTGCCCATGGCGATCTCGTAAAGGGCCTGCGCCATGCCCACGTTCAGATAGGGCATACAGGCGTTATGGAGGGTCACCGAGAGGTGCTCTGTGTCCGCTTCGAATCTGGCCACGTAGCCCAGCCCCCTGAGGGCAGCCATGTGCATGAAATCGGTGCCCCTCTTCCTCCAGTTCTCACCCGCGACGCGCGATTTCACGTACCTCCTCTGGGCTTCCACGGCGGCTGCGGGCACCTCATCGCCCAGCTCCGCTTCCAGGTCCTGCAGGACGGCATCCACGGCATGGGGACCGAAGAGGGCCATCCTCCTCCCGCTATCGGTATCGGTTATGATTCCCCTGTCCAGGTCCCAGTTCAAGCGCTCAACTTCACGAGGCACGCCGCATCCCGGACAAAGGTCATAGTGGAGTTCACCAGGCTTGAAAGGGTAGCGCTTTCTCGCCAGGCGTTCCCGGAGAGCCACGGGGTGTTCTCCGGGCTGGACCTCGAAAAGATAGACTCCCTCCTCAAGTTCACGGTAGGTGACGCAGTGGTCCTTGCCCTCGAAGGCCTCCACGGAAGCCAGGCACTCCGCGGCGAAAAAGAGCACCGAATAGGGATTGTGGACTACGGTGGAGCGCCAGGGATGCACGTCACCCTCCTCCCACAGGGGACCCGGCCTGGAGTCCCCGTAACCGTATACCCTGCCTACCTCGAAGACCCTGCCGGCCAGAGCCTTTCCCAGCGGCCCGCGAACCGCCCGCGCCAACCCTTTCAATCCCGGCATCCCGCTGAGGCGCTCGTTGAGTGTCACCAAGGGCCGCCGTATCCAGGCGGGGAATACCCCCTCGATGTACTTCCTCACCTCCCGGCGCCGGCTCTCGATGACGATGTGCTCGATGGAAACGCCGATGAGCTCCTCGATGCCCCGGAAGAGATTGTCGATGATGTTGGACTCGTAAAGAACCATGCGGTTGTGGGGTGCCCTGGCCAGGTGAATGACCCCGTCGCTTCCCCACCGCAGTTCCCTGCCAATGAAGAGCGGCACACCGCAGGAAGGGCATTTTTTCCTGAGTGAAGATCCTCCCGGCATTTCCGGTTCCTCCCCCGGCTCTTTCCCCGGTGGGGTTATAAATATGCGCCATTCATTCCCTGCGCCTCTCCTCCTAAGAGGCGCCCGGTCCTTTTTACGCCGGGTTTAAGTTTATACCAAGTAAACTTGTTGTCAACCACGCAGAGGCAGCCATCATCTTTACGGATTCCCGTGCGGTTTACCATGAACCTGCTGAAGGTGATGGAGATTTTCGTTGGGCGCATGACCTGAGGAGGGCGGTAATGATCATATTCCGATGAGATCACCACGAGGTCTCGGCAGGCGATCTTCCCCTTCTCCTCCACGGCCCTGGTAGCGTTCCCCGCCGCCTAAGGGCCGCCGTAAGGCTCTTCCGATCCGGTTTCGTGTATCATCCATCTCTTTCCATCGTTGCGCAACCCCAGGCGGAACCGACTGCCCCCGCCGTCACGCAATAGTTCCACGTCCACGTAGGCCCTGGAGCCGGTCAGGTGCGAAAGATGCGTCTTCCAGCCCGTGACCGAATCCATCCGCTCCTTCATGAGGCTCAGGTATCCCTCGAAATCCCCTTCCTCCTTAAACCTAGAGGTGACGTGAAGCATCTCCCATGCCTCGCCCAGTCGGCCTTCGTTCAGGGTCAGTAGGTAATGTTCAACCGTCTCGACCGGCGCATGCGCTGCTTGGACGGCCAGAAAGGAGAAGGCGGCCAGGGCCAGCACGGCGAAGGCGGCGGCCATCATAATCCGGGCCAGCAAGCTCCAGGTTCTTCCGCCCATCCCCCCGGAAGGGGGACCGGAAAAGGCGGAAATGCCTTCAGAACCGACCTCTGGAATCGGGCCCGACGCTTCCTCTACCGCAGGCTCATGCGGCCCGCCTCCATCGGGAGATATTCCTTGCGTCCTCCCATGCTTTTCCTGATCGGCTCCCTTGCCCGGGCGATCGTCGTCCTTCCTCCTTCCATTCACCATTACCTTCGCTCCTTGTAGGTCTTGAATGTCCACCTTGCCGCTTGGCCCTCTTTATCCGCTCCTCAAGCCGCTTCGAGCCTCCTTGTCCCTTCCTCGAGGAGATGCCTCTCCGGTAAGTCCTCCCAGCTTTCTCGCTTCTCCATCCCAGCCGACTTCCATACCTTTCCCGGGAGGCCGGAAAGGCGACCCTTCTTCCGCCACGCCGGTTAAAGAGTCGCCTGTGATGTATTTCTTCCATTCCATGGAAAAACTAAACCTGGCCATATTTTCATCGGATTTTTCCACCGGAACTTTATCCGACCGAACCGTACGGGTAAAAGCCGTGCTTGGATAAATGCGACCGGTCTTCCCCGGCGGAACGATACACCCTGCGGGGTAATGATCTCCTTACCTGTGGGAAACCGGATTCCGGCGCCAACGACGTTCTTTCGCATAAAATATATCCATGATCAGTATTCGGAAAGGCGTGAGGGGGCCGTCATGGAGGCAGGAAAACTGGCCGATGAGGCTGTAGAGGTGCTAAGCGCCTACCTACGCGTTGACACCACCAACCCACCCGGCAACGAGGCGGCCGGCGCTTCCTTCCTGGCGGGCGTCCTGCGCGACTACGGACTGGAATACCAGGTCTACGAGACGGCGCCTGGGCGTTCCTCGCTTCTCGCCCGCCTGCCGGGAAGCGGGGAGGGTAAACCCCTCGTCTTCCTCAACCACATCGACGTGGTGCCGGCGGACCCGGAAGGTTGGCAGGTGGCGCCCTTCTCCGGGGAGATAAGCGACGGCTTCGTGTGGGGAAGAGGGGCCCTGGACATGAAGGGCATGGGAGTCATGCAGCTCATGGCCTTCATCGCCGTGGCCGGCGAAAACATTCCGTTGCGCAGGGACCTGGTTTTTTTGGCCGTCGCCGACGAGGAAGCGGGTGGATACGCGGGAGTGAAGCTCCTCCTGGAAAAGTATCCCAGGGAGCTGGAAGCGGACCTGGTGATCAACGAGGGAGGCTACGCCCTCCTGGACCTGGTTCCGGGAAAGCCCTTCTTCATGGTCGCCTGCGCCGAGAAATACGGGCTCTGGCTCCGCCTGCTCCAGCATGGCCAGGGCGGCCACGGTTCCATGCCCACAGGAAAGGGCGCCCTAGAGCTCCTGGTCGTTTCCCTGGCCCGTTTCCTGGAACACAAGAGGCCCCTCCGGATCAACCCGGTGATGCAGGCCTTCTTCGCCAGGCTGGCCGAATACTGGGAGGTCCTCAGGCCTTACCGTGAGGACGGGAAGGCGGAAACCCTGCTGCACATCATCGAGGAGAATAAACTAGACGCCGTACCGGCCCTCAACGCCGTGCTTCGCGATACCGCCAGCCTGAACGTGCTCCATGCCGGCAACAAGATCAACGTCATCCCGGACCGCGCCGAGGCCTTCCTGGACTGCCGGCTCCTGCCGGAGACGGAGGCCTCGGAATTCGAAGATTTCGTGCGTAAGACCCTGGATGGAGAGGACCCGGAAATCCATCACTACCTGGAAATGGAAAAATCTCCTCCCTCCCCCTGGGACGGCGAAATCTACCGCGTGGTGGAGGAGAGTATCCTCGAGTGCTATCCGGACGCCGTGGTCTCCCCTTTCATGCTCTCCGGCCTCTCCGATTCGCGCTTCTTCCGCGCCCGCGGGGTCCCCTGCTACGGCATTATCCCCGCGCGTATCGGCCTCTCCGACCTCCCCCGCATCCACGGCGCGGACGAGCGTATCTCCGTCCGGGACGTGCGAGATGGCGTGTTCTTCCTCCGTAACCTGGCCTTGCGGTTCTGCGCCTGAGGTCCGGGTGCCGGGAAGCCGGTCCTACTGCAGGGCCACCATCTCGTGCAGGGTGGTACCCGTCTCCTCGACGGAACGCCCATCATGGTTCACGCGGAGGGTAAAATCCGACTCGAAGCGGAACCATCCCGGGCGCATGAAACGGTTCACCAACCACTTGACGGCCGGGTTCATGATCACCGGGTTGAGCTCGGAGAGGAAATCGTTGGCGTCTATGATGCGCCTCACGTCCAGTCGCAGGAAGACCCGGTCGGGGATTTCCATTTCCAGGAAAGTGGGATAGGTGCGGTTGGCTGCAGGATGGAAGTCCGGCGGCCCCTCCCTCAGCCGCATCTCCCCGGAGCTGAGAATCACCTCGCCTCCCCGGGCCAGCATGAGCGGCCTGGAGGCCTTCCCCCCGAAGCGTTTCCGCGTCTTCACGTAGGCGTAGAGCAGGGTGTGTTCCGGGGTGTACAGCCTTCCCCAGTACCAGAAGGAGAGGATGCGCCGCATGTCCGCGGTGACCACATTGTGGTCATGGTAGCCTATCCCCCGGGCCCGCAGGGTGGTGCCCCCGTAACGCACTGTTCCCTCCACTTCCGCCCGCGGCGCGGGGACCACCCAGGCGAAGTAACCGCGGTCCCCGTACCTGGTGAGACCCTTTCCGGGTTTCCATCCCGGGACCTGGCTGCGGAAAGTGAGGTCCGCTTCCATGCCCTCCTCGGCGATGTGCAGGTAGTGCACGGGCAAGTTGCCGCCCTCGGGAAACTCGGCGTAGCAGTGGTTGTCCCCCACCCGCACGTCACACTTCTCGGTGGAGGCCTTCAGCTGGGAGTGCGGGAACTTCTTGACCACGGAGAGCTTCTCTCCGTCCGGCTTATAGACATGCAGTTCTATGCCCGGCTTACGGGACATAAGTTCCGAGGCCTGGAGGAAACCAACCACCACGTGTCCGTCATCCAGGCGGGCGTCGAAATACCACCATTCCCCGTAGTAGCGGCTGCTCCTTGCTTCGGGATGCAGGGCGTTCTCTTCGGGAGTCAGAGGAATTATTTCCCCGTCCTTCTCCCCGGGACCTAACCACTCGTCGACAACCGGCTCTATCCTCATCTCTACCTCCCTCTCCGAGACGCCTCGTGCCGTCACTCCGCCCTTTATGGACGGAAACCGTAAATGAAAACCTTCGGCCCACGGATCCACCCGATTTCCCGCTTGCCTCTACCCACGATCCGCCAGGAGAGCCCTGGAACGACAGGGCAGGGACGCCTCGTCTCCTGGTACCATCCATTATAGACAAGATCCCTTGTTCTGTTTTATGCTTATCCCGGGCTCCCCGTGAGTTCAAGGCATCTTCCAATCCCCCGAAGCTCGCCTTGATGCGGAAGCCTGGTGTGGATGACACTGGTGGTTCCAACCCGGCCCCTCACCCGGACGCCCCTTCATTTCCCTCGACACAGGCCGGGCACAGGGATGTTCGCCATGTTCCGGGACCGGGGCCATCCCTCCCCGGAAGCACTCACTTGCCCCCCGAGGCGCCGCGGGGCCCTGGCGGCCAGGCAAGGTGAGCCCCTGCCGGCTCCCTAAGTCGTTCCTCCTGGAAAAACCGGGGAAAGGGTGATCACATGGGAAGAGAGCGGCACCGGGCCTCTTGCCGCCGCGCGCGGGATATGGCGCCGCAAGGTGGTCGAGCGTCATCTTCCCGGTCAGAACCGGGGCCGGGAGGGGATCACCTCGGCTTCCTGGCCCGGAGCCCCAGGCTCCTGACCCCGCGCAACAGGCGGTTTGCCTCCTCCAGGGGCAGCCCGAGTTCGGCGAGCAGCGCCTTGGCAGTAGGGTCGTTGCTCATGAGCTCGATGGGGAAGGGCGATTCCGCCACCACCTCCAGGTTCCGAAAGCCGGCCTGCTCGATCATCTCCAGGTAATCCTTCTTGAGGGCGGCGCCGGAGATGCAGCCCAAGTAGGCGGCCGTCGACTTCCGCACTGCCTCCGGGAGTTCCTCCTCCAGGACGATGTCCGAGACCATGAGCCTGCCGCCCGGCTTGAGCACCCGGTATGCCTCCCGGAAGACCCGGGGCTTGTCCGGGGAGAGGTTGATCACGCAGTTGGAGATGATCACGTCCACCGAATTATTAGCCACCGGGAGGTTTTCTATCTCCCCCAGCCGGAACTCCACGTTGGAGTAGCCGCCGCGCCGCGCGTTTTCCCGTGCCCTCTCCAGCATCTCGGGGGTCATGTCCACGCCGATAACCCTGCCCTTTTCTCCCACCCGCCGGGCGGCCAGGAAGCAGTCCAAGCCGGGGCCGGAACCGAGGTCCAGGACCGTCTCTCCCTCCCGGAGGGAGGCCAGGGCCACCGGGTTTCCGCATCCCAAGCCGAGGTTGGCCCCCTCGGGGACGGATTCTAACTCTTCCCTGGTATATCCAATGCGTATGCCGATCTCATCCGCCCGTGCGGGTCCGCAACAGCACAGCTGGGCAGAGCCACAGCAGGAAGATCCATTTCCGGCGATAGCTCCGTATCCCTCCCTGACCACCTTCTTCACGTCCCTCTCCTCCATCTCTTCCTCCTTATCCAATCGGGTTATCCTCGACCAATCGAGTTGTAAAACGCGTTCTTACCGCACCTGCAGGCAATAACGTCCACGGTGGTATCGACTCCCCCACCTCCACGGGAACCGGGTGGAAAAACGTCCGTTCAGGCCAGCCCCCGAAGGACCGGGCCCAACTTCTCCCTCACCAGTTCCCCGAGCTCATCGGCCCTCATGAGGACCACGCAGCAGATCCGGCCGTCCCTCTCCCAGCTCACCAGGGCCAGGCGGTCCCCCGCCTTGATGCCGGCCCGCTCGCGGAAATCCTTGGGAAGGACCATCTGCCCCCTCTCATCCACGCTCACCAGCGTCTCCACCCGGCAACCGGTGGACCCGGACGGGGCACAGCAGGCCTCCTCCGCCTTCCTCGCCGCCATGGACGCCTCCTCGCTCTCCACTGCGATCTGTGTTTGAATTTTCTGAATATTCTTATATTTCAGAAAATTACTGCAAAAGTCAAGCCGCACCCGGAGGTGCGGCGGAGGGCCAGGGAGACCATTCCCCGGAGCAGGCTCCGGAAGTATTCGTGCCGGGTCCCGTCGGCCCTTCCCCACAGGCGGCGGACCTTATCCGCCCAGGGGCCGAAGAAGGCGGGGTGTTCCGGGTAGTCCCCGTACGACCTACGCAGGGCCGCGGCGGTGCCGGCCAGGGCGGCCATGCGCGCCAGGGAGGAGGGGCGCAATTTCCCGGAGGCGATCCCCCGGGCCATGGTGGGAAGCCCCCCTGGCCACCTCCGCGAGGTCGGACCTCAGCTCGTATTCCAGGTTGAAGCCACGGTCCCCTCCTCGCTGAAGATGCCGGGCACGGAATAGAGGAAGTCTGTCCCCCTTTCCATGACTCCATGTACACCACCAGGGTGTCCAGGTCTTCCGGGGGGTCGTCCTCCCATCAGGGACTTACGGGAACCCTCGTCCTCACCGCCCCCCGGAGCCCGGAGGCGTCCACCACCAGGCGACCGCGCAGTTCGTACTCCGAATCCCCCCTGCGGACCCTCATTCCCTTCGGGAATCCCCTCTTCCAAAGCAGGTCCAGGAATTCCGTCTCCTCCCGGAATTCCACCCCCTCCTCCGCCGCGTAACCCCGCAGGCGCCTCATGAAAGCCGGTTTGTCCATGTCCAGGGTTACCAGGCGGGCGGTGACCCGATGTCCGCCCCCCGTGGACCACATGGTAATGGTTTCCAGGCGGTGCAGCAGCTTCTTTCCCCGCGGGAGGGGGATGGCGAACCTCTCGAAGGAAGGTTTTTCCATGTGGAAGGGCCCTATGGACCTGCCCAGCGAATCCAGTCTCTACCTCTCCAGCACCAGGCAGCGGAAACCCGCCTCTGCCAGCTTCCAGGACAGATAGGTGCCCGACGTCCCCGCGCCTACGATGATCGCGTCGTATTCATCCGCCACCGTTGGTCGCCCCTTTTCTCTCCCCGCCTTCGCCGTCCCCGGAAGGACGAGGGATACTCTCCCCTCTCCTCTCTCCCCTTCCCCCGCCACCGCGCATCCCGCCATCGTCGCCTGTTCCCTTTTCCGGGCCGGCCCCACCCCGGCCTTCTCGCGGCCTTTCTATATATATGACCCAAGGTGGGAGCCTTCGATTTTCCCGTGGGACCCGGCTCCCTGCCTCCCATCCGTCGCCGACCTCGATTCCGCCTGCTGCCCGCAAGGTCTTGCCCGGGCCCGCACCGCATGCCTGCCGGGCACAATCTCACCGCGGACCCGGATATTACTCCTATCTCTCGCCGCCGTGAACCGTTCCCGACCCTCCCTCCGGGTCTCGTAGCCCGCAGGGCCAAGCCATGATCTTCCCTTGAATCGGCAGCGTTCCTCCCGCTTCCTCAGACCAGGATATCGCGCCGCTCGAACAGGTAGACCGAAAGCGCTTCCAGCGCCAGCGACGCGGCCAGGAGCACCAGGACGTGCATGGCGTTCAGCCCGTTCTTTAGGGGGTCGGCCGCGATGTAGTAATAGAAGGGAGATACCCTGCTCCAGGGCTTGAGCCCCTCCACCAGGCTGGAGAGGGAGTAGAGGAAGAAGGAGGCCACCGCCACGGCGGCGGCGACGCCCACCGCCCGCCCGCGCCTGCCGGTCAGGCAACCCACGGCCAGGGCCAGCGAGCCGAAGAAAAGGGCCAGGAGGACGCAGGAGAGACATGCCGCCGCCAGCCGCGCGGCACTGATATCCATTCCCACCCCGGCGGCGCCCAGGGCCAGGGAGGCCCAGAGGACCAGCCCCAGGCAGAGAACCGCGGTGAACATGGCCGCCGCCTTCTCCAGCACCACCCGGCGCCGGGACACGGGATTGGCCAGGAGGATGTCCAGGGTTCCCTTCCCCTCCTCTCCGGCCACGGCCGCGCTTCCCCGGGAGACGGCGAAGATGATGAAAAGGATGGGGGCCATCATGAAGAACAGCTCTCCCTGGAGGTACCCGGCCGGGGAGGTGTAATCCTCCGCGTTCTCCCCGATGAAGGCCTTCATCCACTCCGGCGCTTCCTCCAGGAACTCGGTCACCGCCGGAGTCCTGGAGATGGTGGGATAATAGGCCACCAGGAAGACGCAGAGGGCTACTATCCCCACCGTCCACCAGGCGAAGGAGACCCGCTGGTCCCGCAGGGTCTTCAGGTATATGTTCCTAAGCATGGCTCGCGCCTCCGGATTCCCCGCCCCCCTCGCGGTACATCTCCAGGAATATCTCCTCCAGGCCCACCTCGGGACTTACCACGTTGAGGACCTCGAAGCGGGCCACCGCCTTCACCAGGGCATCCACGCTCCCGGTCACCGTGCAGGTAAGTACGCGGTCCTCCAGGCGCAGGTCCCGCACCCCCGGGATATCCCGGAAATCCCGCGGGGATACCGGGTTCGCGAAGTGGATCTCCAGCCTGCGCAGCGCCTTCCGCTTCAGCGCCTCCACCTCGTCCACGGCCACCAGGGTGCCCTCGCGGATCATCCCCACCCGGTCACACATCCTCTCCACCTCCGGGAGGTTGTGGGAGGAGATGAAATATGTGGTGCCCTCCCCTGCCGTCTCCCGCACTAGGCGGTGGAACTCGTTCTGCATCAGGGGGTCCAGGCCGCTGGTGGGCTCGTCCATGATCAAGAGTTCGGGGCGGTGGATGAAGGCCTGGAGGATGGCCAGCTTCTGGCGGTTACCCCGGGAGAGGGTCCTGATGGGACGGTCCAGGTCGCACTCCAGGCGCTCGGCCAGGAGGGAGACGTAGCCTCGGTCCACCCCGCCCCTCAGGTTCCCCAGGAAGCGCAGGAACTCCTCGCCGGTGAGGTTCTCGTAGAGCACGGGTTCCCCGGGCAGGTAACCCACCCGCCGCCGTATTTCCACGGAGCGCGAACGTACGTCCATGCCCAGGACCTCCGCCCTCCCGGCGCTGGGCCGGATGAGGTCCAGGAGCAGGCGGATGGTGGTGGTCTTTCCCGCCCCGTTGGGTCCCAGGTAGCCGAAGACCTCGCCGCGCCTCACCTCGAGGTTCAGGTCCCTGACCCCGCGGGCGCGGCCGTAATACTTGGTCAGTCCCTCGGTGAGTATGACCGTGTCGGCCATCCGCCGACTCCTTTCCGCCCTCTCTCATCACGCCGGACCCGAGATCCTCCTCCGCGGGCCGCCGGACCCGCGGCCCCCGTGCAAGCACTGCGCCTCCGGGTGCATCTCAGCCCGACGCCTTACTTCTCACCTCCGCCCGCATGAGTATCCTACCACAGGCTCCCCGCGGCCAGGCGTCACCGTAGCAGGAGATGGGGATGTCGAAAAGGGTTCCCGAGAACTCTGGTTCCTCCTCCACTCCCTGGGCCATCCTCTCCAGGAGGAGCATGACCCGGAACCAGGCCTTGTGCAGGGCCATGATGCAGGGGTCCTTTCCCGTTTCCCGCCGCAGCACACGTCCCACGGAATCCAGGACCACCTCGTCGCCCGACACGTGGCCGGCGGGGCAGCCCACCGCCTCCACCACCCTGAGCACCACCCGGAGGTCCCGGAACCTCTCCATGGCCCGCAGGCGCATGACCCTCTCGGGGCGGGAAAGGAAGACCTCCATCTCCTCCGGGGAGAGGGGCAGGTCGGACGAAGGTGCGGGGGCGCAGGTGGCGGCATCGCGCTCCCCCGCGGAGTCCTTGAACGCCCGGTCCCGCCCCCGCTGCCGCCGGTCGGTGATAAAAAGGTAGGGAAGGAGGCGCAGCATGCCGCGCACCGCCTCCAGGAAGGGCATCCTCTCCCTGCTCACCCGGAAAACGCACCTCCCCAGGCCGCCCTGCTCCAGGCCCGGGTCCGTACAGGCCACGGTGTGGAAGACCATGTCGTTGGGGTCCCTGCCCCGCAGCATGTGGTCATAATAGGAATAGATGACCGGCGAGAGCTGGGAAAGGCCGTGGACGCATATGGTGGCCGGACTTTTCCTCCTGATCAGTCCCCCCATGGCATCGAAATACAGGGGACGTCCCTCGTAGTTCTGGCCCATGCAGTGGCGCGAGTACACCGGCTCCGCCTTTATCCAGTAGAACATGTCCCTGACGCTGATGGCATCCAGCAGGCCGGTGCGCCTGGCCTTCTCCAGCTCCTCCGGGGTGTAACCCCAGCGGTTCCTTATCAACCTCATGGTAACTTTTTCCATCAGGCCACCCATCCTCGCCACCTCCTTCTCTCTATATCCCGCCCGGCCCCACTCCCGGACGGGAGAAAGACCGGGCCTCCCCGCCCTTCCCTCGTCCATCCCCTACGGTCGGCAAGTGATTCCCGAAAGGAACAGACCTCTTATCTCCCCGGCCACCATCCCGCGTTCCGATCCCTGTCCTGGTCAACGGGCCAGGGACATCTCACCGGTAGCGGTTTCTATTCTCTTCCCCGCCTCGATCCGGGGCAACCCACCGCCTCCACCCGCAAAGCCGGCATACGGCTCCGAATGCTGAAACCAGGCCGGTTTCAAGGCCCCTACCGGGAGGAGGCTGCATTATACTTAAGGTTGATGCTTCCGGCCCCGCGGGAGGATAAACCGGGAGCCGGAGGACGGGTCCACGGGGGCGGATGGTAACGTGCCTCACGCGCCGGAAGGGAGGAGAAATGAACCGGGGCTACCCTTTCTTCGACCGGGAGAGCTGTGACCTGTGCGGGGAATGCCTGGCCCGCTGCCGATACCTGGGCCTTTCCCTCCCGGAGGCGCGCGAGGAGATGCGGCGCCTGGTGGAGGGCCTTCCCACGCGGGTGGTGCACCGCCGGTGCATAAGCTGTTACGCCTGCGACGCCTTTTGCCCCCGGGGATGCCGCCCCTACGAGCTCATCATCTCCGCCTGGCACCGCCGCTACCGCGAGCGGGGCCTGCCCGTTAGGGCCGCCTACCTCATGCCCGCTTCCCGTCCCAACTTCCGCACGGACCTGGTGCAGACCATGAGTCCCCGCGAAAGGGAGCTTCTGCGGCGGTGGCGGGAAACGTCCCCCGAGGGCGAGCTGGTCCTCTACCCCGGCTGCAACGCCCTGGCCCTTCCCCACCTGCTCGACGCTCCCTTCCTCCGGGAGGTGGTCGTCTCCGGCGACTTCGACCTCTGCTGCGGGGAGATGTACTTCCGCATGGGCCTCTTCGACGTGGTCCAAGAGACGGCCGAAAAACTTACCGCCTATTACCGTGGCCGATCCATCGGCACCATGCTCTTCGTGTGCCCCGCGGGCCTGAACATGTTCCGCAACGTCCTCCCCGGCCTCTTCGGGGCGAGGTTTGACTTCCGGACCATGTACCTGGGCGAGTACCTATGGCAGAAAGTGGAAAGCGGCGAGCTGTCCATAAAGAAGAAGCTCGGCCGCCGGGTGGCGGTGCACGATTCCTGCCACGGGAGGATACTGGGGGAGGAGGTCCAGGGCTCGGCCCGCCGCCTTTACACGGCCATGGGGCTGGACCTGGTGGAGCTTTCCGCGGACCCCGGGGAGGGACTGTGCTGCGGCATGGCCGCCGGGTGCAACCGTTACCGTCCCGAGGACATGTACCGGGCGGCGGTCATGGAGCTGCGCGAGGCCGCGCGCACCGGGGCCGACGAGCTGGCCGTCTACTGCGGGGGTTGCCAGCTAACCTTCTCCCTCATGCGTTGGCTCTACCCCACCCGGCAGCCCGTCCGCCACCTGCTGGAATATCTCCAGGAGGCCACGGGAGCGCCCGTCCACCATCCCGCTTCCCGTCGCGCCCTGCATCTGCTGGGAAATATTACCATTAAAGCCCTTCCCGGGATGCTTTCCCGCCGTTCGTACCGTATCCGGATCCCCTGACCGGGATTAACATATCCTCGAACCCCGAGACCCCCTCTCCCTATCTCGCCTTCGAAGCTCGCCCCCCAGGCCCGAACGGGCGACCGCGCCGCCACCGTTCCCCGAGGAAAGCCAGCCTCCCCCGGGGGACTCCCGTCCACTCTCGCGCGCTGCACCATCTCCTACCCATGCGTTACCACCCTCGTAGTCACGTCATCGCGCATCCGCACAAGCGTCCCGGCCACGCACATCCCCAAGACCCCGGAAACACCCACCACGTTCCGGCACGCCGGGGACCCGCACCCCCTCGTTCCGCTGGGGCGAGAATGCCGCCACCACTACCAAAACGCCGGGAGCGACGCGGGATTCACCGTCCACCAACTCCGCGGCGGCCTCCCCGGCCGATAGGGGCCTCGCGGAGCGGCCTTCCCGTGCGGCGAAAGTTGAAGCGGCTCCCGGGGATGAAAGATAATGGGCTTGCCCCCGCCGGCAGGCGGGGCACATCACGGGAAGGAGAATGGCACCGAGAGGGAGGGGGAAAGATGGACTTCGCACTCACCGAGGAACAAAAGGCCCTGCAGCGGACGGTGCACGAGTTCGCCGCCAACGAGATCCGGCCCGTGGCCCGGCAGTACGACGAGAGCGGCGAGTTCCCCTGGGAGGTGATCCGCAAGGCGGCCCGGCTGGAGCTCACCTATTCGGGCGTACCCGAGGAATACGGGGGGCCCGGCCTGGGAATGCTGGACAACGTGATCATCATCGAGGAGCTGGGTTGGGGGTGCGTGGGCATAGCCTCGGCCATCGCCCTCAACCAGATCGCCATCCTCCCCGTTCTGCTGGCGGGTACCGAGGAACAGAGGCGGGAATACCTGGGCCGTCTCACTGACCCCGACAATCCACGCCTGTGCGCCTTCGGTCTTACCGAGCCGGAGGCGGGTTCCGACGCCGCCTCGCTCAAGACCCGCGCCGTCCGGGACGGTGACGAGTACGTGCTCAACGGGCAGAAATGTTTCATCACCAACGGCGGGGTGGCCGACTTCTACACCATCTTCGCCACCGTGGACCCGGAAAAGAGGTACCAGGGCATCACCGCCTTCCTGGTGGACGCGGACACCCCTGGCTTTTCCATCGGGAAGATAGAGCACAAGATGGGCATGCGGGCCTCCCAGACGGCGGAGCTGATCCTCGAGGACGTGCGCGTGCCCGCCTCCAGCGTCCTGCGGGGCGAGGGCCAGGGCTTCTACGTGGCCATGGAGACCCTGGACACCTCCCGGCCCGGGGTGGGAGCCATCGGGGTGGGCCTGGCCCGCGCCGCCTTCGAGGAGGCCCTGGCCTACTCCAAGCAGCGGGTGCAGTTCGGGAAACCCATCTGTCGCCAGCAGGCCATCGCCTTCATGCTGGCGGACATGGCCACCAAGATCGACTACGCCCGCCTCCTCTGCTACCGCGCCGCCTGGATGCTGGACCAGGGGATGAACGCCATCAAGGAATCCTCCATGGCCAAGTACGTGGGAACCGACGTGGCCATGGAGGTGTGCACGGACGCGGTGCAGATCCACGGCGGGTACGGTTACATGAAGGACTACCTGGTGGAGAAGCTCTTCCGGGACGCCAAGATCCTGCAGATCGTGGAGGGCACCAACCAGATCCAGCGCCTGGTCCTCTCCGCCCAGCTCTTGGCCTGAGGGATACCGCCGGCCCGCGCCGCCTCACGTTTTCTCGTAGGTCACGCCCGTGCCGGCGGGTGGGTAGCTGAAATCCACGGCTCCCTTCTCGCAGGCCAGGTAGCAGCTGCCGCATTCCAGGCACCATTGCCGGTACCTGGAGGAGAGGGCGGCCCTGCCCTTGCTTACCTTCCATAGGTCCATGGGACAGATGACCGCGCAGGCGCCGCATCCGTCGCACCCTTCCTCCCGGAGGAAGATGAAGTGGCGGGGGGAAGGCCTTATTCTTACCAGTTTCTTCCTGTCGATGCGCAGGGGCTCCATTCAATTCCCTCCTTCGTCCTCGACCGGGAAGGTCGCGTGCATTCCGATCGTCTTCCGGGTCCCCCTCCCCCTTGCCTCCCGGGTCCCACCCGGATTCATCCGGCATCCGTCCCCTCCCGGGACCTTCGTCCACTTCCGGGTCCGACCGTCCTCACAGGTCCGTGAAGTCGGGCAGGAAACGGCCGAGCAGGGCGCGCAAACCCCGAGCCAGGCCAAGGTAGAAACGCGCTCGCTCCTCCCCCACCTCCATAAGGAGGGGAAGGTAGACCCTGGCCAGGGCCAGGATGGCTGGGAGGTTCTCCGCCACTATGGGAAGCACCCGGGCCATGGCCTCCGCCTTGGGTTCCTGGCCGGACATGAGTAGGTGCACGGCCAGGTCCACAGCCATCTCCTCCAGCTCGCGGCAGACCACCGGGTCCCCGAGCAGCTCGAAGAGCCTGCGCAGCTGCTCCCCGGCCACGAACTCCTGACCCACCGGGCTCTCCCGGAGCCTCTCCCGGTACCTCTCCAGGAAGGCCGGGGAGGCGTCGTTTTCCTCCAGCGACTCCGCGGCCACCTCGGCGGCCAGGCGGCCGGAATACATGGCCTGCCACACTCCCTCGGCGTACAGGGGTTCGGGAAGTCCCGCCGCGTCGCCCACCAGCATGAGGCCACCACAGAGGATGTCCTCCGGCATGCGCTCCATCCAGGTCAGGCAGTGGGCCTGCCACTCCCGCGGCTCCGCCTCCAGCGCCCGCAGCAGCCGTTGCACGGGAGGGGCGAGGATGGTGTCCAGGAGCTCCCGGGCCGGCTTGGCCCGCCTGCGCACCGCCCTGGAGATCAGGCTGTTGGTCACCCCGGGTCCTCCCAGGTGAACCCCGTCGGCGTAGGCGATGAGGAAGTTACCCCCCAGCCCGGGACCGAAGAAGGCATGGAATGCGGCCTCGTGGATGACGCAGTCCATCCTTTCCCGGGGAGCGGCGAAATCGATGATGCAGGTGCTGGTGACCTGGTGCGGTTTCCACCTTTCGCGCAGGCCCGCCGCGCGGGCCACCGTGGAGAGAACCCCGTCCGCCCCGATGGTCAGCGGGGCGCGGTATTCCTCCCCTCCTTCCAGGCGCACTCCCACCACCTTCCCGGCCTCGCGGACCACGCCGGTGACCAGGGAGCGCGTGCGCAGCTCCGCCCCCGCCTTCACCGCCAGGCCCGCCAGGTAGGGATCGAACTCCCGCCGCAGCATGCCCACCACGAAGAAGTCGCGGGCCTGGGGATAGGACATGCGCCTGGAGGGACCGGAGGCCAGGACGAACCTCTCCTCCATCTCCGGGGGTGGGGAGAGGAAGTGGGCCACGCACTCCCGGCCGTAGCGCATGGAAGGAAGTTCCATCTCCCGGATGAAGGGGAAATCCCTCCAGGCCTTGCTGGAAAGCGCGAAGCCGGAGGCGTTCTTCTCCCCCGGGGTATCCGCCCTCTCCAGCAGGAGGGTCCTCAGGCCCGCTTCCGCCGCCGCCAGGGCAGCCGTGCTCCCGCCCGGCCCGGCCCCCACCACGATGAGGTCGTAGCTCTTCACCGCCACCCCTCTCTTCCCAGCCAGTCCCTTTCCTCCAACAGTCTTTTCAACTCCGCGGCCTCGCCCTCCTTTATGCCGGAGAGGTCCATTTCCTCCTCGCCCACGTAGAGGTACGCATCCGCGGCTCCCCGCGGGTCCAGCCGGCGCAGTATATCCTGTTGCCAGCGATTAAAATCCCCCTGCAGGGGTCCCACGACCTTCCGCTGTTGAGGAAAAATGTTCCAGGGCTGGTCGCAGCATTCCCGCAGGGCCTGGAGGAAGAAGTCCAGGACCAGTCCCCTCGCCGCTTCCTGGTGCCCTTCGTCCCGGGGATCGTAATACCACAGCTCCTCGCTGTGGCCGATGGCGCCGCCTTCCCAGGCCATGTCCACGCAGGCGTCGCCCATGTCGTCCACGCAGCCGTTCCTTTCTATCCACTTGCGCTTGATGCCCTCGCTCAGGCGATCCCAGGTGACGGCACTGTCCCAGGAATCGTTGGGCCCCAGCCCGGACTGCATCTGCCCTCCCGGCCGGAAGGCCAGGCCGGGCACCGCTCCGCTGACTATGCTCCAGGTAAAGGAGGGGCCGAGGGGGGTGCTGCCCAGGTCCAGGGCGATACCCCCGTACCTTCCGGTCACCGCCCTGGCCACCCCTTCCTTGAACTTCATCTCCTCCACCGACTCCGCGGCGATCACCAGCATGATGCCGTGCCGCAGGGCCTGGAGAGCGTCCCTTATCCCGCTTCTCCCTTCCAGTAGCCTGCCCAGGTGGGGGAAGAGGATGAGGGGCACCACGCCCACGGCCGCCTTCTGCATGTTGTAGTCCACCCCCTCCTGGGCCAGGTCGTAGAAGGCCTCCCCGAAGGACCGGTAGTCCGGGAAAACCAGGTAGTAGAGCCGGAGCCCGGGTGGCATCTCCATCTCCAGGTCGAAGAAGAGGCCGCGCGGTCGCGGTTGCGGGGGGCCAGGCCAGGGAAAGAGCTTGAGCGCGCAGGCGGTGAAGATGCCGTTGCCGGAGAGGGCTCCCGCCTTACCCCTCATGATGCCGCGCAGGGAAGGGCCCGGGCCGTCGCCGCAGAACCACCCGCATCCCGAACCCAGGGTCCCCAGCCTCAGGACCTCGCCGTCGGGGAGCACCCATTCCACTCCCAGGAGATTGCGCGGGCTGTAGGTCCCGTCGGTCCCCGGTCCGAAGGCGGCACAGGCGCTGGCCAGGGGGGAGACTCCCGCGCCCGCGGAGATCATGTGCACGTTGAGTCCCCGCTTCATGGCCTCGGCCCTCACCTGGCCGCCGCAGGCGTAGGGCTGCACCACGGCGATCATGTTCTTCTCGTCGATGTCCAGGACGCGGTCCATGCGCCTCAGGTCCACCTGGACCACGCCGCCGCCCGACGGTCCGGCCCACGCTCCCCAGCCGGTGGAAAAGGCCTTGAACCTCAAGCCGTGGCGATTACATATCCTTACCACTTCCTGGACCTCTTCGGTGCACCCGGGAAGGACCACCGCCTCCGGCCTGGGTACCTAGAGCCCCAGCTCGTCGTTGAAGGTGGGCTGGAAAGCGTAACCGTCCAGCACCGCCGGCTCCCGGGAGACGTTTTCCTCCCCCACCGCCTCCACCAGTTCCCGGTAGACCTCCCCGGATATCATGTCCCCTCCCTCGGTCGATAAGGATGCGGGCACACCTGTCATCCCCCCACGCCTCTGTCATCCCCCACGCCTATTATGGTACGCGTGCGAGCCGCCGGAAACCGGAAAGGGGGTGATCCGCCTGGAGGCGGGGGGAAAAAACCGGGCCAATCGACTGGTCACGAGCATCGCGGACCTCTGCCGGCGCTTCCCCACGCAGGAGAAATGGCTGCTGGTGCCCGGCTACCGCCTGGGTTACCAGTGGCTGGAGAACGTGGCCCTGGGAGGGGTTGCGGTGTTCAACCTCCGCCTTTTCACCTTGCCGTCGCTGGCCCTGCGGCTGGCGTCCCGGGCCATGCAGGACCAGGGGCTACGCTACGTGCAGGGGTTGGAATACGACCTACTGGTGGGGGAGTTGCTCTCCCGCGTCCTCCCGGAAGACGCTTACCTCCCTCGGGACCGGCTCGAACCCGAGCTGGTGCGGGCAGTGCGCAGGACCCTATCCGACCTCAGGAAAGCAGGCCTGCGCCCGCAGGACCTGGACACCCGGGCCTTCTCCCCTCCACGGAAGGGACATGAACTCAAGGCCCTGCTCGCCGGGCTGCAGGAGGAGCTTCAACGGCGGAAGCTGGTGGACTACGCCGACGTGCTGCGGATGGCCCGCCAGGCGCTCCAGCGGGGCAACCACTTTTGGCCCGAAGGGTTGCGCATCGCCGCCCCCGGGGACCTGGAATCGGACCTGGTGGGACTGGAAAGGAAGCTCTGGGAGAAAATACCAGCTCCCCTGAAGGAGGTCCTCGAGGTGGACCGTCCCGGCTCTCCCGGAGAGGAGGGAAGCGACGTGGCTCTCCTGGGCTGGCTGGGCAGACCCCACCAGGCTCCTCCTCCCGCGGGGGACGGGGCGGTGCGCATCTTCCGGGCCGTGGGGGAGACCAACGAGGTGCGGGAGGTCCTCCGCCGCTGTCTCAGGGAGGGGATACCCGCCGACCGCGTGGAGATCCTGCACACCGACTACGGTACCTATGTCCCCCGCGTCTTCGAGCTGTGCTCCCTTCTCTTCCCGGACCCGGGCGGGGATCCGCCGGCGACCTTCGCCGAGGGGCTTCCCCTGCGCCTCACCCGGCCGGGTCGGGCCCTGCTGGGATGGATACGATGGCTCCAGGAGGACCTTTCCCCGCAGCGCCTGGCGGAGCTGGTCCAGGACGGCCTTTTGCACATCACCGCCGAGGGTGAAGATGAAGGCCGCTTCGACCGCCTGGCCGCCCTGCTCCGAGCCCTTCCCATCCCGCGGGGGAGGGACGGTTACGACCTCATCCTCCGATCCCCGACCGCGGAAATCCCTCCCCCTCCGGAAACGGAGGGTGAGAACGGGCCCAGCCCGGCGGCCGCCTTGAGACCCGGACCGGGGGAGATGGAGCTCCTGCGGGGACTGTGCGCCGGTCTCCTCGCCACCGTACCCGGGGATCCCTCCGACGCGCCGGGACTGCTCCGGGGAGCCGAGGAACTGCTCTCCCGGTGGGTGCGTGCCCTGGACAAGGCGGACCAGTTCGCCCTGCACCTTTTGCGGAGACGGGTGCGGGAGTTCCAACTCTCCATCAAGGGTTCCGGTCCGGACTCCCTTCCCGCCCTGGACTGGCTGGAGGACCTGGTCCGGAGCTCCAGGGTCCTCGGGGAAGGCCCCCGTCCGGGTCGCCTGCACGTGGCTCCCCTGGGAGGCGGCGGTTCCTCGGGAAGGCCGGTGACCTTCATCCTGGGGCTGGACGACGGCCGTTTCCCGGGTGCAGGACTGCAGGATCCCCTTCTCCTGGACAGCGAGCGGGAAAGCCTGTCCTCCTCGCTGGCCACGGCCGCGGACAGGCTGGCCGCGTCCCTGGAGGAACTCTCCTCGCTCTTCTCCCGTCTGCGGGGAAAGGTCGCCCTCTCCTTTTCCGGGTACCAGGTGACCGAGGACCGCGAGATGTTTCCCTCCCAGGCCCTGGTGACCTCCTTCCGCCTTCTCACCGGGTCCCTTACCGCCACCCAGGAGGACCTTCTCCTCCACCTGGCGGACCCCGCCTCCTTCGCCGCCCGGGACCCCGAAGACGCCCTCCTCCCCTCCGAGTGGTGGCTCAGCGCCCTGGGCGGATCGCTACACGACCCGGTCCCCGGTATCATCCTCCCGGCCCACTTTCCCCACCTGTGGCGGGGGCTCCAGGCCACCCGGGCCCGGTGCGGGGAGAACTTCACCGCCTACGACGGGTACGTGCCGGAGGCGGGCCGCGACCTGGACCCGGGGGCGGAGGGCGGCCCGGTGGTCTCCGCCAGTCGCCTGGAAACATATGGCAGGTGCCCCCTAGAGTACTTCTTCCGCTACGTGCTGGAGGTCACCCCCCCGGAGGAATACGGCGACGACCCGGGGACTTGGCTCTCCCCGCTGGAGAGGGGGAACCTCCTGCACACCGTCTTCCGGAGGTTCCACCAAGGCTTGTCCGCCGAGGGGCGCAGCCCGAGTACCAAAGGTGATTGGCATATCCTTGAAAATATACTCCGGGAAGAGGTGGCGCGGTGGTGCCGCATGAAGCCTCCCCCCTCCCCCCGGGCCCTCGAGGAGGAGGTCCGCGAGCTGGAGAGGACGGCGCGCATCTTCCTGCAGGAGGAGGAACTCTGCTGCCGCGAGAGGGAACCCGTCTACCTGGAGGTGGCCGTAGGCATGGAAAGGGAAGGCCTCGGCAATCCCATAGACCGGGCGGAACCCCTGGAGATCCGTCTCCCCGGGGGTGAGCGTATCCGGGTGCGCGGCCGCATCGACCGTGTCGACAGGGTACGGGCAAGCACCGCCGACACCTTCCTGGTCTGTGACTACAAGACGGGCTCCAGCGGTGGTTACGACCCCTCGGATCCCTTCGGCAAGGGAAGGTTCGTCCAGAACTACCTCTACAAGGTCATGGCGGAGGACTGCCTGCGCGGTCTGCACCCGGAAGCCAGGGTCGCCGGTTTCGAGTACTTCTTCCCCGGCACGCGGGCGCACGGTGAACGCATATACTGGGAATCCGACCTCCTCTCCGAGGGTGATCGCGTACTCCACGACCTCTACCTCTCCCTGGCCGCGGGCTGCTTCCCGGCCAGCGACGATCCCAACGACATGCGATACAGCGATTTCCTGCCCGCCCTGGGGGACCCGGACGAGGCGGCGGCGTCCGCCCGAATGAAGCTGGAAAATACCGCCAACCAGATGCTGGAACCCCTGCGAAGGCTGAGGGGGTACGGGGAGGTGAAACGATGAAGTTTCCCGAAGGCCACGGGACACGGGCCGAGGTTTCGCCCCCGGACGTGGAGGCACGTTCCCTTATCGTCACCGCCCTGGACAGGAACCTACTGGTGGAGGCGGCGGCGGGAACCGGGAAGACCTCGGCCATGATTGCTCGCATGCTGGCCCTGCTGCGCTCCGGCTCCTGCCGCCATGTCCGGCACCTGGCGGCGGTCACCTTCACCCGCAAGGCGGCGGCGGAGATCCGCGTCCGCTTCCTGTCCGCCCTGGAACAGGCCTGGCGGGAAGCCGAGGACGGGAAGGAGAGAGAAAGGCTGGAACGTGCCCTGGAGGAAGCGGAGCAGTGCTTCATCGGTACCATCCATTCCTTTTGCGCGCGCATCCTGCGGGAAAGGCCGCTGGAGGCGGGGTTGGGGCTGGAGTTCCGGGAGATCGACGACCTGGAGGATCGGCTCCTGCGCGAGGAGGCCTGGCGGGAATTCAGTAACCGGCTCTTCCTGGGGGATGACCGGGGACTGCTCGCCCGCCTGGAGGAGAAGGGCCTGCAGCTCTCCGACCTCGAGTCTGCTTTCCTCTCCTACGCCGATTTTCCCGACGTGGAGGAATGGCCGCGTCCCGAAGACGTCGTGGACCTCGCCATGCTGGAAAGAGTCCGGGAAGGGCTGAGGGATTACCTCCGCCACGTGGAGGAGCTGGCCCCTTACCTTCCCCGGGACGCGGAGAGGGACACCCTCATCCCGTTGCTGCGCCGCCTCCCCCGCGTCATCTCCCACTACCGGCTGGAAGAACCGGCGGAGCTCATGGAGGCGCTGGAACACCTGGACAGGAGCGTCTCCATAGTACAACGGGTGTGGCGGGAAAGGGCCGGCCTCAGCGGGGAGAAAGCCAAGGAGGAGAAAGAGCGCTGGGAGAGCTTCCGCGACGAGGTGGTCCGGCCCGCCCTTTCCCGGTGGCGGGAATCCCGCTACGCCCTGTGCCTGGAGGTGCTGGAGGCGGCGCGCGGCGTCTACGACGAGATGCGCAGGGAAAGGAAGCTGCTCAACTTCCAGGACTTGCTGGTGGAGGCGGCCCGCCTGCTGCGGGAAAACCCCGCGGCCAGGAAGGAGCTCCAGGGACGCTTCACCCACCTCCTGGTGGACGAGTTCCAGGACACCGACCCGGTGCAGGCGGAGATCATCTTCCTGCTCGTTTCCACTGATCCAGAGGAAAGGGACTGGCGGAAGTGCGTCCCGCGTCCCGGGTCCCTCTTCCTGGTCGGTGATCCCAAGCAGTCCATCTACCGCTTCCGCCGCGCGGACATCTCCATCTACAACGAGGTCAAGGAGCTCGTGCAACGAGGTGGAGGACATGTCCTCAACCTGGCCGCCAACTTCCGTTCCCTGCCCGAGATCACGCACTGGGTGAACTCCGTCTTTTCGCCGCAGGGAGGCGGGGACCCCGATACGGACGAAGCGGGAGGGTTCCCTTCCCGGGCCACCGAGTTCTCGCCCGCCTACGTGGAACTGTTCCCCGCCCTCCCGGAAGTCCCGGAGGATGGTTTCCGCGGCATATACCGGCTTACCATCCCGGGGGAACATGGCCGGACCGAGGAGGCCCTCCCCTATCTCGCCGATCGTATCGCCCGTTTCATCGCCGGCGCCTGCTCGGGAGGGTTGAAAGTCCTGCGCCGCACCGGCAAGGAGCCTTTCTGGAGCTGCGGTCCCGCCGAGCCCTCCGACTTCCTGGTCCTCACCTACCAGAAGGGGGACCTCGCCGTCATCGCTGAAAAGCTGCAGGAGCACGGCGTACCTTGCAGGGTCAGCGGGGGGGAATCCCTGAACCGGGTGCCGGAGCTCCGGCTCCTTCACCTCTGCCTGCGAGCGGTCCTGCGGCCTTATGACTCCCTTGCCCTGCTCGCCGTCCTGCGCAGCGAGCTCTTCGGGTTCAGCGACGCCCAGCTCTACGCCTTCAAGAAGGCGGGGGGAGTCTTCTCCTACCTGGCTTCCCTCCCCTCCACCCTGGACCCGGAATTGCGGGAGCTCTTCGGTGACGCCTTCGATCGCCTGGGAGAATACAGGCGCTGGTTTCATCGCCTCCCCCTCCTGTCCGCCCTGGAGAGGATGGTCGACGACCTCGGCCTGCCGGTCTCCGCCGCGCTGCGACCGGGAGGGGACGTACAGGCGGGAAGCCTGGCCAAGGCCCTGGAGGTGCTGAGGGAGGCCGAGGAGGAGACCTGGACCACTTCCCGGCTGCTCGACCGCCTGGGGCGCCTGGCGGAAAACCGCGAGAGCTACGATGGGATATCCGCCCTTTCCGAGGAGCCCCCGGCGGTAAGGGTAATGAACCTGCACAAGGCCAAGGGGCTCGAGGCCCCGGTGGTCTTCCTGGCCGGGGTCCGCGGAGGGGGAAGCACCAGTGTGGAGAGGCACGTGGATCGATCGCCCGCCGGCACCCGCGGGTACCTGGCCATCCTTCGCGATATCTCCTCTTATAAACGGCAAGTCCTGGCCCACCCCGCGGGCTGGGAGGAACTGGAAGCCAGGGAGCAACGCTTCCTGGAAGCGGAGGCCCTCCGGCTGAGGTACGTGGCCGCCACCCGCGCCTCCAGTGCCATCGTGATAACGGTCCGGGAGAGAAACGACGCCAACCATCCCTGGCGACACTTCGCCCCGCACCTCGAGGAAGCTCCCGAACTTCCGGACCTCTCTTCCCCGGAGGGGAAGGAGGAATCCTCGCCGAAATACCAGGTGCCGCGGGTGGAGGAATTCGTCCTCTCTTCCGCCGCAAGGCGGGAATCTTTCCTCCGTCCCACTTACCAGGTTTTCGCCGCCGGGGGGCTGGCCCGTACCCCCCAGGGGGAAATCCTACCCGAGACGGGCAAGATGGAGGCGTGGTTGGAACTGGAGGAAAGCCCGCGGTCGCCATCTCCTCCCGGCGACACCATCCTATCAGGGCAGGAGAGGACGAGGGCCGATTGCCAGGCCCCCTTGGACACGCCACCATCTCCTGCCAGCGGCAACGCCCCATCAGAAAGCGGGGTTCGGCATCCCCCCTTCTCCCGCGGATCCCCCGACCCCTCGGGCGGGAAAGGGCGAGGCGAGGAGATGAGAACCCGGGACACCGTAGGAGAATCCTCCCAGAATGGGGAACCCGGCGAGGATGTTCATGGGCCGGACTTCGGGGAGGTGGTCCACCTTCTCCTCCAGGCGGCCGCGGAAGGTCCCCCCGAGGGCCTGCCCACCCTGGCCACCGCCCTATTGGAGGAGAGAGACCTGGCCCCGGAGCTGGCGCCTGAGGCGCTGCGACTGGTGGAAAGGGTAAGGTCCTCCTCCCTCTGGGCCCGGGCACTGGCCAGCCGGCAGAGGCTGGTGGAAGTGCCATTCCATTACTTGGAGGAAAAGGCCTTCCCCCTCCCCACCTTGATCAGGGGCGTAGTGGACCTCGCCTTCCGGGAGGAAGACGGCTGGGTCCTGGTGGATTACAAGACGGACCGGGAGGCCTCACGGGATCCCCTGCGCACGGCACGCAGGTATCTCCCCCAGGTCCGCCTTTACGCCTCCGCCTGGGAACGCATGCTCGGGGAAAGGGTTAAGGAGGCCTTCATCTACCTGCTGGAGCCTGACCTTGTGTATCGCTTAAGGCCCGTGGCGGATGGCCGGGGTGCAGGTTGATCTTTCCATGCACGGGGTATGATGGATAAAGGAATGCGTGAAGTCCGGCGACAAGCCCGGCCAGTTAAAGCATGCAAGCGCATCCGCGGACCGGATGATGGATGGATAAATACGCGAGGTCCGGCGACGAACAAGGGAGGTAAAATGAAATATCGCCTGTTAATCTTCATCCCGGCCTCGGTATTCCTTCTTTCCATCGGCCTCCTCGTCGGATGCTCCAGAACGGAGGTGGAAGGGACCCGGGGACAGGATTCCGGGAGCCTGCAGACCGACCCACGCTACCAGGATGGTTACGGCGCTGGCTTCCGGGAAGGCTACAAACGCGGATACGCGGACGGCGGCCTGGGAGCCCACGACCCCCAACCTGAAACGGACCCCGGATGGGACCCTTACTACGCTTCCGGTTACCGGGATGGTTTCCTCGAGGGCTACGAAAAGGGCTACGCGCGAGCCCGGGGCGAAGCCGCCGAAAGGGAGGAAGAAGGCGAGGAAAGCGGAGACGAGATGGCGGAGGTGGAGGCGGCGATGCTCGCCTTCGCCAAGTTCTGCTCCTCCTCAGGCCTGGAATTCCGCATCCAGGACATCGTCATCCATGGGGACGAGGCGGCCGGGATAGCCGTGTGCACCAACGAGATATTGGAGCACGCCCTGGTGATCGTGAGGAAAGGGCCTTCGGGCTGGTACGGCGTGGATTTCGGGACCGGTATCGAGCCTCCGCCCTGGTACCCCTACTACTGACGGGAATTAAGTATTTTTCCGCGTTCCGCCGGAAAACCCGGTCCATGCGGGAATGTGAACAGGAACCTCACCGGGCTCAGCGGCCGGTATAGGCCTCGGCGAAGTACCACGCGGGCCTACCGCCGTTCACTCCCGGGGAGACGTGACCCCCGCGAATGGCCTCCCTCCCATCCCCTCCCCTTCCCATGTCGAAGTACATGGCCCTCTCCGCCACCACCGGCCGGTCCGAGGAGATGATGACGGCCACCTGCGCGGGGGTGCCCAGGGAGGAGAGCTCGGCGTTGACGTTCAGGCTCAGCCTCTGTTCCCCCTTCAGTCGGTAGACAGCTTCCCGGGTCCCTTCACCGGGGCCCAGGAGGTAGGTGACCTTCAGCAGAGTCTCGTCCTTTCCGGGATTCATGACCAGAAGGTATTCCTGGATTCCGGGATAGGCGGAACCCTCGGCGAAATACCAGGTATTGGAAGGTGTCGGCGTGCCGGGAGCCACGTGCCCGTCGTCCCACAAACCGTTAAACACGAAGTACATGGCCCGCTCGCAGGCTATGGGCCTGTCCGCCCGGATAACCGCGGAGACGTCCGAGGCAACGGTACCCTCCAGGCATCGGTTGACCATCAGGGTGGCACGCCCACGGGCGGGAATCTCCACGCGCCACGGCCCTATCTTGCCCCCCGGGGTGACAAGGTGGACGTCGGCCAGGGCCCGCTCCTCCCCCGGGTTGGCCAGGCACAGCCACTCCTCGAAATCCTGGCTCACGTGGCCTTCCGCGAAATACCAGGTGTCGGAGAGCGAGGTCAGCCCGGCTTTCGTGTGTCCTCCGTCGGCGACGAAGGACCCCTTCACGGCCCGGTATTGGAAATACATGGAACGCTCGGCCACCACCGGCGTGTCGGCCTCCAGGACCGCGGAAACCTCGCCCTGAAGATAGCTGTTGACCAGGAAGGTGCGGCGCGAGCAGGCGGGAAGGATATATTCATGGGAAAGGATGCTGCCATGATTTCCCATCAAGGTGAGCTTCAACCTCGCCTCCCGGGAATTGAAGTTTGCCACGCAGAGATATTCGTGGAAGGGCAGGCCGTCGGATGTGTAACCCTCGGCGAAATACCAGGTATCGTCGGGCTCCGGGGTCCCGAAGGAATCCGAGCCCCCGTCCATCCATCCGGCGTAACGGAAATACATGGGTCGCTCGGCGAGCAGGGGTGTCCCGTCCACCGATTCCACCCGCACGGCGAGGTTCTTGTTCCTGAGGTAACGGTTGGCGTTGCAGTCCAGGGTTATCCGGGAGAGACCGGGAACCTCCCGGTACACGGTGAGGTATTCGCTCTTCTCGTCCAGGAAGGTGATCCTGGCCCAGGTGCCTGCGGGCTCCGGGTTGGCGATGCAGAGGAAGGGAAAGAAGCCATAGGAGGTATCCTCGGCCATGAAGATGTCCCGGCTGTCATGGGGGAAACAGGGCTCCCCCAGGTCGGTATTGTCCCCGTCGCCGTTCCTGTCCCCCGGCACCCGGCCGAATATCCAGGAGGGAGTGGCCTGGGGATTGCCGGCCCAGGCCGCCTGCCCCCATACCTGCGTGTTGCTGGAACCCGGCATGCGGTTCTTGCGGTATACGCAACCTGCAGAACCGAGGTAATAATGGGGCCCGGTGAGCAGCCGGTACCCGCTCCCGGCCGCGTAGTCCGCGGAGAGGTCGGGGACGGTCACCTGCCCCACCGGTCGAGAGTGTTCCCGGAAGATGCTCTTCAGGTAGGAGGGAGTGAAGTTGTAGCTGGCGGAAGCGGTGTAGGAGACTATTCCGGTCCGGGGTTGAAGGAAGGTATAGGAATACTCGTTTATCCTCCTGGCAACCTCCGCGTCAGGGAGCAGGGGAGCCCCGTTCTGCATGTCCGCGACCTCCAGCCCCGCCGCATAACAGGTGTGCCGGAGGATGACCATGGCCCGGGGAGCCAGGTTGATGTCCTTTTGCCAGTGGGAGCGGAGGTCCCCGAACTCCACGGTCTCGTAATATCCCTCCTCGGTATCCGTCCTACCCACCCAGGCGGGGTCCTGGGGGAGACAGAAGGCCCAACGGGAGGCATCCCCGTGCCCGTAGTAGATGAGCAGCTGGTAAAGGTTGTCCTCCAGGTGGCGGTGCAGCCGGTAATGAGGACAGGAGGACACGGTGCCGTCAGGGTTATAGGTATCCAGCAGGGAGACCTGGAAGCCGAACTCCTCCAGGGTGTCCACCGTCTCCTGAAGTTCGCTTTCCGCGGCCTGGCGCAGCGGGTCCCCGGCCGAGAAGGCCATGACCAGTAGGGCCTGGAGAGATTCCTCCGCCCGGGGGGAAGGCGAAAACGGGGGCAAGGCGAGGAAGAAGGCCAGCCAGAGGACCACGGCCAATACCCGGCCCGCCGACTTTACTTTCAAGCTTCCGCCACTCCTCAACTCCTCACCCTTCCCCTCTTCACCCACCGGAATCGCGGACAATCCGCCAACGCACCCGAATCGCTTATCCCGGGCAGGGGTCCCCGGCTCGCTCGACCTCGTCTTTCAATAAACCCTCTCTCGTCTACTACCACCCCTGGAAAGAACCCTGCCGCTACCTTCCCATCCCCATCCCGGTAACCAGTCCCGGCCCTTCCGTACTTTCCTATCCACGATCCTCATTCGTCCAACACCGGCCTTTAAAACATTTTCATCTTCGCCTTCCGGCATCCGACCCCCTGCCGGGCGTCCCCTCCCCACCGCGGAGGATGCCGTGCCTGATTCCATCCCCTCTCCCGCGAGCTGCATACGAAGCGGAGGCGATACCGCCTTTCCCCTGCTCCCGGACGATACCCGATACAAGTGCGGCCTCTTCCTCTCTCCCGAAAAAGCTCCAGGGTGGATCCCAACCCCATGGTCGTGTTCCCATAACCCTATCCCCGATCCTTTATCCGGAGGTTGACCGTTTTCAACCCCTCCGGCCATAACACCATCCTTTCTGTAAATCCTTCTCTACCTTACCGACCTCCTCCTTGCCCCTCCATCCAGACACTTTCCGTGATCAGCGCCACGCCTTCCTTGATCGCTCCCCCGCCTCCAGGGCCCCTCCCCGCCAGGTCGAGGAGTGGTGTTGCCCGCTCCTGGCCTCTACTGGCCCATCCCTGCCTCTCCCATGTGACGAACATGTTACCGCCAAATGTATATCCTGTTACGATTCCACCGCAGGCATAAACATACAAGACAAGAACAACGATATTATTCATGAGCCTAGCGGTTGAAGGAGTGAGGGATGCAAAACAGGGAAACGAAGGGATTCTTCTTCAACAAGGTGCTGAAGCGTCCGGTGATCCTGCGCACGTTGCTGCGGGGGCTCAGCCACCACCGGGAGGAGAAGGGCGAAGGAGACGAAGAAAGGGCCGACCTTCCCTCTCCTCCCGGTTTGCCTTTCCAGCGGCTAAAGGGAGATCCTTCGCGGGGCGACCAGACCCTGAAGAAGATATGTGGCCTCTGAGCCTCCGGGGCACCGGCCCGGTGGTGAAGGATTCGCTTCCACCCTGCTTGCCCTCCCCTTTTCCGCCCTAAAGCGAAGGGGTGGTGGTATACAGGCAGAGGATGCCCTCTTGGTGGTTGACCTCCGCCCGGGTGGGTTCGCCCCCCAGCACGCGCAGCAGCAACTCGCGGAGTTCCCGGGCTACCTCTCGCAGGGACCTCCCCTCCAGGACCGTGCCGGCGTTGACGTCCATGTCGTCACGCATGGCCTCGTAGAGACGGGTGTTGCTGGCCACCTTGATGACCGGGACGGCGGGAAATCCGATGGGGTTGCCCCGGCCGGTGGTGAAGATGATGACCTGGCATCCCGCCGCCGCCAACCCGGTCATGGATTCCACGTCATACCCCGGGCCGTCCATGATCACTAGCCCCCGCCTGCCGGGAGGGCAGGCGTAGTCCACCACCTCCGTGACGGGGGAATCGCCTCCCTTGAGGATGCAACCCAGGGATTTCTCCCGGATGGAGCTCATGCCGCCGTCCATGTTCCCGGGAGCTATGGCCAGGTTGGCGAAGGGGCCCAGTATCTCCCGCGTCCTCCGCTCCGCGGCCTCGATGCGTTCCCTCACCACCCTCCCGGTTTCGGGGTCCACGGCGCGACGCTCCAGGATGTGGGCGGTCCCGATCATCTCCGTGGTCTCGGTTAGGACAACCGTTCCGCCCTTTTCCACCAGCCAGTCGGCCACCAGGCCCACGGAGGGGTTGGCGGTGATGCCGGAGAAGGCGTCCGAACCCCCGCACTCTAGTCCCAGGACCACCTCGCTCAGGGGGATCTCCTCCCGCTCCACTCTGGCCGCCTCGTTCCATAAAGCCTGTGCCAGTTCCACCCCCCGCCGCGCTGCCTTGCGTGAACCTCCCACTTCCTGGATCTCCAGGTATTCCACCCTCTTGCCGGACGCCGCTATGTTTTCCGCCAGGTAGGGGGCGCGGAGGGCCTCGCAGCCCAGCCCCACCAGGAGCAGCCCGTAGATATTGGGGTTACGCCCCAGGTTGGTTAGGGTGCGGTAGTGCAGTCCCAGGTCCTCTCCTCCCCTGCCGCAACCGTGCCCGTGGAGCATGGCCACCGCGCCCGGCACCCGGGCCGCGATGGCGGAGGCCACGCCGTTGGCGCAGGCCACGGAGGGGAGGACGGCCACGTGATTTCTCACTCCCACCCTCCCGTCCGGGCGGCGATACCCGAGAAAGGTGTCTTTCCCGCTCATCTACCTCACTCCTCCAGGACCAGGTTGTGGGTGTGCACCCACGATCCGCGGGCGATGTTCTCGGCGGCCCTCCCGATGATCTCCCCGTACTTGATGACCTCCGTCCCCTTGGGAATATCTACCAGGGCCACCTTGTGGCTGCAGGGGATGTCCTCAATCGCCTGCAGACTCTCGCCTCCGGCAAGTCTCACCGTGCCTCCCCTGGGGACGTCCTTCAGGACTACCGCTACGTTGTCCCGGGGATTGATGACCAGGGCGTTGACTTCCATCCTTCCCGCCTCCTTAATGACCTCCTCCTTCCCATCGAGCCCCCTTCTTCCGCTCCCCGTCGAACCACGCGTCGGGGCCACGCCGGTCCCCATCCCCTTGAGCAGGTTCAGCCCCCTCCGCCCGCTCCACCCCCGCTTCACCCACGGACTCACGACGCTTGCCAGGCGCGCCCCCGATACGCCTCACTCCCAGCGGAAGAACCTTACCGCGGCCAGGAAGGCCGCTACCCCCACGCCCACCAGGACCACCACGTCTACCCAGATATCGGCCAGGTGGGCGGCGTCTATCATCACCCCCCGCAGGCCGTCACCCAGGTAATAGAGGGGGAGGCACCGGGCGATGACCCTCACCGGCACCGGGACCCACTCCAGGGAGAAGAAGATACCGGACAGGAACATCATGGGCAGGCCGATGGCCTGCGCGGCCAGTCCTGCGCTCCGCGAGTTGCGGGTCAGGGAAGCGATGAGGAATCCCACGGCCAGGAAGGAAAGGGAGCCGAGGAGAACCAGCAGGGCCATGCCCAGGTAATTGCCCTGCAGCTTCATCCCGAAGGCCAGCACGCCGAAGGCCACCAGCACCACTGCCTGGAGGATGGAGAAGAGCAGAACTGAAACGATGCCGCCGGCCAGGAAGGTGGACAGCGGTAGGGGAGAGACCCTGATCCTCCTCAGTATCCCCTTCTCCCGGTAAGTTGCAATCTCCAGCGAGTAACCGGTGAGGCCGGAGAACATGATGACCATGGCCAGGATGCCAGGGATCATGAAGTCGATGTACTCGAAGTCCTTGGTACCGCCGGCTTCCTCCTCCCTCACGGCGATAACCTCCGGGGCCCCGGTCATCGCCTGCCCCACCTTCTCCAGTATTCCCCTGAGGGTGGAGGAGGTGACCTGGGCAGTGGTCATCTCCGAGCGGTTGACCAGCATCACCACCTCGCCGGTCCGGCCCGCGGACACCCGGTCGCCGAAGCCCTCGGGGATGATGAGGATGGCGTTTCTCTTCCCCTCCCGGAGGGCCTCGCGCTCCACCCCCTCCTCCCCCACCTCCACCTTCAGGGCATCGATACCCTCGAAGGCCTCCACCACCGCGCGGCTGACGGGGGAGCCGTCAATATCCACCAGCCCCACGCTGAGCCTTATCTCCCCCGAGCCGCCGAAGACCAGCCCGAGTATGGCCATGAGTAGGATAGGGAAGAGCAGGAGCCAGAACACGGCCTCCCGCTGGCGCAGGGTCATCTTCAGGTCGTAGATGACGACTTTCAGGAAAGCCCTCATGAACGGATGGTCCTCCCCGTGAGCTTGAGAAAGACGTCCTCCAGGGAGGCCCGCCTCATGTTCACCTCGTGGGCCTCCACGCCCTCCTCTCGACAGAGGGCCATGATCTCCATGAGCGCCTCTTGGGGCCGAGTGGTGATCACCTTGTAGTTGCCTTCGTCCACGCTGGCCATCACCACCCCCGCCAGTCCCGCCAGCCTCTCCACCTCGAGAGGGGGAAGGAGACGAAAGCTGATGTTGCTCTCCGGCACGTGCTCTGATACCAGGTCGCGGGGAACCCCCTGGGCGATTATCCTGCCGTGGTCCATGATGGCCACCCGGTCGCAGAGCGCCTCGGCCTCCTCTATGTAGTGGGTGGTGATGACCACCGTCTTTCCCCGCTCCCTGAGGTGTCCCACCATCTCCCATATGTGCCTCCTAGCCTGGGGATCCAGGCCGGTGGTAGGTTCGTCCAGGAATACCAGGCGGGGGTCGTTAACCAGGGCCAGGGCGATGGACAGGCGCTTGTGCTGCCCCCCCGGAGAGGGTGTTCACCCTCGACTTCGCCTTCTCCCGCAGCTCCGCCAGCTCCAGGAGCGCCCAGGGAGAAAGGGACCGGGTGTAAAAGGAAGCGAAGAGGTCCAGGGTTTCCCACACCGTGAGTTCCTCGAAAAATACCGTGGTTTGGAGCTGGACCCCGATCGACTCCCGTATCTTCCTCTGCTCCCGGCGGGCATCGAGTCCCAGAACGGAGATCTCCCCCGCGTCCGGGTCCCGCAGGGTCTCTATCATCTCCAGGGTGGTGGTCTTACCGGCTCCGTTGGGCCCCAGTATCCCGAATACCTCTCCTTCCTCTATATCCAGGTCCACGCCGTCCACGGCGCGCACGTCCCCATAATATTTCTTCAAACCTCGCACGCTGACGGCTAGCATCCTCAACCTCCAGGAGCCGAAGACGATGTAAAACTTGGTGCGACCTCCTTCCGCCTACCCGGACGATCCGTGGAACTCACGCCCATAATACCCTGCCTTGCCCTTCTGGGATCCAGGAAGGACCGTTTTTTTACCCCCATTACCGGTCCTCCTTAGAAGGAGGTCGCCTGGGGATCCCGGGCCGCCGATACGGTAATGCGCATCTATCATTAGTTTAAGGGATCCGCGTTCAGGGATGAGGAGAGCAAGATGCTATTTCCTTATCCCCGAAGAATGCTTTCCGTTCCCCCAGGAGCTCGTGGGAGAAGGGAAAACCACGGCACCCTCGCCCGCACAGGCTGGACCACGCGGCGCCTCATCCCGGTCCAGGAGCTGAATCTTGCGGCATCCACTCTTCAGATGTCGGTGGGACGAGCTGGCGAACCAGGACCCGTGGGGGCAGGAGCCCATTTACCCTCCCGGTAGTAAAAAGGAAGGCCTTTGCGCAAGCTTCGCCCTTTCCGCTCGGAATCAGGCAAAACGCGATACAGCCCTTCCTCGCTAGCTCCTTCGTTCGCGCGATAACTCGTTGGCTTCCAGGCTTAGCGCGGGGATGATGCGGATTATAGATCTTCCAGTCGAAATTTCTTATATGTAAATCCCTTTAAAATTTTATCATTCATTAGCCCTTGTTGTCCGCCGCATCGGTAGCGTCAAGGATTTTGTGTCAGCCACCTAGCCTTCCTCCTCCCATCCCAGGT
>JASEFK010000007.1:0-95612 GCA_030019255.1 Actinomycetota bacterium
GGAGGCCGGGAGGGGCTTCGCCGTGGTGGCCGAGGAGGTGCGCAACCTGGCCATGCGCTCCGCGGAGGCGGCCAAGAGCACCGCCGCTTTAATAGAGCAGGCGGTGGGAAGCGCCGAGGGCGGGGTGCGGGTCTCCTCCGAGGTGGCCGAGGTGCTCTCGGAGATCAACTCCTCCTTCGAGAAGGTCTACAACCTGGTGGGGGAGATCGCCGCCGCGGCCCGGGAGCAGATGCAGGGCATCGAGCAGGTCAACCAGGCCATGGGGGAGATGGACAAGGTCACCCAGCAGAACGCCGCCGCCGCCGAGGAGGCGGCCTCGGCCTCCGAGGAGTTGGCCGCCCAGGCCTCCCAGCTGCAGGAGATGGTCTCCTCCTTCAAGCTGCGGGGAGGCATGGAGGTCTCCTCCCCAGCGCGGGAGATGCGCAAAAGGAAGAAGGTGGCCGTGCCGTCCGGGTCCTCCCTTTCCGGGGGGGACGGGAAGACCACCCGCACCGAGCTCTCCCCGGAGGAGGTCATCCCCCTCGAGGACTTCGAGGAGTTCTGAGGTCCTCCGGTGACCGGAATGTTGAGCCGTATTCGAGCCTCCGCGAGCTCGAGGACTTGGAGGAACCCTTGGCCCTCCGGAAAGGGCGTTCGGGTGACCGGCGCATCGAGCCCTACCCGGGGTCTTAGGGGAACTCGATGACCTGAGCGAGGCCCTGAAGGGGTTATCTCCTCCGGAGGGTCACCGGGAGCACCGCCTTCCGGCCCGGGTCCCCGAAAGCCCCGGCAGGGCGATGGCCCCCGGAGGAAAAAAAGAACCGGGGAGTCCCGGCAGGGGCCGGAGGGGATTCCCGAAGGCCCCGCGCCGGAGGGAAACGGAAGGGGCGGCAGGCGTCCCGGGACAAGTAGGGATAGAGCCATACACGCCCCATCGGGAAACTGCCACCGGCCGCCGATCCCCATCACCGGGGCAGGCTCGGAACGCGCCCTTTACGGACCGCTTGATAACTCGTTTTATCCATCCTTTTTCCACACCCGCACAACCGTTTTTCCGATGCCGGGCGGCCCTTCCAATCCTATCCTTGTCCTCGAAACGGCACGTAACGGGGCTTGCTCGCGCGTCGCGGAGCGCGCCTCCCTCTTACATTGTCCGAGAGGAAGCGAATATGGGCCTTGGCGAAAAGGCGAGCGGGAAGCCGTGACCCCTGCCGGGAGATGCAGTTGTTCGAGGATTACGAGCTCGGGGACGGGGAATTTCGACGCATCAGCACCCTGGCCTACGAGGAGGCGCGACTGAACCTGCACCAGGGAAAGAAACTGCTGGTGCAGAACCGTCTGCGAAAAAGGTTGCGCGCCCTGGGACTGCCCGGCTTCAAGGAATACCTGCGCTTCCTGGAGGATAACCCGGAGGAAGTCCGCACCATGGTGGATTGCCTGACCACCAATTTCACCCGCCTCTTCCGGGAACAGGAGCATTTCGACTTCCTTCGGGAAGAGGTGATACCCTGGCTCAACGCCTCGGGTTTCGAGAGGATAAGGTTCTGGAGCGCGGGATGCTCCAGCGGCGAGGAACCCTATTCCCTGGCCATTTACCTCCGGGAGTACCTGGAGGAAGTGGACGATAGGGACGTCCTCATCCTGGCCACGGACATCTCGCTGCGCGCCCTCTCCAGGGCCAGGGAGGGGGTCTACCGGGAGGATCAGCTCGCGGACGTACCCGCCGCGTGGAAGTTCAAGTATTTCCGTAAGTGCCGGTTGAACGGGGAAAACTGCTTCCGGGTGACCCCGGAACTCGCCCGGCTCATCCGCTTTCGCTACCTGAACCTGGTGGGCGACTGGCCCATGAGGGGTCTCTTCCAGGTCATCCTGTGCCGCAACGTGATGATCTACTTCGACAAGGCCACCCAGCAGGAGCTGGTGGGACGCTTTCACCGTTACCTGGTCCCGGGAGGTTATTTCTTCGTGGGCCATTCCGAGAGCTTAACCCGCATCCGTCATCCCTTCCGCTACTGCCGGCCCTCCGTCTACCGCAAGGCTGAGGAGGCGGAAGAGTCGCGCGGCCTGTCTCGCCGGGGGGGAAACGAGGTCAGCGGGAAAGCCCGCGCCGCGGAAAAGCAAGGCAAGGAGGTACCGGAGGAATGAGGGGCCTTTTCTCCAGGCCGGTCAGGGTGCTTGTGGTGGACGATTCCGCCATCGTGCGCCAGATACTCACCCGCGAGCTGTCCGCGGACCCGGACATCGAGGTGGTGGGGGCGGCTCCCGACCCCTTCATCGCCCGGGACAAGATCGTGAGGCTCAGGCCGGACGTCATCACCCTGGACATCGAGATGCCCCGGATGGACGGGTTGACTTTTCTCCGCAAGCTCATGAAACACCATCCCCTCCCGGTGGTGGTTCTGAGTTCCCTGGCCCCCGAGGGTAGCCAGACCGCCCTGCAAGCCCTTGACCTGGGCGCCGTGGAGGTGATGAGCAAGCCCGGTGGTCCCTATTCCGTGGAGGAGGTCATCCTGCAACTCCGGGAGAAAATTAAGGCCGCCGCCCTCGCTGACCTTTCTCGTCTCCGCTCCGCATCCGTGTTCTTCCCAGGGGAAGAAAAGGCCCTCCCCTTCTTGCCCCCCTTGAGGACCACCCTGAAGCTGGTGGCCCTGGGCGCTTCCACGGGTGGGACGGAGGCCATCCGCAGGATCATCAGTCGTTTCCCGGCGGGGGGGCCACCCACGCTCATCGTCCAGCATATGCCGGAGATGTTCACCCGTTCCTTCGCCGCGAGCCTCGACTCCGTCTCGGAGATGGACGTGCGGGAGGCATCCGATGGCGACTACCTGCGCCCGGGACTCGTTCTTTTGGCTCCCGGCAACCGGCACATGGTGCTTCGTCGCAGCGGCGCCCGCTACTACGTGCGGGTGAAGGACGGCCCCATGGTCCACCACCAGCGGCCCAGCGTGGACGTCCTCTTCCACTCCGTGGCCCGCCACGCGGGTCCCAACGCGGTGGGGGTGCTCCTCACGGGCATGGGGGAGGACGGGGCGGAGGGCCTCCAGGCCATGCACGAGGCTGGTGCCTTCACCATCGCCCAGGACAGGGAGAGCTGCGTGGTCTACGGCATGCCGCGGGCCGCCGTTGAGCGCGGGGCGGTGGACCTGCAGCTGCCGCTGGATTCCATTGCCCCGGCCATCTTCCGCCTCCTTGCCTCCGGGGAAGAAACCGGGGAGGGACGCGAAAACGCGGGAAGGAGCGGGGCGAGGTGATCACCGCGGGGGGAGGCTGACGCTTCCGCCGTAGCCTGATCCCGTTTAATGGGAACCATGGAAGTTTAACCTTGAAATTCCCCGGGCAGGCCCTTGGCAGTCCGCCGGCTTTCCACCCTCATTCCACCAGGCCCTTGCGCAGGGCGATGGCCACCGCCTCCGTGCGGTCGTTGGCTCCCAGTTTCTGGAAGATATGGATGACGTGGCTCTTGACCGTCTGCTGGCTTATGAACATCTTCTCGGCGATCATCTTGTTGGTGTAGCCGTAGGCCAGGAGCTGGAGGACTTCCAGCTCCCTGCGGGTGAGGTTGAACTGGGAGGCCTCCTCCTCCATCTTCCGTCGGAACTGGTTGATGACCTTCATGGCCGCCTCGGGGCTTAGGGGTGACTTATCCTCCATGGCCAACTTGACGGCCCTCACCACCTCGTTCACGGGCATGCTCTTGAGGATGTACCCGCTGGCCCCGGCGGAGATGGCCTCCAGGATGCTGGCCTCGTCCTCCATCATGGTGAGCATGACCACCCTCACCGCGGGCAGGGACTGCTTGATGAGGCGGCAGGCCTGGATGCCGTTCATGCGGGGCATCTTCACGTCCATGAGGATCACGTCCGGGTTCAGGGACTTGGCCTTCTCCAGGGCCTCCCTTCCCGAGCCCGCTCCTCCAACCACCTCGAGGGCGGCCGAAGTGGCCAGGGCGGTCATGAGACTCTCCCTCACCAGCGTGTGATCGTCGACCACCATCACCCTGATCCTCGACATAGGCACCCCCTTTTCCGGAAAATCCCAGCGATAGCTACGCTCCCGTCTCGCCCGGTGTTCCCGCCCGCTGACGACGGACGCCGGCTCACGGCGAGGAACTAACGTGCGCCTCTCCACCGCTCGTCTCCGAACTTCCTCCCAGCCGTGTGGCGGGCAAGGGATCCATTTCTATTGCCTAACTCCCTGGGGTTTTACCTGCGAAACCGCGTGTTCATCCTCTTTCGGCGCCGTGCGCTTGAACCGCGCGCTTGCATTCTTCGGCCTCTTCCGCCGGTACCACGCGTTTTAAACCAAAGGCCTTGTCGCGTGGGAACCGCGTGCCCGGCGTCCCGCGAAGCCCTTCGCCCGCAACCCGCTGTCCCGCCTCACCGGACCTCGCGTTTCCCTCGACACCGTACTTATCGGAACCCGAGGGCTTGCCCTGAACCCCTCCCGTGACGCGCGGTCCGGGTCCCCCTCCCGGTAACGGGGACATTTCCGGAGGATGGCCGGCCGCCTTTCCCCCGCTCCCCCGCTGCCGCCGTGGAAGCACCGTCCAGGTCGCGAAACGGCTCAAACCATCAGGTCATGCTCCCCCTCCTCCGCTTCCTCCAGGCGGTGGAGGTTCGCCTTGCCGTTGTAAAGCGAGCCCTTACCTCCCCCGTCTCCTCTCCTCCCCCCTTCCCTTTCCCTCTCCCGGGAGGCGTTCTCCTCCACCCGCTTGTCCTCCCCCTTGGCCACCTCCCTCACCCGCCGGGACTCCCGCTCCACCTTCTTATCGTAGGCTTGCGGTATTTCCTGTGCCTGGTGGTGCTGCCGCACCTCCTGGAGACGCTGTATCCTCTCTATCTCCTTGGACATGGCTACCATGTGCTGGAAATCAACGGGTCCCAGGCTCATGCCCTCACCCCCTCACGCCGGCGTGGGCATCCCGGCGGCGCGCGGAAGACCGGGCGACTTCCCACAACCTTCTCTCTACCGCCTTGGCCGTTCGCGCCGCTAAGCTCATGCCTCCCGCACCTCCTCGCTCTTGGGGCCGCCCCGCGACTCCTCCCCCGCATCCGAATTCCCTTTCTGGCTCTTCCTCCGCCCTCCGAAGGCCAGGAAAAGGGCCATCACCAAGCGGGCCACCAGACCGGTCACGTACACCACGGCCATGGCCTCCAAGGCCCTGACCAGGCAGTCGTCGAGGGGACAGTTCCGGAAAAGCCCCCACCAGAAGGCCACCAGGCCCAGGCCCAGGGCAAGATAGACGCTGACGATGTCCACGAGCTCCTTCACCGTCGGTTTCACCTACTATTATTTACCACATGGGCACGTCCCCCGTTCCGCCCCTTCACCTTGCCCTCCGGACCCGCTTTTCGCCTGGGTTCCGGGAAGCCGTTCCTTTCGACCCGGCGGTCGCGTTCTCCCCGCGCCCCGTTTCCCTGCGCCTGGATGGAGAACCCGACGCCAGCGGCTTGAGGGGCACGTTGATGGAAGGGTGGTCGGTGAAATAGGCCCTGGTTCCCGCGAGCTCCCCCGACCACCGCGAACGCCTGGAGGGCAGGGAAACGGTGTCCATCTTGCACGCCACCACCCTCACATCTTCCATTGTTTGGCATTGCCTCCACAAGCCACGGAACTCCTCGAAATCCATACACGCGTCCACGGCCAGGAAGGGAACCAGCGAAAATTCCCGGCAGGCCGCCTTGATCTCTTCCAGTTCCTCACCCCGGAGAGGGGGTGTATCCACGAAAACCACGCCGCCCTCCTCCAGGGCTACCTCGCGGAGCCCCTCGAAGCCCTTCACGGGGACAAAATCCACGCCCAGGACCTCCCAGAAGGCCTTCCACCTCGTCGCGCCGCTAAGCCTTCCCTCCTCCTCCACGCTGACCACCCACACCCTCTCCCGGCCGCTGTAGAACCAGGCGAGCCGGCCCAGGGCGGAGGTCTTCCCCGCCCCGGGAGGGCCGAAGAAAAGGGCGCGGCGCGGCATCCCACCTTCCTCGCAGGCTATGCCCAAAGGTAGGAAGTCTCTGATCTCCCCCCGGCCGTGGACCCTGCCCCCACCCGGGAGAGCGGCGGAATCCCCTGTTTTCCCGCCCCCGGCGGGGGTTCGGGACGGGCCCGCGCCCTCTCCGCCGCGCCCGTCCCGGGGGGGAAGCTCCCCGGGAAGGGTGAGGTCCAGTTCCCTGCGTTCCCCTCCCGGCGCGTCCGACGCCGCCATGGCCAGGATTTCCACCACCTTGGTACCGAAGAAACCGAGGAGACCCCCCTCCACCTTCTCCTCCGTTTTCACGATAACCGCGTCCTTGCCCAACTCCCTCCGAATGCGGCGCAGCACGGTGGGCACGTCGGGCCCAACGTATCTCCTGATTCTCACGTCATCTCACCTCCTGCCGCCGTGCTTCCGCCTTTTTCAGTTTCCCGTTTTCCCTCCCGGCGCACCCATGGTCTCGGGTTCCCCTATGTCCACCGTTCCCAGGGACTTTATCTCCACCCCCGGGGCCACCTCCTCGTAGGAGATCACCGCCAGGTGGGGCATGATGCGGGCCAGCATGCGCCGCAGGAAGCGCCTGGCGCCCGTGCCGCAGAGCAGAACGGGCTGGTTTCCGGTCCCCGCCGCATCCCCTACCACGCCCGCCAACCTGGAGATGAACCTCTCGGCGAGCGCCGGGTCCATGGCCAGCACCGGCTCTCCGCCCACCTGCTGCACGGATTCCTCCACCGTCCTCTCCAGGGCGGGGTCCAGGGTCACCACGTACAACACCCCGTCCTCGGACAGGTACTTCCGGGTGATGGTGCGGGAGAGCGCGCGGCGGACGCTTTCTGCGAGCTGGTCCACGTCCCTGGTGAACCGCGACCGGTCCCCGAGGACCTCTAGGATGGTCACCAGGTCCCGCACCGGGACACCCTCCTCGAGCAGTCTCTGCAGCACGCGGTGCACCTCGCCCACGGTCAGTTGCCCGGGAACTAGTTCCTCCACCACCACCGGATTGTCCCTCTTCACCAGGTCCAGCAGGGCCTGGGTGTCTTGCCGGCTCAAGAGCTCGGCGGCGTGCCTCCGGATGGTCTCCGTGAGGTGGGTGAGCAGCACGGAGGCCGGGTCCACCACCGTGTACCCGGCGGACTTGGCGGTCTCCGCCATGTCCTCGCCTATCCAGAGAGCCGGAAGGCCAAAGGCCGGCTCGGTGGTGGGCACGCCGGGGAAGGTGGTGTCCGCCTCCCCGGCGTTCAGGGCCAGGTACCCCCGGGTCCGCAGCTCCCCCCTGGCCACCTCGGCACCCCGGATGAGTATGCGATAGGTGTCGGGAGAAAGGGTGAGATTATCGCGCAGGCGGATGGGCGGCACCACTATGCCCAGTTCGAGGGCGATCTGGCGACGGACCAGGATCACCCGGTCCATGAAGTCGCTGCCCGAACCGGGGTCCACCAGGGGGATGAGGTCATACCCCAGTTCGAGCTCCATGGGGTCCACCTTAACCAGCTCCAGCACCTCCTCCCGGCTGCGGGGGCCGAGGGGTTCCTCTTCCACCTCGGCCTCGGGCACGGCCTCCTTGACCTCCCTTCTCATGGCCAACGAAACCCCGAAGGTGCCCAGGGCCATGGCCAGCAGGGAAACCTTGGGCAACCCCGGGAGGAGGGCCAAGAGCCCGATGATCCCCGCCCCTATCTGCAGGGCCCTAGGCTGACGCAGGAGCTGCCGCGAGAGGTCCGAGCCCAGGTTGGCCTCCGCGGCCGCCCGGGTGATGATCACCCCCGTCGCCGTGGAGACCAGGAGAGCCGGCACTTGGACCACCAGCCCGGCACCGATGGTCAGCAGGCTGTAGGTGTTGACCGCGGCGTTCAAGTCCATGCCCTTCTGGAAGGCCCCCACCGCCAGCCCGCCCAGGAGGTTCACGAAGACCACCACGATGGCCGCGATGGCGTCGCCCTTCACGAACTTGCTGGCCCCGTCCATGGCCCCGTAGAAGTCGGCCTCCCTGGCCACCTCCTCCCTTCTCCTCCGGGCCTCCTCCTCGCTGATCAACCCAGCGTTGAGGTCGGCGTCGATGCTCATCTGTTTCCCGGGCATGGCGTCCAGGGTAAACCTGGCCGCCACCTCGGCCACGCGGTTGGCGCCGCTGGTGATGACCACGAACTGCACGATGACGATGATGAAGAAGACCACCAGCCCGACGATGAGGTTCCCGGAGATGACGAAGTTACCGAAGGCGCGGACCATGGAGCCAGCGTTGGCGTTTACCAGGATCTGCCTGGTGACGGCGATGTTGATGGCCAGCCGGAAGACGGTGGCCAGGAGCAGCAGGGTGGGAAACACGGAGAAATGAAGAGGCTCCTGGGTGTACATGGTCACCAGCATCACCAGGAGGGAAAGGGCGAAGTTGAAGGCGATCAGGAGGTCGAGGATGAAGGGAGACAGGGGCACGAGGATCATGACGATGATGAGGACCACGATCCCCGCGGTCAGAAAATCGCTGTACCGGTCCAGGCGCGAAGCGTTCATCCTTCGTTCCTTGCGTCCTTGGCCAGGCGAGGCCCCATGCCTCTTCCTTTCCTCCTCCCTTCACGCTTACTCCCGGTGGACGCGGCCCCGGGGCGTTTTTCAAGCTATCCTGGCCGCCATCCTCACGTCCACGCTGATGAGGTAGGCCAGCACCTCCGCCACCGCCTTGTACAGCTCGGGCGGAATCTCCTGGTCCACCTCCACCGACGCGTACAGGGCCCGGGCCAGCGGAGGGTCCTCCACCACCGGGATGCCCAGCTTCTCCGCTTCCTCTCGAATGCGCAGGGCCAGGAAATCCGCTCCCTTGGCGATCACCTTGGGAGCGGGCATGCGTTTCCGGTACTGGAGGGCCACGGCGTAATGCCGGGGGTTGGTGATCACCATGGTGGCCTCCGGCAGCCTCTGCATCATCCTCCTCCTGGCCAGATCCCGCATGCGCGAGCGAATGGCCGCGCGGAGGTTGGGATCCCCTTCCGTCTGCCGGAACTCCTCCTTGATCTCCTGGCGGGTCATCCGGATGTTGCGCTCGAATTCCCATTTCTGGTAGCCGTAGTCGGCGCACCCCAGGACGAACATCACCAGGGCCACCTTCAGCGCGGCGCTGAAGATAACCCTCATGTAGGCCGCCAGGGCCTGGGCGACGCTCGCCCCCACCATGGCATGAAGCTTGACGTAATCCGATCTCACCGAGGCGTAGGCCACCGCTCCCACCAGGCCTACCTTCAGCATGTTCTTGGCCAGTTCCGCCAGGGAACGCGGCGAGAAGAGCCTCTTCAGGCCCAGCAGCGGGTTGATCCTCTCCCCTCTCGGCTTCAACGCCTTGGGCACGAAATAAAGCTTCACCTGCAGGCCGTTTACGAGCAGGGCCACGGCGAGCAGGGCCAGGCAGAGAGGGGCGAGGGTGCCCATGATTCCCACCAGCCCCGCCCTGAGGTTCTGGAGGATGGCGGAGGTGGTGGCCTCCCCGCCCGCCGTGGCCAGCCCCGCTTCCACCAGGGAGGCGAAGTACCGGAAGAGGGAAGGGCCCCAGAGCCGGAGAAAAAAAACGGAAAAGAGGAACATGACCCCGGAGGTGAGATCCGCGCTCCGGGCTACCATGCCCTCCTTCTTGCGCACGTCCTCCCTTTTCTTGGGAGTCGCCTTTTCCGTCCTCTCCTCCCTCGGCACTCCTTAACCCCCTCTCCGCGATCCTTTCCCGTCTCCTCTCGCCCTCCCGCTCACCAGGCTCCCGCCAGCCACCCCTCGAATCCCTCGAAGAGGTGGCGCAGGAAAACCACCGTGGCGGGCAGGGTCACGGCCACCGCCAGGAGCCCCAGGAGAACCTTGAGGGGAATCCCCAGGACGAACACGTTGAGCTGCGGTACCGAGCGGGCCACCAGGCCGAAGACCACGTCGGCCACGAAAAGGGCCCCCATCACCGGCGCGGCCACCTTGACGGCCACCACGAAAACCTCCGCCGCCGCCCGGGCCGAGGCGGTGGAAATTATTTCCGGTAGAGCCAGGCTTCCGGCGGGGAAGACCCGGTAGCTGGCCAGCACGGTAACCACCAGCAACCGGTGCCCCCCGGCCAGGTAGAAAACCAGCACCGCCAAGAGCAGATAGAAGCGGGCCAGGATGCTGGCGTAGGACCCCGCGTGGGGGTCGAAGGAATGGGCCAGGCCGAAACCCATCTCGAAATCCAGCACTCCCCCGGCCATGCTCACGCCGCTAACCACCAGGGTGAAGAGGTATCCCAGGAAAACCCCCACCAGGACCTCGTAGGCCAGCCGCAGGGGAAAGGCCAGGTCCAGCCGCAGGGCCTCCGCTCCCACCAGGGGGGCCAGGAAAAGGGTGAGCACAAGGCAAAGGGCAGCCCTCACCAGCACCGGCACCTGCCCCCTCCTGAAGAAGGGCGAGGCGGCGACGGCTCCGGAAACGCGCCCCAAGACCATCAGGAAGGCGGAGATGGAGGCCTCGCTCACCGGGAAGTACATGTCAGCCGACCTCCTCGCTGGATGAGTAACCTTTCACCGCGTCCATCGCCCTCCATCCCCTACGCCTTCCCCCGAAACCGCGGCATCTTATCCCGTTCCCGCGGTTGATTTCCGGCGGATTTATCCGAATCCCCGTGGAACGTCCTCGACGCTCCCATCCTCCCCCACTCCTCAACGTATGAACTCCGGCAGGCTGCGAAATATCTCCAGGGTGAAATTGACCAGGGTCCGGATGATCCATGGTCCGGCCAGGATGATCATCAGAAGGGTGACGAACAGCTTGGGAATGAAGGTAAGGGTCATCTCCTGGATCTGCGTGGCGGCCTGGAGGATGCTGATGATCACCCCCACCAGCATGGTCACCCCGAGGAGGGGCAGCAACATCATGAGGGCCAGGAAAAAGGCCCTGCCCACGATCTCCAGCATCGGCTCGCTCCTCCCTTTTTCGGTTCCGGTCCCCTTTTTCCGAGCCCTCCCCTCCCTCCGCCGCACTCACTTGAAACTGCTGATCAGGGAACGCACCACCAGCCCCCATCCGTCGACCAAGACGAAGAGCAGCAGCTTGAAGGGGAGAGAGATGATCATGGGGGGAAGCATGAGCATCCCCATGGACATGAGGGTGCCCGAGACCAGTATGTCCACGATCAGGAAAGGGATGAAGATCAGGAAGGCGATGATGAACGCCTTCTTCAACTCGCTGACCACGAAGGCGGGAACCAGCACCATGGTGGAAACTTGCTCCGGGCTCTCCGGTCTTTCCTCCGAGGAGAGGTTCAGGAAGAGCTCCAAGTCCTTTTCCTCCGTCTGTCGTAGCATGAACTCCCGCAGGGGCTCCAACCCGCGCCGGAAGGCCTCCTCCCTCTGGATGGACCCCTCCATGTAAGGCTTCACCGCCTCGTTGTTTATCCTGCTCACCACGGGCGACATGATGAAAAGGGAGAGGAACAGGGCCACCCCGATGATCACCTGGTTGGGCGGAAGCTGCGCCGTGCCGATGGCATTGCGCATGAAAGACAGGATAACCACCACCCTGGTGAAACAGGTCATGCACAGGAGCACGGTGGGGATCAGGGCCAGGAGGGTGATCAAGATGAGCAACTGCACCAGGGAGTTGCTCCTCGAACCCTCCTCCAGCGTGTTCACCAGTTCGTCCTCCTCGGGTTGGGCCGAGGCGCGCTGCATCCCCGAGGCGAGGAAGGCCATGACCAGCAGGAGCACGAAGGCCGTTCCGGCCGCCGCGAGGAGGACGGGTTTCCTTCTCCTTCCCATCCATTTTCCACCTTCGTTCATCTCCACGCGGGCCTGCGCCTTCTCGCCGTCTTCCATCTCAGCTCCTCGAGGAGGTCACGCTTCCCGGTCCGAGATTCCGACCTCTCGTGCGGCGGCGCCATTTCCTCCCTCAACAGGGCCAGGAACTCGTCCTCCAGGAACTCAGCCTCCTCGGCCTCCACCAGCGCCTCCGTGTCCACCTCCCCCAGGAGGGTGAGCCCCTTCTCCGCTTCGCCGATCATGAGAATCCTGTTTCCCGCCCTCACCTCGTAGATGCCCGAGGCGGGGCCCAGGCGGGTATAGCCGACCACCTCCAGCCTCCCCCCGGCGGGAAGCCTCTTTCTCCCGGAGCTCCTTGCCGCCACGAACCTGGTCGCCAACAGGAGCGCCGCCACCACCGCCAGCCCCAGGAAGACCTTGAGGAGGCTTCCCCCGAGGTCGAGGGAAGGGGTTTGGCCGGAGACCTCCGGTGGGAGGGTTTCCCCTTCTCCCCCCGTGATCGATCCCGGGAGCGTCTCCCCTTCCGGTCCCTCCTTTTCCGCTTCCCCCTCCGCCGGGGATTCCGCTTGTCCGCCCACGGAGTCCTGCGGGGCGGATTTCGCCGTGGTCACATCCCTGCCGGAGTTTTCCGCTTCCCCCTCGGCCTTCGCCGCCGCGGCGTCCCCTTCCCCTTCCCCCAGCGCCCGGGCGGCGCTCTCTCCCGCCTTCAGCCTGCCGGAGATAAAGGACACCGCGACCATGAGCAGGACCAGGAGCGCCAATCCCACCAGCGCCCTTTTCCATGGATCCTTGGCCGCCCCACCCACCGGGGATACGCGCCGCTGCGACGTCACGGCACTGCGCGACATGGTCCTCAAGGCTGTTTCCTCACGATCTCGGTAACCCGGACGCCGAAATCCTCGTCGATCACCACCACCTCGCCGCGAGCGATGAGCTTCCGGTTGGCATATATTTCCACCGGCTCCCCCACCACCTTGTCCAGCTCGATGATGGAGCCCTCGCCGAGGGAGAGCACGTCCTTTATCCTCATGCGGGTGCGCCCCAACTCCACGGAGACCTCCAGCTCGATGTCCAGGAGCAGCCGGATGTTGTCCTCCTCGGAACGGTCGCCCCCCGCCCCACCGCCGAGGGGCAAGAACTCGGCGCGACGGACCTCCACCTCCTCCTCCGAAGCGGTGGTCGGCGGGCCGGCTTCCCCGGATTCGCCCCGCTCCGCCACGCGCTCCTCCTCGCGGGGAAGCTCTACCTCCTCGTCCTCCTGGAGGATCATGTCCGCCAGCGCCTGGGCGAAACCCACCGGCATGAGCTGGATCATCTCGCTTTTCAAAAGGTCATCCACCCGGAACTCGAAGGCTATCTGCACCAGGTCGCCCTCCCCGTAGGACGGGGCGGGAGGGGTTTCGTCCCCGGAGGAAAAATCCAGTACCTGGATGCGAGGCGGTTGGATACTCATTTCCAGGCCCAGCATCTCGGACATGGCGTAAACGGCTCCCCCCACCATCTGGTTCACCGCTTCCCCCACCACGCTCTGCCGGTACTCGTCCAGGGGTTCCTCCAGGTCCCTTTCCTCCTCGTCCATGATGTTGGCCACCAGGTTGGCGTCCCGCTGCGAGAGCACCAGCACCGTGCTTCCCTCCAGTCCCTCCTTGAACTCCACCCAGACGACCACGCAGGGCACGGGATGGGAGGATACCATTTCTTTCCAGTCAATCCAGGACACGCGCGGGGTGGTGATCTCCACGTCCCTTCCCAGGATGGTGGAGAGGACGGTGGCCGCACGGCCCATGGCGATGTTGAAGAACTCCCCCAGGGCGTCGAGCTGGTCCTCGTCCAGGGGATGTTCATCCCCTTCCCCCGGGGAGGATCCGTCGCGCGACGTCGGAGGAAGCCCGGCATCCCCACCGGAACTTCCCGACTCGCCCCTTACCAAGGCGTCTATCTCCTCCTGGGAAAGGGGTTCCTCGGCCATTTGCGTATCGACCTCCCTCCGCCGATCTCGTCTCACGGCGGCCCGTCACGCCGCTTCCGTTCCTCTCAACCTCGCCAAAAAAAGCGGACGGCAGCGATGCCGTCCGTGGCCCGGGGCGTGTCCTCAGCCCCGCTTTTCCCCTTCCTCGTCCCGCGGAAAGCATGGCGGGCGACCGGGGTTCTCCCGCCCCCGCCCTGCCAGCCTATCCCGCTTCCAGAGCCCTCCTCACCGTCTGGATGACCCTGTCCGGCTCGAAGGGCTTGACTATGAAGTCCTTGGCCCCGCTCTTGATGGCCTTGATGACCATGGATTGCTGGCCCATGGCCGAGACCACCACCACCTTGGCCTTGGGATCCAGGTCCATTATCCTCTGCAAGGCCTCGATGCCGTCCATCTCGGGCATGGTGATGTCCATGGTCACCAGGTCGGGGGAGTGCTGCTGGTAGAAATCGACGGCCTCCTTCCCGTTCTCCCCCTCGGCCACCACCTCGTAACCGTGTTTGAGGAGGATGTTGCGTATCCTCTTGCGCATGAAGGCCGCGTCATCGACGATCATTATCCGCGCGGTCACTCCCCTTTCCTCCTTTCCCACATCCCCCAGGATAATTCCCTCGCCTATCCCTTCATCCCCCCGATGTCCGCCGGGGAAAGGAAAATGGGGGGATTTGCCACCGGAAAAGGAAGCCGAGCCTCAGATCACCTCCGCGTGGTCGCCGGAGACCTTGACGATCACCCTTCCCGTCCCCACTTCCACGATCACGTTCCTTCCGACCTCTCCCCCCACCCTCTCGGCCAGGATGGGGATGTTCAACTTGCGGAGGGCGGCGCGGGTCACGGCGACGTTCCGCTCCCCGATGTTCTGCAGGCTGTTCTCGCCGAACAGCCTGGCTCCCCCGCAGAGCTTGGCGTAAAGGTCGTCCTTGCGGGACCCCCGGCGCATCATCTCCCGGACCAGGGCGAGGACGCCCGGCCCGGCGTACTTGGCCTTCCGGTTCCCCACCAGCATCCCCTTGGTCCTCTCCGGGAGCATGATGTGGGCCATCCCGGTCAGCGGGCCGTTGCGATCGAGCAATATCACCCCCACGCAGGATCCCAGGACGCTGGTGAGCACGTCGCCCGGGCTATCGCTTATCTCCAGGTCTCCCATCTTGACGATAATCCGCCTGGGCATCCCTTCCCATCCTTTCCGCGCCTCGCCGCCCGCGTGGCCGGGTGCGGCGCCATGATACCCTTCCTGGGTACACCGCGAAATGGAAGCCCTATTCCTCCTCCACCCTCTGTACCAGCCTCTTCAGGGCCTGGTTCTCGGCCAGGAAGAGAACGTACCCCACCGAGGAAAGTCCCTCCCCGCGAAACTGCGTCTCCAGTACCAGGGTGTACTCACTGTCCTCGCAGATCTCCAGGAGCACGGTGTTCACCACCGCCTCCAGCATGTCTGCGGCGCAGGCGGGAGTCCCCGGGTAGAGCTCCAATCCGCTGGTCCTGGAGACCGCGGTGAGGTAGGCGTTGAAGAGTATGTTCCCCGTCTCGGCGATGGCGGAGAGGTTGTCCGGGGAAAAACCCCACTTCCGGTCCTCCGGATCCAGGAGGATGTCCAGAAGGGCCTTGGCATCCTCCAGGGCAAGGGTGTAGAGAAGGTGTCCCGTTATCTCCCCGTTGACCCGGGAATAGACGCAGATCACCGCCTGCAGGGGATCCCCGATATGCTCCGCCACCTCCTCCACCGGAACCAGGAAAGCCTGGGGCACGTCGAGAAGCATCTCTCGATCCAGCCACTTCTCCATGGAAGCGGCGGCGTGACCGGAACCAATATTGGCTATCTCCCTGAGGACGTCGACCTCCTCGTCCTCGAGGATCATCTCCGACATGATCTCACCTCGCTCCCGAGGGAACGGCCGGCATCGCCGCCACAACCCGGAGTCCTTGCGCTTGGACTGTTTTTCTTTTCCTGGGGAAACTAATACCAGCGCAGCCGTCTCCCCATCCTCCCCTTTACGTCCCCCCGCGACGCGCCAAAAGGTGGATAATCCCGATCGGGAAAACCCGAAATTCACCCTTTTGTGTGCCGGAACGGGGAAATTGGGTCGATATAAGGTTTTCCTTATTCCGGCGATAATGCCTGCAGCGGGCGGGTTGCACCCGGGTTCCGAGATGGGAGCGACGTTTTGCGTCCGTCCCGGTAGATATCGAGAGTACTCACGCCGAGAGAAAGTGAATGCCGATAATGAAGGGGGAAGGAAAAGAATCCGCGTCATCCACCCTTAACCTGGTGTCCTTTTCCGGAACGGCATCCGTGGACGCGGCACTCCAGCGCCATTCCCAGAACCTGAAAAGGGAATACCTTAGCCTGGCGCCGGAATCCTACCGTCCAGCCGCGGTACTGGACGACCAGGGGAGGATAGTGCGCTGCAACGAGATCTTCGCCCGCGTGCTAGGCCTGGAGGAGGACAAGGCCGGGTCGATAACCTTCTTCGACCTCCTGGAAGAGGAGGAAAGAGCCAGGCTTTCCCCCCTATTCCGGGAACTGCTCGAGAGGCCGGGTTACTCCTTCCTCTCCTCCACGCGCCTCCTGTGCGGAGTGGAACTGGCCTTCAACGCCGCGCTGCTGTTCAGGAACCTGACCGACCATCGCGAGATCGGGGGTATCGTCCTGGAAATCCTGGACCTCTCGGGATGCGCGCGGGCAAAGAAGACCCTCGACGAGATCAACCGCCTCTTCTGCCGGCTGGGTCCGAACGCGGCGGAGAACTTCCAACTGGTCGTGTCCTCGGTCCGGGAACTTTTCGAGGCCGACTCCTGCTGTTACTTCCGTTGGGAAAAAGACCGTCTCCAGCTCTATCCCTCCCCGGGAACCCCCCTCGTTGATCCAAGGGAGGAAAATCCCCAGCGATTCCTCGTCCTGCGGATACTGGGGCGGCAGGCGGAAGAGCCCCTATACCTCCCCGACCTTGCCCTGCACGATGAACTTCTCACCGATCCTGTGGCCCTTTCCTTGGGGGCGCGCACCTTCTACGGACAGCCGGTCATGCACGCGGGCAAGGCGGCCGGAGCCCTATGCCTGTACCACAGGAACGCCCGCGTGTACACCCGGGACGAGAAGGACTGCCTCAACCTGCTTGCCCGGTTCATCTCCCTGGAGGAAGCGCACCTGCAGCACGAGCTTTCCCTCCGGGACCTCATAGACGTGGTCTCCCACGAGCTGCGGCATCCCATATCCATCATCCTCGGCTACGCCCATACCCTCAAGAGCCACCGGAACCGCCTCGACCAGGGAATGGTGGAGGAGATCCTCTCCCGCATCGAGAACGGGGCCAAGCGACTGGAACACACCACTATGGAGATACTGGAGGTCTCCAAGCTGGAAAAGGGCATGCTCTCCCTGCGGAGAGAGGAAACCGACCTCCAGCCGCTGCTGGAAAGGGCCGTGGAGGAGATGCGGGCCAAGGGGACCAATCATCCCATGTACGTGCACCCCGCCCTTGGACTCCCTCCCGTGAAGATCGACGCGGACAAGATCCTCAAGGTCCTCATCATCCTGCTGGATAACGCGGCCAAGTATTCGCCCGACGGAGAACCCATCGAACTGACCGCCGAGGTCCTGGCGGACGAGGCGGTGATCTCGGTGAAGGACCGGGGACCGGGCATCCCCGTGGAGGACCGCCTGCTGGTATTCGAGAAGTTCTACCAGGTGGAGGAGGCCATGCACCATTCCCTGCCCGGCATCGGGCTGGGGCTTTACCTGGCCCGGGAGATCGTGCAGGCCCACGGGGGAAGGATATGGTGCACGGAGAGGAAGGGCGGGGGTTCCGTTTTCCGCTTCGCCCTTCCCCTGTAGGCGCATTCCGACCGAGCGGGCGGGAACACCCGCTTTCAGCCACCGACCAGCAAGCGCAAGGTGTCCAGGAAATCGGGGAAGGAGATATCCACGCACTCCCACCCGGAGATGACCGTCTCCCCCTCTGCGCAGAGGGCAGCCACGGCAAGGGACATGGCGATGCGGTGGTCCCCGTGGGAGTCCACCCGCGCCCCCCGCAAGCTCACCGGGCCACTGACCACGAAGCCGTCGGGAAGCTCCTCGATGGAGGCGCCCATCTTGCGCAGCTCCCCGCAGACGGCGGCGATACGGTCGCTCTCCTTGACCCGCAGCTCGCCGGCTCCCCTGACCACCGTCTCCCCCCGCGCCCGGCACCCTAGGACGGCAAGGAGGGGCACCTCGTCGATGAGGGCAGGTATCCGCCACCCATCCACCTCCACGCCACTGAGGGAGGCGCTTCCAACCTCCAGATCTCCACGCGGCTCGTTGCACACCTCCCGGTAGTGGGATTCGAGAACCAGGGCCCCCATGGAATTGAGGACGGAGAGGAAACCGGCCCGGGTGGGGTTAAGCCCCACATCCTTGATGATCAGCCGTGAACCCGGCACCATCGCCGCAGCCGCCAGGAGAAAGGAGGCGCTGGAGAGATCCCCGGGAACGTCGATCTCCACGGGCTCGAGCTCCGACCTCCGGATGACCAGGGCACCGTCCTCCCCGAAGGAGAGATCGGCGCCCATGAGCAGGAGCATCCTCTCGGTGTGGTCGCGCGAGGAACGCCCGCCCAGGATGCGCGTCTCCCCCTCTGCCTGTAGGCCGGCCAGCAGCAGCGCCGATTTTACCTGGGCGCTGTCCACCTCCATGCGGTATTCTATCCCCTTGAGTTCCCCGCCTCGGATGACCAGGGGTGGTCGGTCTCCTTCCCCCATGGCCTCTATCTCCGCCCCCATGAGCCGCAGGGGACGCACGATGCGCCCCATGGGCCGGCGCCGCAGGGAATCATCCCCGGTTAGCTCGCAGCGGAAGGGCCTCCCGGCAAGGGCGCCGGCTAAGAGACGCATGGTGGTGGCGGAGTTCCCGGCGTCCAGGGTCTCCGCGGGAGCTTTCCATCCCTCCGGACCCTTCCCCCTCACGGTCAGGGTATCCCCCTCCAGGTCGGCCTCCACCCCCAGCCGGAGGAGGCAATGCAGGGTGCTCAGGCAATCCCCGGAGCGGAGGAAAGGTCGGGCCACGGTGGTGCCCCGGGCCATGGCCCCCAGGATGGCCGCCCGGTGGGAAATGGATTTATCCGGGGGGACCCTCAACTCCCCCCGCAGGGAGCGCCTTCCGCTGATGGTGATTTCCATTCCTTACCTCTGGCGTGGCCGTTTCCTCCGCCGCCTCACCGCATCCGCCGGCTCCGTCCGCCCGGTCGCACCGCAGAAGACGACCGCCTCCGCTCCCCACCGACGCTCACCTCTCAATGTTCTCCCATCGCCCTGCCCAGGGTCACTCGGTAACCGCGGGCGCGCAGCGCATCCATGGCCCTCCGCGCGTTCTCCTCCCCGGTTATGGAGAGGCGCAGGATCCCCTGGCCGCTCTCCAGGGGATGCACCAGCTCCAGGTCGTCTATGTTGATACCCATGTCCCCCACCGTCAGCGTGACCTCGCTGATGACCCCCGGCCGGTCCTCCACCGGCAGGGTGAGGAGGTACATCTCTCCCAGGGATTCCCTCAGGGCGGGAGCAAGGTTCCGCCGCCCCACGCTGGCCCTCTCCAACCAGGAAAAAAGTTCCGTTTCGCGGCCCGCCCTCAGATAGTCACGTATGCGCTCCAGGTTCCCTAGGACCTCCTCGAGCGTCTCGCACACCGCCTCTCGGTTCTCGGCCAGGATGTCCAACCACAACCGGGGATCGGAAGCGGCAATGCGGGTCACGTCCCGGAAGCCTCCCGCGGCCAGCCTGAGGAGCGGGAACTCCTCGGCCCTTCGCAGGGCCAGGTTCATGAGGGCCATGGCCATCACGTGGGGCACGTGGCTGACGACGGATACCGCCCGGTCATGCAGGCGCGGCTCCATGGCTATCACCCTGGCGCCCAGCGAGGTGAGAAGGGCATGCAACCGGGAATAGGCCTCGGCATCGCACTCTCTAGTAGGGGTAAGCACGTAGTAGGTCTCCCGGAAGAGATCGGGGTCGGCGAACTCCACCCCCCTCTGTTCCGAGCCGGCCAGCGGATGGCCGCCCACGAAGTGGCAGTAGGAGGGGAGTATCCTCGCCGCCGCCTTCACCACTCCCTCCTTCACCGAGCCCACGTCGCTCACCGTGGTCCCGGGGCGCAGGAAGGGGGCTATCCTCTCCAGCACCCCGGGGATGGCCCTCACCGGGACGGCCACCAGGACCAGGTCGCAACGGGGGACCATCTCCTCCGGGCGTTCGAAGGCCTCCTGGACGGCGCCCACCTTCAGGGCCCTTTCCAGCATCTCGGCATCCACGTCGCTGCCCAGGACCTTCCCCGCGGCTCCAGAGGCCTGCATGGCCAGTCCCAGCGAGCCGCCGATGAGCCCCGTGCCCACTATCCCTACGCGTTCATACAGGAGATCGGACATTCTATACCATTTCCTTCCAGAAGCCGCTTTACCCGCCCTTCACCGCGCTCCGCGGGAACCGGGCCGCCTTCCCGTGCTTTCACCACGTGCCCGGCTGCATGAAACGCCGGTAAGCGGGGCGACGATGCCCGGGCCCGGCCGGCTCCCGCATTTTCACCTCCTGCCCAGGAACGCCGCCAGCCGCGACACTTCCTTCATCATGGAGCGGAAGCCCTCCGGGGTCAAAGACTGGGCGCCGTCGCAGAGGGCCTCGCGCGGTCGCGGGTGCATCTCCACCATCACCCCGTCCGCCCCTGCCGCCAGGGCCGCCAGGCACAGCGGCGGAACCAGGTCCCGGATGCCGGTGGCGTGGCTCGGGTCCACGAACACCGGCAGGTGGGAGACTCCCTTGACCGCGGGGATGGAGGAGATGTCCAGGGTGTTCCTGGTCCCGGTCTCGAAGGTCTTGATGCCCCTCTCGCAGAGGATGACCTTGGAGTTGCCCTCCTTGAGGATGTACTCCGCGGCCATCAACCATTCCTCCACCGTGGCGCTCATGCCCCGCTTGAGGAGCACGGGCTTGTCCTGCCTGCCCAGCTCCTTGAGCATCAGGAAGTTCTGCATGTTACGCGCCCCCACCTGGAGGACGTCGGCGTACCGGTAGACCAGCTCCACGTCCCTCACGTCCAGCACCTCGGTGACGATAGGCAGGCCGGTCTCCTCCCGGGCCCGGGCGAGAAGCCGCAGCCCCTCCTCCCCCAGCCCCTGGAAGCTGTAGGGCGAGGTGCGGGGCTTGAAGGCCCCTCCCCGGAAGAGCCGGGCTCCCGCCTCCTTGGCGATGCGCGCCGACTCCACCACCTGCCCCTCGTTCTCCACCGAGCACGGGCCGGCGATGACGGTGAAGGTCCCTCCGCCGATTTCCACACCGTCCACCTTGATGACCGTGGGTTCTTCCTGGAACTCCCGGCTGGCCAGCTTGTAGGGTTTCAGGATGGGGATGACCCTCTCCACCTGCCGGTAGGCTTGGAAGGGGACCTGCATCACCAGCTCGTCGTCACCGATGACCCCGATGACGGTGCGGAACTCACCCCTGGATACGTGGGCCTCCAGCCCCTTTTCGTGCAGAAGGTCCACTATCTCCTGGATCTCCTGTTCCGTTGCCCCGGAACGCATCACGATGACCATGCCACTCACTCCCCTTCCCTGAAATTCGTTCTATCGCCGGGCTATCGCAGGGCCATGGCAAGCATCCTTCCCAACTTTTCCTTTTTTCTTCCTCGGCACCCTCGCCGAGACGGCTGCCTGCGGGGTTCGCCTTGTGGATACCTGGCTCGAGGGAAACCCCGCGGTGTGTATCCACCATTATAGGAATCAAAGATTGTTCACGCACCTGTTTTCTTGCTCCCGAGGCTTGAATCTCGAAACCGGACAGCTGAGGACCGAAAGGATTACCTTGGCTCCAACCGGTATCTTTCCGCCGGGGAGTCGTCTTGCGTATCCCGCCGCCCGTCCATCCCTTCCCCGCCGTAGGTCGCCCGATTAAATACCGTTATTTACCATAAACAAAATCGGCAGCGCTTCCTCCACCCGTTCCTCATTCATGGGGCGGCCCGAAATCCCGTTCCCGTCCTTTCTCCACCGCCCCGAGGGCTCTCTCCGGCCATGCATCACCGCTCCCCCTCTCTCCGGAATCCCCCGAACACCCTTGCGTAAACGGCGCATGAACCTGTGGTGCATGCCGCGGCCAGGATTTTCCTCGCCGGAGGTCGAAAGCGCCCTCCCACAGGGAGGGCGACGGAACCATGCTGAAAATACCTTACCCCTCGATGGTTACCCGCGCTTCCCCGGAAATCCGCTGCCGGGAAAGGACGTTCAGTACACTCCTCCCCGGCGCCTACTCGGGGAGGTCGGTCCTCAGCTGCCGCGCTCCCTCCAGGTAGGGGTGGCGGAGTTCGTGGGGATGTTTCCGGGTGTAGAAGTGCATGAGGACCCTTATGCAACGCGGCGTGCCGTCGACGATGGAAAGCTCACGGGCGCACAGCAGCGGCACGTGGGTGAGGCCGATGTGGCGGGCCGCGGCGGCGGGGAACTCGGCGGTGAGGTCCTCCGTGGCGGTGAAGATGACGTCCACGATGTCCTCCGGGCGGATATCGTTGCGCTTGATCATCTCCCGGAGGAGCTGCGCCGTCCTCTCCACGATCTCTTCCTTGGTGTTCTCCCGGCAGAGGATGGCTCCCCTCAAGGCTCGCAGCTGCATGTCCTCCTCCTTTTGCCTCAGCTTAAAAGTCTATCACATCATCTCTCGCCCACCCACCCTGTTCCGGTTCCGGTACAAGAAAGGTTGACGGGATTGACCCGCCCGTCAAGGCGGGCATTTCTCCGGCCCGACCACCTTTCTCCCGGACCGCCTCGACCTTCACTGGCGACCTTCGTCTAGCGGGGCAGCTCCTCCACGATGTGCAGTTCCCTTATCCTTTTATATCGCGCCAGCTTGCGGTTGGCGTAATCCAATATCTCCCCCGCCTCCGCGGACACCCCCGGTCTCAGTCGGATGTAGGCCACCGGGACCTCCCCGTACCGGGCGTCCTTTTTACCCCTCACCACGGCCTCGGCGACCGCGCGGTGGCCGCACAGGACCTCCTCCAGCTCGCGGGGATAGACGTTGAACCCCTTGCAGATGAGCATGTCCTTCTTGCGGCCCACGACGTAAAGGTAACCGTCCCGGTCCATTCTCCCCAGGTCGCCAGTATGCACCCATCCTTCCCGGAATACGCGGGAGGTCTCCACCGGCTTTCTCCAGTATCCGGGCGTGACCTGCGGCCCCCTGACCAGGATTTCCCCCGTCTCTCCCTCCTTGACCGGGGTCTTCCCGTCCAGCGGGTCGACCAGGCGTATCTCGGTATCCGGAAGGGGCAGACCCACCGACCCGGGGCGCACGCGCTCGCGCGAAGGAGGATTGGCGGTGCATCCCATGGTGCACTCCGTAAGCCCGTAGCCCTCGCACACCAGGCCCGGCACGCGGCGCATGAGCCGGCGCAGGACTTGCGGCTCCAGCGGCGCAGCCCCGGAGACCACCAGCCGTATTCCTTCCAGGTTCTTCCTGTTGAAGGCGGGGTTTTCCATGAGGGGGACGAAAAGCTGGGGAGGACCACCGAACCCGGTGGCGCTGTACTTCCCTATGTCCAGCAGATATTGATCCGGGTCGAAGCGGGCGGAGACGATCATCGTCCAGCCGTTCATGACCTGGATGTTGAAGAAGGCCACGATGCCCATGACGTGGGTCCAGGGAACCACGATGAGCGATACCTCGGCTCCCCGGCGCATGACGTGATGCTCGGGACGGTCGCCGGGAAGCCTTTTCACCACCAGTCTACCCTTACGCCAGGAGACGTCCCCGCCCACGAACCAGTGGGCGAACTGGCAGCAATTGGCAACCACGTTGAAGTGAGTGGTCATGACCCCCAGTTCCCTTCCCGCCACCCCTCCCGTGTAGACTATGTGCGCCAGGTCCTTCTCCACGTCGAGGGATAGGTCCGGCGGCTCCTCGGGATAGTAGGAAAGAAGCTCCGAGAAATCCAAGGCCTGGGGAGGGATGGCCGTCTGGCGCAGCGGCTTCACGGGCCGGGACACCCTCGGATAGCAGTCCGCCAGGCTGGTGAGTATCACCCGTCGCACGGGGGTGCGGGAAAGCACTCGACGGGGCATGCGGAAGGTCATGTCCAGCCCCAGGTAGGTTTCCACCTCCGCGTCCTGAAGCTGGTAGAGAAGCTCGCGCTCCGATAGATGCTGGTCCAGGGGCACGAAGACCGCTCCCGCCTTCAGGAGGCCGTAATAGGCCACCGCGAACTGGGGACAGTTGGGAAGGTGGATGCCCACCCGGTCCCCCTTGGCCACTCCCATGTCGGCCAGCGCGGCGGCGAAGCGGTCAGAGAGCAGGTCCAGCTCCCGGAAGGTCAGCTCCATCCCCCCGAACACCAGGGCGTTCCGTCCCGGCCACTGGGCGGCGGTGGAACGGAGCAGCTCAAAGACGGGGATGCGGGGATAACGCAAGTGGCGCTTCACGCCCTCCGGCCAGTATCCGCCGCCCATCTTTCCGTCTCCACTCCGCGAGAAACTCCACCCCGGATGAACTCACGAGCTGGTTCGCCGAAACCCTACCCTATTTTCCCCTCCCGCGGCAGGCGGGACAACCTCGCGACATGAAGTTATTGACCCGCATGGCATTGGTCCCGCCCGTTCCGGTGAGGTATTTTCCGCCGTCGCCGGCAGGGCAGGGTTCCCGGGAAGACCAGGACAGGTGGCCCTCAGTCCAACTCCATCAGCTTCCGGACCTCCTCCGGGGTGAGGGGGCGGTACTCGCCCTCCTTCACCCCCCGCAGGTTCAGGGGGCCGAACCGTGTCCGTACCAGATCCCTCACCTCGAGGCCCACCGCGGCGCACATGCGCCTTATCTGCCTTTTTCTCCCCTCGTGGACGGTGAACTCGAGGAGGCACCGGTTACCTTTTTTTGCCAGCACGCGTACCTTGGCCGGGGCGGTAGTCCCCTCCTCCAGGCGTACACCTTTGCGCAGGCGGGAGAGTCCCTGCGGGGTGAGGTAGCCCTCCGCCTCCACCAGGTAGGTCTTCTCCACCCCACGACTGGGATGCAGAAGCCTGTGGGCCAGGTAACCGTCGTTGGTGATCAGGAGAAGGCCCCGCGTATCCTTGTCCAGGCGCCCCACCGGGAAAAGCCTCCCCTCCTCGCGGAGCAGGTCCATGACCGTGGGGCGGCCTCGGGTGTCCCTGACCGTGGTGATGTAGCCGGGAGGCTTGTTGAGGAGGAAATATTTCTTCTCCCCTCCCGCCCTGACAGGAATGCCGTCCACGGTGACACGATCCCGCGCCGGGTCCACGCGGTCCCCCAGGCGGGCCGGTTGCCCGTTCACCGCCACCCGGCCGTCCTCGATGAGCTTCTCGCAACGCCGCCGGGAACCCAACCCGGCCTCCGCCAGGAACTTCTGCAGCCGCACCGGGGCGGCTCCACCGCCCGATGCACTTCCGGCCGCCTTCTCCTTGCCCCGGGGACCCTTATCAGCGACAGGCGTCATGGTTGCTGCTCTTTTGTCCCTTCCCCCTCCGCTTCCGGCGCCCGTGCGGGCCCCTCGGTGGGGCCGGTGATCTCCCGCAGGGCATCCTCCACCTCGGAAGCCTGGGGGCTGGATTCCTCGACCATCTCCGCCCCAACCTCCTGTGCCTCCCCGCGCCCGGACAGGGAGCGGGCGATGCGTTCCACCGTCTCCCGGTCGGGCTCGAACTCCTCGAGGGGTGGAAGCTCCTCCAGGCTGCGGAGCCCGAAGTGCTCCAGGAACTTCTCCGTGGTCACGTAGAGGGCGGGCCCCCCCGGCGCCCTCTCCTTTCCCGCCTCGGCCACCAGGCCCATCTCCACCAGGACCTTGACCACGTTCTCCGACTGCACGCCCCGGAGATTGGCGATCTGGCTCCGGGTTATGGGCTGTAGGTAGGCGATAATGGCCAGGGTCTCCACGGCGGCACGGGTCAGCCGGGCGCGTTTCGAGGAGAGGAGCAGCTTCTCCACGTAGGAGGCGTAGGCGGGATGGGTGTGCAGGCGCCATCCGCCCCCCACCACCCGCAGCTGTATGCCCCGGTTCTCGGCCTGGTATTCCTCGCTCAGTTCCTGGAGGGCGGAGACCACCCTCCCCTCGTCGCAGCCCAGGGCCTCCGCCAGGCGGCGGGGCGTGAGGGGCTCGCCGGACACGAAGAGCATGGCCTCCAGGGCCCCCTTGATGCCCTCCATCTCCTGCAGCCGTTCCTCGCCGGCTCCCGTCTTCCACATCCTTCCGCCTATGGGTCTCAACTCCATGCCTCTCCCCTTCCCGCGGAACCGATCGTACCGTCGCCCGCCGCACCGGCCTCACCTTCCCCAGGCTCCTGGTCGAGCCCCGGGGCCACCGGAGCGAAGCCCTTCAGGGGATGGACCTCTATATCCCCGAAGCGCACCGCCTGGCTGATGTCCACCTCTTCCCGCTTGTACAGCTCGAGCAGGGCCAGAAAGGTGGCGATTATCTCGATGCGCAGCGCGCAGTCGGCGGTCAATTCCCGGAAAGTGGTGCGTCCCCTCTCGGCCAGCACCCGCCGCACCCGGTCCATGAAGTCGGAGACGTTCACCCGGATGGGAGCGATGTAGGAGACGTCCACCTCCTCCTCCGCCTGCACCAGCTCGCGCGCCGCCCGCACCAGCTTCTCCAGGGTGAGGTGGCGGAGGACATCGGGCACCAGGTCCCGGAAGGGCTCCTCCAGGTCCACCTCCCGGTAATAATACCTCTCCTCCCTCTCCAGGCGGGAAGCCAGCTCCGCCGCCGCGTTGCGGAACTTCTGGTATTGCACCAGCCTCCACAGGAGTTCCTCCCGCAGCTCCGCGGGGGAAACCTCCTCCCCCTCCTTCTCCGGGGCCGGGAGGAGGGAATCGGACTTCAACTTGAGGAGGGTGGCGGCGATGAGCAGGAACTCGGTGGCCACTTCCAGGTCCAAGCGCTGCATGTCCTGGATGTACCGCAGGTAGTCGTCGGTGATCTCGGCGACGGAGACCTGGTAGATGTCTATTTCCTTGCGCCCGATGAGGTGAAGCAGGAGATCGAAGGGACCCTCGAACACTTCCAACTTCACCAGGTAGGACACGGCACGCACCTCAATCCATGCCCATGCGCCTGCGCACCTCGCCCAGCACTTCCCTGGCGATGGGCCGGGCCTTCCGCAGGCCCGATTCGAGCACCTCCCAGGCGACGCCGGGCTGGTTTTCCAGTTCCTTCCTTTTCTCCCTGAAGGGCCCCAGGAAATCGGCTATCCGCTCCGCGAGGACCTCCTTGCACTCCACACATCCCCATCCCGCGGTGCGGCACTTGCCGGCGATCTCCTCTAGCCTGTCCGCGGTGTACAGCTTGTGCAGCTCGTAGACGCTGCATTTCCCGGGATCACCGGGATCCCGCCGCGTGCGCCGGGCGGGGTCGGTGATCATGGACAGCACCTTGCGGCGGATCTCCTCCGGCGGGTCGGAAAGGGAGATCTGGTTCCCGTAGCTCTTGCTCATCTTGCGCCCGTCGGTCCCCGGGATGCGGGGAGCGGTGGACAGCAGGGACTGGGGCTCCGCGAAGGTCTCGCCATAGAGGTAATTGAACCTCCTGACTATCTCGCGGGTCAGCTCCAGGTGGGGCAGCTGGTCCTCGCCCACGGGAACCCCCTCCGCGCGCACGATGAGGATGTCCGCCGCCTGGAGAACGGGATAACCCAAGAAGCCGTGGGTGGCGATCTCCCGTCCCTTGAGCTGTTCCTGCTGTTCCTTGAAGGAGGGGACCCTCTCCAGCCACCCCAGGGGGGTTATCATGGAGAGATAAAGCTGGAATTCCGCCACCTCGGGAAGGTCGGACTGGCGGTAGATGGCCGCCTTGTCCGGGTCGATCCCCGCCGCCAGCCAGTCCAGGACCATCTCCTCGGTGAAGGTCCTCAATCGCGAGGGGTCCTGGTAATCAGTGGTCAGGGCATGCCAGTCGGCGATGAAAAAGAAGCACTCCGCCTCCTCCTGCAGCTCGATCATGCGCAGGAGGTTGCCGTGCAGGTGCCCCAGGTGCAGCTTGCCGGTGGGGCGGTAACCAGTGAGAATCCTCGTCGCCAAGCCGTCTCCTTCCTCTTCCTCTGCCTTACACGCGGGTGTCGCCGGGATCCCTCCCGCCCGGAAGTCCCGGGGCCAATCTCTCCCGATCCGGATTCAGGCTCAGGTATCCAAGACCGTATCCTCCCATACCTTTGAACAATATTCTATACTCCCTCCCTGCTCCCCTCGACGGAAGGGGCCGCCGCTTGAGAGGCCTTCCCGATGGACATCCCGGTCAGGCATTCCAAGGGATAGCGATGGGGCGCGGGCCTTTGTAACCACGTCATCCGCGTTCCCTTAAAGACGCCGCACGTTCGCTTGTGAAGTTCGTCCCGACCCGTATTCCCGACCCCGCTCCCAAGAGCGGAGATGCTACGCTGGACCTTGCCCCGGAACGCTATCGAGCCTGCCGGGATAACCGGCTTTGACCTAGCGCGAAACGGGGGATGCGATCGGCATCAGGGTCACCATACGACAAGGATGCAAGCGGCGTCTCACAGGGCGTCGTCCAGCCGCCGCAGCCGACGTGACCTCTCGTCGCGCGGCTCCCCCTGGTGCTCGCGGACCAGCTGCACCAGCTCCTCCTCGCTTCCGGCGAGCTCAAGCAGGGCGGCCCCCACCTCGCCGTGATGGACCTGCACGTACAATCCCCTTCGCCAGCCGGGGGGGAGGCTCCGCATCCGCTCCAGGACATCCTTCCCCCGGGCCTCCTTTTCCACCCTCTTCACCAAACGGGCCAGCAGGCGGGGCATAAAAACCTCCAGGAAGGTGTAAGCCCACCGTACCCATAGATGAAGCTCCGCGGTCAGCTTGCCACAATCGTGAAGCAGGGCGGCGCGGAAGAGAAGGGGGTCGTCGCGCAGCCGGGAGGCCACGGCCAGTGAGTGGGCCCGGTCGTAGCGGTCCATGGACGCAAAGAGGCGCCTTTCCTCGGTCGTGAGTTCGGCACTGGCCCGCTCCCCCCTCCCGCGGAGCCGAGGGTCCATGGCCAACAGGCTCACCCATGCCTTCCCGGGCAGGTTGCGCCAGGTGTTCACCGCTCCTCCTTCCGCTTCTCAAGCCGGGTTCAGAAGACCCTCGGAAGCCCGAAGACGCTGAGAATGAGGTTGGCCAGCCCGCCCACGATGTCCGAGAGGACGAAACCGAAGAGCATGACCAGCACCAGGATGAGGAAGAAACCGTAGGGCTCCAGGGACTGGTAGGCGCGCCGGGCCTCTCCCCGGAGGAAGTAACCCACCACCCTCGAGCCGTCCAGGGGAGGTATGGGAACCAGGTTGAAGACGAAAAGGAGGATGTTGATGTAGGCAATGAACAGGCAGGTGTAGGCGGCGCGCTCCAGGAAACCCCCTCCCTCGAAGAGGGTGAGCAGGCGCAAGATCCCGATGAAGATCACCCCCAGGGAGAGGTTGGAGAGGGGTCCCGCCAGGGAAACCCAGATGATGCCCCGCGGCTTGCGGAAGAGGAAGGGGTTGATGGGCACCGGCTTGGCGTAGCCGATGATGAAGGTTCCGTGCCCCAGGAGGCTCAGAAGGAAGAGCATGCCGGGAAGGATGAGGGTCCCGAAGGGGTCCACGTGGGCCATGGGGTCCAGGGTCAGGCGCCCGGCGCGCTTGGCGGTGGGATCCCCCATACGGTAGGCCACGTAGCCGTGCATGTACTCGTGGACGATGACCCCGATGATCAACCCCACCAGCATGTAGAGGGCCATCTCCACCTGGGAGGGACCCAATCCTCTCACCTCCTCGAGGCCGAGTCCACCAGCCTCCGCGCAAGGGCCAGCTCCTCCTCGCGGCTTCTTATCTCCCCATCCAGCAGGGCCCTCCTGATCTCTGCCAGAATCTGGGAATACAGCCTAGAGGGGGGCAGGCCCATCTCCTTGAGCTCACGGCCGCTCACGCTGGGAACCAGTTCCTTCCAGCGGGTCAGGTAGGCGGCTACCCTCTCCCTGGCCGCGGGTCCAGCCAGGGCATAAAGATATGTTATGGCCTCCGGACTCAGCGGGTCAAGCAGGGTCACGGCGCGGCTGGGCACCAGGTCCTTTTTCGAGAGTTCCTCCACCGCTCGAGGTATTTCCTCAAGGCACTGCCGTACCGCTTCCGCGTCCTCCCGGCGCAGGCGCATCTGGTGACACCACTTCAGGCCCTCCCCGGAGGAAAGGTCGGCCAGCATGGCCGCGGCCACCGGTATCCATCGCCTGCCCTCCCTCCCCACCAGGTCCCAGGCCTCCTCCAGGTGACGTTCCAGGAGCTGGAAGCGGTGGCGCATGGCCCGGCTCACGGAAAGATCGGGGTGGAGGGTACGCAGGGCCCCCAGTTCCTCCAGCCTCTCCAGGGCCTTCAGGGGTAAGGGAAGGGGCTCGAGAAAGATGTCCTTGAGCTCGTCCCGAACCCGCGAGTTGGTCAGGCGTCCCACGATCTCCATCTCCACCGCCCGCCGGGCCAGCATCTCCGTCTGCCTTTCCATGCGGAACCCGTAGCGCTGTTCGAAGCGCACGGCCCGGAAGATGCGGGTGGGGTCCTCCACGAAGCTCAGGTTGTGCAGGACACGTATCTGCCTCCTCTGCAGGTCGCGCAGCCCGCCGAAGTAGTCCAACAGTTCGCCGAACCTCTCCCCGCTCACGGCGATGGCCATGGCGTTGATGGTGAAATCTCTGCGGTACAGGTCCTGCCTTATGGAGGAAACCTCCACGGTGGGCAGGGCCGCCGGTTGCTCGTAATACTCGGTGCGGGCGGTGGCCACGTCTATTCTCCTCCCCGTGGGGAGGATGACCACGGCGGTGCCGAACTTGCGGTGGCTGCGTACCCTGGCCCTCAGCTCCCGGGCTAGGCACCGGGCGAACTCGATACCCTCCCCTTCCACCACCAGGTCCAGGTCCAGGTTGGGGTAGCCCAGGAGCAAGTCCCTCACCACCCCGCCCACCAGGTAAACCTGGTATCCCTCCCGCTCCGCCACCCGGGAGATGAGCCGGAGGAGGCTCTGGATCTCTCCCGGCAGCTGCCGCTGCATCATCTCGACTATCTCCGAGCGGGTATAGGCGGGCGTCCCCCCCACCGGGGCGACGCCCCGGAGATATTCTCCCCCGTGCATGGCCCTCAGCAGGTCCTTGCGGGTCACGATGCCTACCAGCTCGTTCCCCCTCACCACCGGGACCCGGCCTATGGCGTTCTCGGTCATCAACCTCTGAACCTCCTGCAGGGAAGCGTCCTCCTCCACGGCGATGAGCGAGCGGGACATGAAACCTTTCACCGGGGCGTGCCCCAGGCCGTGGTGGCCAGCCTTGTCCAGGTCCTTGCGGGAGATCATGCCCACCAGGTTCCCTCGGTCGTCCACCACGGGAAAGGCGGTATGGCCAGTGAGTTCCATGCGCCGCGAGGCCTCGGCTATGGTGGTGTCCTCGTGGATGGTCCTGACCGGGCCGCTCATGATCTCCCCGGCGGTGACGCGGGGCGGCACGTTCTTCTCCAGGAGCTCGAGCAGCTCCCGTTCCACCTTTTCCAGGCTGTAACCCTTGAGCACCGCCGATCCGGCCTTGGCGTGACCTCCCCCGCCCAGGCCGGAAAGGACCCGGTCCACGTCCACCTGGCCCATGCGGGACAAACCCGTCACCACCACCCGCCCCTGCATTTCCACCAAGGTGAAAAGGATCTCCAGGTTCTCCAGGTCGGCCAGGCGGGAGGCCACCGCCGAAGCTCCCTCCACGTAATCCTCCATGCGCGCCCTGGCCACGGCCACCAGCACACCCCGCACGCGGTGAAAGCGCAGCCCGGAAAACAGGCGCCGCATGAGCTCGTGCTGCGGGGGCGAGAGTTGCTTTCCCAGGAAGTGCATGATCACCTCCAGGTTGGCCCCCCGCCGCATGAGATAGGCCAGCGCCTCGGCGTCCTCGGGAGTGGTGCCCGCGTAGGTCAACGAGCCGGTGTCCTCGTGGATTCCCAGGGCGAAGAGGGTGGCCTCGAAGGGGCTGATAGGGATCCTCTGGCGCTGGATGATCCTCACCAGCACGGTGGTGGTGGATCCCAGGCACTCGCTGTAATCGTGGATCCCCTTCATGTCCTGAGGTGAGGGTGGGTGATGGTCGTAGACGAAGACCTCCACCCCTTCCTTTCCCGGAAGGTCGCGGAACTCGCCCAGGCGTTCGGCGATGCGGTTGTCCACCACGATGAGGCGGGTTATGGCCTCGCGGTCCAGAGAGCGGGGATCCATGAACTCCAACACGTCCCCGTGGAGGGCGATGAACTCGCGCACGTTGCGGTTTACCGACCCGGCGAAGACCATCACCGCCTCCGGGTACAGCTTCTTGGCCGCCACCATGGAGGCCAGGGCATCGAAGTCCACGTTCACGTGGCCCAGGATGACGTCCAAGCCTCTTCTCCTCCTCCGGAATTCCCGTCGTTTTATCGAGCCCCGAGCGCTTCCGGTCCCGGGCGGGAAGGACGTTTTCCACCTTCAGGATAAACCTTCCAGCGGGGGAACTGAAGCCAGGTCCATCCCGCGGGGCACCTGCACGAAGTAATCGTGTTTTAACTTGTTTCAAGCCGGGAGCTTTCACTTTCCGTCACTTTCCGTCCACCCTTCACCCCGGGCCCTGGTTCCGGCATCCCCGGGCGTGAACCGCGGACCTCCCGCTCCAACCATCGTTCCGCGTCCGACCAACGGGTCGAGGGAGGAAAGGCGCACGCCCGATTCCCAATGCGAGCCCACCAGCGATAACTGCAAATGGCATTTTCTGGTAATAGCCTTCGGCAGCCCTAGCCGGCGATGGGTTCCTTCCCCCGCGGCCTGGCGTACCAAGGGAGCGACTGCAAGCCGTTCCCCGTGCCTCAAAGCAAGGCGGCGAAGCTATTCCCGTCCAGGGAGGAGCCGTCCACCCCCAGGAGGTCGGCTACGCTCTTCCCCACGTCGGCGAAGGTCTCCCTGGTTCCCAGGTCCACCCCGCGGGACATGGAGGGTCCCCAGAGGAGGAGGATCCCGTATTCCCGGGTGTGGTCCGTGCCCCGGAAAGTGGGGTCGCAACCGTGGTCGGAGACCAGGAGTAGAAGATCGCGGGGATCCATGGCCTCCTTGAGCTGGGGCAGGAAGTCATCCACCTCCCGCAGGGCGGCGGCGAAACCCTCCGGGTCCCGGCGGTGACCGTAGAGCATGTCGAAATCCACAAGGTTGGCCATGAGGATACCACGCCCGCCTGCTTTCACCTCTCCCAACAGCCGCTCCATGGTCTCCTCGTTTCCCGAGGTATGTGGGCTGCACAGGAATCCCCGTCCCGCGAAGAGGTCGCCCACCTTCCCCACCCCGATCACCGACAAACCAGCTTCCCGGCAGAGGTCCAGGACCGTGGGACGGGGAGGGGGGAGGGAGAAGTCCAGGCGCTCCGCCCCGACGCGCCGGAATGACCCCGGCCGGCCCACGAAGGGCCTGGCGATCACCCTGCTCACCGCGTGCTCGCCTTGCAGGAGCTCCCTGGCCACCCGGCACATGCGGTAAAGTTCCTCCAGGGGTATCACCTCCTTGTGGGCGGCCAGCTGGAAGACGCTGTCCGCGGAGGTGTAGAGGATGGGCCTTCCGGTGTTCAGGTGTTCCTCCCCCAGTTCTTCGATGATGCGCGTGCCGGAGGCGGGGCGGTTTCCCAGGACCTTCCTCCCGATGCGCCTCTCGAACTCCTTCACCACCTCCGGGGGGAAGCCGTGCGGGTAGAGGGGGAAGGGACGCTCCAGGATGATACCCGCCAGTTCCCAGTGCCCGGTGGTAGAATCCTTGCCCGGCGAGGCTTCCCTCATTTTCCCGAAGGCCCCCTCCGCGTCCCGGCGGGGCCTCAAGCCCCTCGCCGGGGCCAAGTTTCCCAGGCCGAGGGCCTCCAGGTTGGGTAATCTCAGCCCGCCCACCGCCTTCGCCGTGTGGGCGATGGTGTGGGCTCCCCGGTCCCCGTAATCGCCAGCGTCTTGAAGCTCACCCGCTCCCACCCCGTCCAGGACTATCCAGATGACGCGCCCAACCCTGTCCAACCCTCCGACCTCGCTTTCAGGAGATCCTGGCCGGGCTCAATCCCGAAGCAAGCCCATGTCCGCCAGGGCGTTCCTCACGGTGTCGACCAATTCGCTTTCCCGCCCCTTAAATGGAAAGCCCTCGGCATCGCGTCGCCCGGCGGCCATGGCGTCCACCGCCCGGCGCAGCTTTTCCGGTTCCGAGAAATACGCGTAAAGGATGTCCACCAACTCCAGGAGGTCGCTTCCTCCCAGTCCGGCGGTGACGAAGGCCTCCTCCAGCACGCTGAAGGCCTCCTGGGCGGCGGCCGCATAGCTACGGTCTTCGAGCAGCTGCTCCACCTGTCCCCAAAGGATGCCGAAACGCATCTGCATCTCGGGGTGGCGCGCGTTAAGCATGTGGAGCTCGAAGAGGTCCCGGGCGAACTGGGAGGAAGCCCCGGCATAGTGGTCCGCCAGGTCCGCCTCCGCCTCCACGTCCTCCTCGTCCAGGGACCGGAGTTCCTCCCGCACGCGGTGAAGCTCCTCGAGGTCCTCGTCCAGGCGACGTACCAGGTCCTCCGTCAGCCCTTTCCAGCTCGGGGCACCCCAGGAAGCCAGTAAGCGGCGGACGAGGTTGAGGAACTCCAGGGCCTGCACGGTCTCCAGGTCATCGGCCGGTCGGGCGAGCTCTTCGAATTCCGCTCGGGGATGCAACGCCGCCCTTATTTCCGCCTCACCGACCAGGAAGGGGCTGAGGGGTCTGGCCAGCTCCTCCTCCGCCTCTCCCAGGTCCTTGAGCGCGTCCACGGTCTCTTGAAGGGAACCCTGGGCCTCCTTCAGGGCCCGTCCCACCTCGCCTTCCTTCAGGAGGCGCTCCACCTCCTTCCAGCGGCGGGTGCAGGCTCTCCTGTTCTCCTCCCGCCGCACCGCTTCCCGCACCCGTCCCTTCAGTCGCGGAGAAGCCGGCCGCTCCCCCAATAGTCGGTCCAGCCATCCCTCCCCGAAGAGAAGCTCCTCCATCCCCTCTCCGTCCTCTTGCGCGCTCGAACGACGACAAGGGTATTATATGGCTTTTACTCATGGCTTACCTGGACATTCCGCCGACTACCGGTCGGACCTCTAAGCGCCGCCGCAGGCAATCGTTAACCCGTCCGAGCAATCGATAACTTATCGATTATTTATCCGACACGAATATTTCCTCGACAGGCTGACCGAGAATCGAACTCTTGCAGGATGAAACCAGGTGTTTTTCCAGTTCAATACCGACAAACACACGGTATACCTGCGTCATTCCGTCGTTTTCCGGTCACCCTGCCAAATCCCCGTCCCGATATTACCTTCCCGACTCCGTCCACTCGCACATCCTGTGACCTCCGGAGACGGGAAGGCCGTCCCGCGAGGCCATGAAATGTTAAATCCTTCCATCCGTTCCCAGCCCGGTTTCCTTCGACCGCTCATAAGAGGCGCGCCAGCGAATCGTTTATCCAGGCCCCGTAATCCCGCGAACCCTTATACCTTTTCCCGGTGCCGAGCAGCGCTTCTGTCCCTCCTCCCTCCCTGGGCCGAAACGTCGACTGCCCGGCACGGGCAAAAAAAGCGTCTGTGTGAGGGGAAAAATCCTGATAGCATACCTGGCACATATCGAAGCGAACCGAACCGGCGCTCCCGCAGCGGCTGCAGTCCCCGTACCCCATATACCCTCCTTGCCCTCGAAAACCCTTCCATTCCGAGTGGAATCTTCCGGTGGTGAGTATGTCGAAAGGCGCAATCCGGATCTCTTTAATGGATCAGCTCTTTATGATATTCCTGTTCCCTCTATCCTCCGCCTCCACCATATGGTGGAGGCGGCGGGTGAAAAATGGTTAAAAGCTAACGGCATTTGAAAATCCGCCCGAGGACCGGAGCTTCCGGGAGGCCCGTCAGGGGACAGGGATAACCCCATGGAGAAAGGTCCGGAAGAGGGTAAAAAAGCCGTGCCCTTATCGAAATCGATGGGCCACACGTACGCGGACGGCGTTTGCCGGAAGGAATGAAAAAGGAAGGAGGCGGGTTATGACGTCGATAGCCTAATTCGGGCGGTGGCACGGACGGCGTGTGCCGGAAGGAATGAAAAAGGAAGGGCCGCCCCCTCGGGCGGCCCCCCAATTTCACCGCTTCACCGGTTCAGGCCGTGGCTCCCCCTTCCGCCCGCTGGTGAGGCTGCTGGTAATGCTCCATCCACACCTCGTCCGCGAGACGCCCGTACTCCTCGCTGTAGCGATCGAGGTCGGGGGCCAGCTCGGTGAGGATGCCCTCCGCCTCGGGGTGGGTGGGACGGGCGCCGCTCAGGGCCACGCACTCCCGCAGGACGTAGGGATGGTCGATGATCATGCAGGGGCGCAGCAGGTTGGGATGGTAGGGACGACGGCTGCGGATGGCCCGGAAGAAATCGGAGTTGAGGGCCTCGGCCAGGGGCTTCTCCTTGATGTTGTCCACCGCGAAGTGAGCGAAGACGCAGGGCTCCACGTCCCCGTTCTGGTTGATGTGCAGATAGTTGTGTCCCCCGGCCATGCATCCTCCCACCAGGGGGCCGTCGCACCAGAAGTCGGAGATGAGGGCCCTCCTCTCCCTTCTCATACGGTTGATACGCTCCCAGCGCTGGATACGCTGCTCGGGGGTGGTCATGAGGTCCAGCGAGGGGCGGGTCCCAATGGGCATATACTGGAAGTACCAGCCGAGGAAGCACCCCTTCTCCTCCATGTAGAAATCGACGAATTCCTCGCTGGTGAGGAGGTCGGAGTTGAAGCGGGTGACGGTGGCCGAAAAGCCGTAGAGCGCCCGCGCCTCGCGGAGGTTGTCCATGGCCCGGAGCACCTTGGCGTACACCCCCTCGCCCCGGCGCTGATCCGTCTCCTCCCGGTACCCCTCCACGGAGATGCAGGGGATGACGTTCCCCAGCTCGGCGATCTCCTGGGCCAGGTTCCGGTCGATCAGGGTGCCGTTGGTATACACCTGGAAGGTGACATCGTTGTGCCTACGGAAGATATCCAGGAGCGGTCCGTAGAAGAAGGGCTCCCCCCCGGAGATGACTATAAAGTAGATGCCCATCTCCTTGGCCTCGCGGATCACCCGGTCCAGGACCTCCTCCGGGAGGTCGTCCTTCTTGGAGTACATGCCGGCGTAGCAACCCACGCACCTCAGGTTGCAGCGCATGGTGGGGCTGATGACCAGGAGCAGGGGAGGGCTGAATCCCTCCCGGCGCTCGAACTCCTCCCTCACCCTGGCCTTGTAGAAGAGGGCGTCGGTGAGGAAATTGATGGCTCCCCGGCGCACGTTCCGGTGCAGCTCGGGCAGCCTTCTCTTCACCTGCAGGATGAGGTTCCTGACGAATTCCTGGCCGTCCGGCCACCGGATCTCCCGGACGAACTTCTCGGCGAAGGAGAGCAGCTTGTCGTCCGGCACGTTGGGAAGAACGAAGATTAAGCCGTTGATGGTCTTCTTGATCATGTAGTCCCGGAAGGCGGTAACGTCAGGCATGCTTCACCTCCTTTCCTCTTTCCCGATACTTGTATTTCCTAATTCCCATCACCTCCCCTCGGAATCAGATAAAAAGATTTCCATCCCCTTCCTTCCAGGTAACAACAACACCGGGGAAAAGCGCCCGTTTCACTTGCTCCCTTCACTTTCTCCCTATTATAACCAAAATCACGTGAAGCCAACCCTGCCCCACCGCGATCAGGAACCTTCCGGTCGGCCCGGAAGCCCCCCGGCGTGAGGGTGGGACTTCAGATACACCTCCTTCAACCGCTTCCGGCTCACGTGGGTGTAGATCTGGGTAGTGCTCACGCTGGCATGCCCCAGCAGCTCCTGGATGTAGCGCAGGTCCACCCCGTTCTCCAGCAGGTGGGTGGCGTAGCTGTGGCGCAGGGTATGGGGCGTCATCCTGTCCCCCAGGCCCACCCTGCTTGCGTACTTGCGCACCACTCCCCAGGCCCCCTGGCGGGTGATCCGGCCTCCCCTCGAGTTTAGGAACAGCGCCCTTTGGGAGGGGTTCCGGGACAGCCTGGGCCTGCCGTGCGCCAGGTAGGAGACCAGCGCTTCGGCGGCCCTGCCGCCCACCGGCACCACCCTCTCCCGCGACCCCTTGCCCAGCACCCGCATCTCCCCCTCCTCCAGGTCCAGGTCCTCCAGGTCCAGGGAGACCAGCTCAGAGATGCGTATCCCCGTGCCGTAGAGGGTCTCCATGAGCGCCCGGTCCCTCAGGCCCAGGGCGTCTCCGGGCATGGGCTGCTCGAGGAGGGTTTTCACCTCCTCCTGGCTGAGGACCGCGGGCAACTTCATCGCGTGCCGGGGATAGGGCAGGTCGCCAAGGGGGAGAAGCTCTCCTCCGCCCTCCTCGACCAGGAAGCGCTGAAAGGCGCGCAAAGAGGCCGTAAGGCGGGCCAGCGAGCGCGGGGAAAGTCCGATCTCCTCCATCTCCTCGAGGAAGGCGGTGACCTGTTCCCTCCTCACCTCCCCGGGCGAGGAAACGCCGCGCCGCACGGCGAATTCCACGAAGCGCCCGATGTCCCTTCGGTACGCCTCCACGGTACGCTCCGAGAGCCCCCTCTCCGCCCGCATGTAGACCAGGAACTCCCGCAGCAACGCAGGCCAAGCGGTGCCCCCGCCGCCGGTAACCGCTTCTTCCACGCCGTCTTCCAAGGCAGGCACCTTCACGGCCCTCCTCGGTCCTGAAGCCCCTTCAAGCCTTCCCCTTCAGCCCGTTGAGAGGTAACCCCGGTAGTCGGCCTCGGGGAATTCAAGGGGCAGTATGTACTCCAGGGGTTCGTAATCCAGGCCGTGAGCCTCGGCCACGGGCCGATTGGTTATCCTCCCCTCGATGGTGTTCACGCCCCGGGCCAAGCTTCTGTCCCTCCGCACGGCCTCCGCTAGGCCCAACCCGGCCATCATCTGCACGTAGGGGAGGGTGACGTTGGTGAGGGCGAAGGTGGAGGTGTGGGGCACCGCACCCGGGATATTTCCCACGCAGTAATGGAGCACGCCGTGCGTCTCGTAAACGGGGTCGGAATGGGTGGTGGGGCGGGAGGTCATCACGCAGCCCCCCTGGTCTATGGATACGTCCACCACCACGGAACCAGGGCGCATGTCCCTCACCACCTCCTCCCCCACCAGCACGGGACAGCGGGCGCCCGGTACCAGGACCGCGCCTATCACCAGATCCGCGTCCCTGACCGCCTGGCGGACGTTCATCTTGTTGGAGATGAGGGTGGTTATACGGCCGTGCAGGATGTGCTCCAGGTAACGCAGCTTGGTCACGCTCTTGTCCAGGACGATGACGTGGGCGTCCATGCCGGTGGCCAGTATGGCGGCGTGGGAGCCCACGATGCCTGCCCCCAGGATGACCACGTTGGCCGGTGGAACGCCGGTGGCTCCCCCCAGGAGCAGGCCCCTTCCCCCGTTCATCTTCTCCAGGTAATGCGCCCCCACCTGGGGAGCCATGCGCCCGGCGACCTCGCTCATGGGGGCCAGCAGGGGGAGGGACCCGTCGTCCCTCTGGACCGTCTCGTAGGCCACCCCGACGACCCGCCTCTTCAGGAGTTCCTCGGTCAGCCCGCGGTTGGCCGCCAGGTGCAGAAAGCCGAAGAGCACCTGGTTTTTCCTGAGGAAGGGGTATTCGCTTTCCTGGGGCTCCTTGACCTTGAGAACCAGCTCAGATTCCCCGTATACCTCCTCCGGGCCCGCCACCACCAAGGCGCCCGCCTCACGGTATTCCCGATCGGAGATGCTGGAGCCCTCACCGGCTCCCCTCTCCACCAGTACCTTGTGGCCCTCGTGCACCAGCTCGTGGGCGCCCTGGGGGGTGAGGGCCACCCGGTACTCCTGATCCACGACCTCACGGGGCACACCTATGATCATCGCTCCCCCTCCAACTCCACAGACTCGCGAGAGACCGCCGGGCCGGATACACGAAATCCACCCGGACCCGCCGTCGGGCCTCCTCGAGCTCGACCCGCCCCGGGATACGGACAGGGGCAGTACCTCCATGCGAGACCTGCACGCCCGTCCCTCACGTGTACCTGCCCTCCAGGCGGAGTGCGGCCAGGGCCAGCCCCGCCACCGTCTTGGAATCCTTAACCTCCCCTTTCTCCACCAGTCCCAGGGCCTGGTCCAGGGGCATGCGCACCACCTCGAGGAACTCATCCTCCTCCGGGGACGCCTCCCCTTCCTGGAGATCGAGGGCCATGTAGAGGTGGAGCATCTCGTCGGAAAAACCGGGCGAGGTGTAGAAGGAGGCCAGCTTCACCCACTCGCCGGCCCGGCATCCTACCTCCTCGAGGAGCTCCCGCTCCGCGCAGCGCAGGGGTTCCTCGCCGGGCGACAGTTTTCCCGCCGGTATCTCCAGGAGCATCTCCCCGGGAGCGTGCCGGTACTGGCGGACCAGGATGACCCTGCCCTCCGCGTCCACGGGGACCATGCCCACCGCTCCCCAGTGGAGGACTACCTCCCTCTCCGCCTCCCGGCCGTCGGGCAGGCGTACCCTGTCCACGTAGAGGCGCACCACTTTCCCCTCGAAGACGGTGCGCCTTTCCAGGAGCCTGTGTCCGTGTCCCTCCATCACTTTCCCCTCAGTCTTCCCGCCGCCCCGGCTATCTCCCGGCACAGCCGTTCCAAGCGGTGCAGGTCCTCTATCTCCAGGTACTCGTGGGTGGTGTGGGCCTCACGGGAGCCCATGGTGAGCACCAGGGATTTTATTCCCGCCGCGTTCAGGAAGTTGGCGTCGCTCCCCCCTCCCGAGGAACGAACTTCCATCCTCATGCCCATGGCCTTCCCGGCCTCCTCGGCCAGGAGAACCAAGGGGTCGCGGGGATCAATGCGGAACCCCTCGTAAGCTCGCTCGGTCCTCACCTCCACCCCCACTCCCACTGCCGCTTCCGCCTCCATGGCGGCGCGTATCATGCTTCTCCTCTGTTCCTCCAACTTCTCGTGGTCCAGGGAGCGTACTTCTCCCTCCACCACGGCGCGCTCGGGAACGATGTTCACCGCCCGGCCACCGCGTATTATCCCCACGTTGGCGGTGGTCTCGGAGTCGATGCGCCCCAAGCGCATGAGGCTCACCGCCCAGCAAGCCCCGTAAATGGCGTTGATGCCCTTTTCCGGTTCCACTCCAGCGTGCGCCGCCCGGCCAGTGAAGACAAACTCCAGGTTGTCCTGGGTGGGGGAGGCGTTTATGATCCCCCCCACCCCGCCCGAACCATCCAGGACGAAGGCGTGGCGCGAACGGATGCGGTCCCATTCCAGGTTGCGTACGCCCTGGAGCTGCTTCTCCTCAGCGATGGTGAAGAGGAATTCCAGCGGCCCGTGGGGAAACCCCCCCTCCCCGGCCAGGCGGATAAGCTCCAGCATCACCGCCACACCCGCCTTGCAATCGGCTCCCAGCACGGTCTTCCCGGCGGATATGATCCTTTTCCCCTGCACCATGGGCTCCACGCCCCGGCCCGGGCTCACCGTGTCCAGGTGGGAGCAGAAGAGCAGCGGAGGCGCCACCACGCCGTCGGCGGGGACGTACACGTAAACGTTGCCCGCCTCCCCGCCCACCGCCTTTCCCGCATTGTCCACGTAAGCCTCAAAACCGTAGTCCCGGGACTTCCGTACGACGAAGTCCACCACCCGGCCCTCGTGGAAGGTCTCGCTGTCAATTTTTACCAATTCAAGGAAGGTCTCCAGGAGCCGATCTTCCATCTCCACCGTTCCTCCCGTATTTTGAGCCCCGGGCCTTGCACTCCTCCCCGCCGCTTTCCGGCATCCGGATGGCGCAGCACCCGTCCCCAAGTCTCCATGCGCTTCGATCCCGCAATTTCGGCCTTTGCAACCCCCGCCGCCCGGCTCCGCAGGCTGCGGGTAACGGAATCCCGACTGATCTCGCCTCAGCCCGCTACCCTGAGATCTGGAGCCTCGGCCTGTCCCATGCGCCGGCGCAAGGCGGCGCCCACGAATTCCCTGAAGAGGGGATGGGGCCGGTTGGGACGGGACTTGAACTCCGGGTGAAACTGGCAGGCCAGGAACCATGGATGGTCCCGCCTCTCGATGATCTCCACCAGCCTCCCGTCCGGTGAGACCCCGGAGAACACGATCCCCGCCTCCTGCAGCGCAGTACGGTAGTGATTGTTCACCTCGTAGCGGTGCCGGTGCCGCTCGTAGATGACCTCCTCCCCGTAACAGGAATAGGCCAGGGAGTCCTCCGACAGCTTGCAAGGGTAGAGGCCCAGCCGCATGGTCCCACCCATCTCGTCCACGTCCCTCTGGCTGGGCAGGAGGTCGATTACCGGGTCCGGCGTGGCGGGGTCGAACTCGGAACTGTTGGCCTTCTCCAGTCCGCAGAGGTTGCGTGCCGCCTCGATGACCGCGCACTGCAGGCCCAGGCAGATGCCCAGGAAGGGAACGTTGTTCTCCCGAGCGTAACGGATGGCCTCCACCTTGCCGTCCACGCCCCGCACCCCGAAACCTCCGGGAACCAGGATACCGTCCAGCCCGGAGAGGACGCTCTCCGCGTTCTCCCGGGTGACGTCGTCGGAGGCCACCCACACGATGTTCACCCTGGCGGAATGGGCGAAGCCCCCGTGCTTGAGGCTTTCGATGATGGACAGGTAGGCGTCCGGGAGGTCCACGTACTTGCCCACTATCCCGATGGTCACGTCACGGTCGGCAGCCTTGATGCGGCGTACCATCTCCTCCCATTCCGAGAGATCCTCCTCGTGGCCCTCCAGGCCCAGGTGCCGGGCCACGTAATCACCCAGGCCCTCGGCGTGGAGGATGAGGGGCACCTCGTAGATACAGTCCGCGGTGGGCGCGGATATGACGGCCTCGATGTCGATGTCGCAGAGGAGGGATATCTTGTCCTTGAGGTCCATGCCGATGGGCTCCTTGGAGCGGCAGACGATGACGTCGGGCTGGATACCTATGGAACGCAGCTCCTTTACGCTGTGCTGCGTGGGCTTGGTCTTCATCTCCCGGGTGGTCTCCAGGTAGGGGACCAGGCTGACGTGCACGTACATCACGTTCTCCGGTCCCACGTCCTTCTTGAACTGGCGGATGGCCTCCAGGAAGGGGAGGCTCTCGATGTCGCCCACCGTCCCCCCGATCTCCGTGATGACCACGTCCACCTCCGTGGAGCGGGTGAGGCGCAGGATGCGCTCCTTGATCTCGTTGGTGATGTGGGGGATGACCTGAACCGTGCCCCCCAGGAACTCCCCCTTGCGCTCGCGGGTGATGATGGACCAGTACACGCTGCCGGTGGTGACGTTGTTCTCCCTTCCCAGGTGCTCGTCGACGAAGCGCTCGTAATGGCCCAGGTCCAGGTCGGTCTCCGTGCCGTCGTCGGTCACGAAGACTTCGCCGTGCTGAAAGGGGTTCATGGTCCCGGGGTCCACGTTGATGTAGGGATCCATCTTCTGCATGGTCACCCTGAGGCCGCGCGCCTTGAGCAGGCGGCCCAGGGAGGCCGCGGTTATCCCCTTCCCCAGGGAAGAGGAGACCCCGCCGGTCACGAAGATGTATTTCACCGGCATTCTTCAACCTCCCCCATGAATCGGCTACCGTTCACCCATCATCCACGTCTTCCTCCATGCCGCAATCCGGACCGCGGAGCTCCAGCCGGTTTTCGCCCGGCAGGTTCCGGCCCTGCGGAAATTCCCCTGATTTATCCTTTAAAAGATTCTTTAAAAGGAGACGGAATCCCTACGAACCTCAGGGATTCCGTCCTCCTTCCGTCCTCGGTATACGCGCCTACGGTTATGACCGCTCACCCCGCTTTCCGGTCATCATCCCGCTTTTCCAGTATAGAGCATACCGAACAGCCCTTCAACCGAACGAATTCTGCCGGGATGACAGGGTGCTTCCCAGCTTTTTTCAATCCCGAAAGCGCCTGCTTGAACGATAAAACATCCGAGGCGTGACGGTCCGTGCCGCTATGTCTTTCCCGTAAGATCGATGCCAACGGCATCCGACCGCCGACTCTCCGTACGAATGGCGGCGAAGAACCCTGGCCACTCGCCCGTCCCGGAGTCTCATCAAACCTCAGCGCCAACAGCGAGGTATGGCACGGGCATCCGAGCCCTGCGGCCCGTAGGCTGCGGCGGAATTCAGGTCCCTATCGCGGGGTAGCGCCTCGCGGAACACCATCCGAGGTCTGAAGTCCGAGGGTTGCCGAGGTTTTCTGAGGGCTGCGCGTTCCGCTATCCGGGGCGTAAGGGCGTATAAATCCTTTAGGCAGGAATCCTCATGAGCAGCGGAAACGAAGATGGAGATAGCGAGGGTGAAGAGGGAAAGCAAGTACGTCCTGGCCTTCAACTCCAGCCCCCGCAAGGAGAAGGGGTTGACGGCCCTGGTGCTCGAGCGCTTTATGGCTGGAGCCGCCTCCGCTGGAGCGGAGACGGAGACCGTGTACCTGGCGGAGAAAAAAATCGCCGACTGCCTTGGTTGCCTGCAATGCTGGTTTAAGACCCCGGGTGTGTGCCGTCACAAGGACGACGTTCCGGAGCTGCACGCCAAGATGTTGCGGGCAGACGTCCTGGTTTACGCCACCCCCCTTTACATCTGCACCATGAACGCGATTATGAAACGGTTTTTGGACCGCATCATGCCCCTGGCCGAGCCCTATCAGCATTACGAGGATGGAGTGTGCTCTCACCCCCGCAAAGACCAGCGCGAGAATGAGCAACGCACCGTCCTGGTGTCCACCTGTGGGTTCCCGGGACTCAGGAACTTCGATCCCCTGGTGTTCACCTTCCAGCGCATCGCCGAGGTAGGCGGGGGAAACCTGCACGCCTCCATCCTCTTCCCCTCCTCGCCGCTTCTGGCGCGCGACCCTTGCCCCGCCTCCGAACAGCTGGAGCACGTGTTCCGCGCCGGACGGGAAGTGGTGGGAGACGGTATCAGCGAGGAGACCCGGGCCGGCTACAGCCGTCCCTATGTGGACCCCCGGGAATACGTGGAGGAGATGAACGCCTTTTTCCGCGCCCTGCGCGAGAACGCGGCGCGACCTGCGTAAGGGGATTACCTATCATGTTGGTAAAACTCGCCCATTTATTTATCCGGCTTGGATCTTGATGATCTACATCCCTTGCGCCGCACGGGCCGAACGTAAAATCCCCAAGTGTTAGAGGTACCGCCCTAAGCGACGATCATCTTCCCCGGCGGCGCAGGTACTTTCTACGCGGCGATAGGGCGTAGGCGAGGAGAAAGAGGAAGAAGAGGACCAGGACGATGGACGCGCCGGAGGCCACGTCGAAGAGGTAGGAAAGGTAAAGCCCGGCGACCACCGAGGCTGTCCCCACGACCTCCGCGGCGACCAGGACCCCACGGTAATTGCGGAAGAGTTGCATTCCCGCCGCGGCGGGGATGACCAGCAGCGCGGACACCAGGATTATCCCCACCAGCTTGATGGAGACCACCACCACCAGGGCCAGAAAGACCAGGAAGGCGTAATCCACGCTTCTCACTGGAAGCCCGCTCGCCATGGCCGTCTCCCGGTCGAAGGCTATGAACAACAACTCCTTGAAGAAGAGGGACAGAAAGGCCAGGGAAAGGAGGGCTACCAACCCCATGATCAGCACGTCCATCCAGCGCAGGGCCAGTATGCTTCCGAAGAGATAACTCATCAGGTCCAGGTTGTAGGCGCGGGCCGCCCGGACCAGGACCACGCCCAGGGCCATGGCCGCGGCGAAAAGGATGCCGATCACGGTGTCCTCGTGCACCTTCCCCCTTTCGCCCAGCCACCCTATGCCCAGGGCCACCAGGACGCAGAACCCTCCCGCGGTGAGCAGGGGGTTCAGGCCTGAGGCCAGCCCCAGGGCCACGCCCCCGAAGGCGGCGTGGGAGATGCCCATACCCACGAAAGCCATCCTCCTGACTACCACCAGGAAGGAGAGCAGGGAACACACTGCAGCGATGATCACGCCCCCCACAAGGGCTCGCTGGGCGAACCCATAGGCCAGCAATACGTCCTCCTTTCCCGCTACCTATAGCCTTCTCGCGGCTGCTTCCTCGCTCCGCGCCGCGGGTGGCGCGTGCCACATCCGGCTCCACCTTAACGCCTCATCCTCCGGATTGGAGCAGTCCATGGGCCCAAGGGTCGGGGTAACTGACGCTCCATGGTCCTGACGCCGCCGGTTTTCCGCACCCGCCCACCTATTCCGGCGGGCTTCCGCATCCCGCCCCGGCCAGAAAATCGAACTCGCAGCGGTAGGCTTCCCTCAGCCTCTCGCTCCCCAGGACCTCTCGAGGTGGTCCGTGCAGGTGCATGCTGCGGTTGATGCAGACGATCTCGTCCGCGAAGCGGGCCAGGACGTTGACGTCATGGGACACGAAGACCACCGTCAGCTTCTTCTCCTCCTTCAGCCTCACCAGAAGGTCCATGAACCTGGCCTGTGACTCCAGGTCCAGTCCCGCGGTGGGCTCGTCGAGGAGCAGGATACTGGTTTCCAGGCACAGGGCCCGCGCCAGGAAGGCCCTCTTCTGCTGCCCACCGGAGAGTTCCCCGATGGGTTTTCTTTCCAGTCCCTGCAGGCCCACGTCGGCGATGCTGCGGAGTACCGCCTCCCGGTCCGCCCGGGTGGGGAAGCGCAAGGGCCCGATGCAGCAGGCCCGCCCCATCATCACCACGTCGTAGACGGATACCGGGAAACGGGGATCGAAGAGCACCTGCTGGGGCATGTACCCGATGTGGTGCAGTTCGTGTCTCAACTCCCGGGGGCTGAGGCCCAGCACCCGGATGCTGCCCCTCTCCGGGGTAACCAGGCCCAGGACGGCCCGGAGGAGGGTGGTCTTCCCGGCTCCGTTGGGGCCGATTATCCCCAGGAAACTCCCCTCCCGGACCTGAAAGGTTATGTCCTCCAGGATGGTGTGGCCGTCCCTGCGCACCCATAGGTCCCGGACCTGGATGACCTGGCGAGCCTCCTTGTCCTCCGCGGTCAGGAACTCGCGCACCCGACACCTCTTCACCGCAATGCCTCCTCCATGATGTCCAGGTTATAGCGGATGAGCGCGCAGTAATCCCCTCTCTCCAGGTCCCCCAGGTCCCCCAGGGGATCCAGCATCCACACCCTTACCTCCCCCTCCGATTCCTCGGCCACGGCCTCCGCTACCCGGGGGTTGAACTGCTCCTCGGCGAAGACGGCCTTGATCCCCCGACCCCTGGCCAGCTCCACCAGGGCGGCGATCTCTCCCGCCGATGGCTCCTTGCCGGGCAGCTCCTCGATGACCCCCGCCTGCCGCAACCCGTAACGGCGGGCGAAGTAAGTCCAGCTGGAATGGAAGGAGATGAATTCCCGGTGGGTAAAGGCCGCGGTACGCCGGAGAACCTCCTCGTGGAGGGAGGTCATCCTGGCGCGCAATTCCGACGCCCTTTCCCGGAAGTATTCCGCGTACTCCGGACCCGTTCTCACCAGGCCCTCCTCCACGGCATCCACGATGTGCAAGGCCAGGACGGGGTCCAGCCACAGGTGCGGGTCGTAGATGCCGTGCCCGTGGCCACCCGCTTCCTCCTCCTCTCCGTGGCTGTCCGACCCTTCCGCCCGGGCGGGAAGCAACTCCTCGGGAGGCACGGCCTCCGCCGCCTCCACCACCACGAGGTCCGGGTTTCCCACCCGGGAATGTATATCCTCCGCCCAGGGGATGAGACCTAGGCCGTTTATCACCAGCAGGTCGGCCCCGGCTAAAAAACTCACCTGCCCCGCCGAGAGCTCGTAGGTATGGGGGCTGGAACCGGGAGGCACCAGCACCTCCACCTCCACGTGATCGCCTCCCACCTCCCGGCAGATCATGGCCAGGGGCACGATGTCCGCAGCCACACGGAGCTTTCCCTCCCGCGCCGCATCCCGCCCACAGCCGGGCGAAAGGACCGACGCCAGTACGGCCAAGAGCGCCGTCAGGATCGTGAATACTCGTTTACCCGGCAAAACTTACCTCCCGGACGATCCCGGCATGGCTCACTCCCCTAAATCAATTCCCGGTAAGCCGAACCTCCCTGCCCTCGTTCCGCCCACTCCAGGCCTACGAAGGAAGCGCTACGTTGAGAGCCCCTCCGCCCGGAACGCCCGTCTCATAGCCATTACCATGTTTTACCAATAAACATCGGGCTACCCATCTCCCGGCCGGCGCCCCGCAACCTCCACTCAACCCTCCTTTCCACCCTCCACCGACGAGGCCCTTCCACCCAGCATGGCCAGGGCATGTTCGCGGGCCGTCCTTTCCTCCCCACCCAGCATGCGCACCAGCTCCCCCACCCTCCCCGACCCGTCCAGCCTACGGATCTCGGTTATTATTCCCTTTCCGGTCTGCCTCTTTTCCACCGCCAGGTGGACGTCGGAAGCCGCGGCTACCTGAGGGAGGTGGGTGATGGAGAAGACCTGGTGAAAACGGGAGATGCCGGAGAGCTTGCGGGCCAGGACATCGGCCGTGGCGCCCCCTATGCCGGCGTCCACCTCGTCGAAGACCAGGGTGGGAACGGCGTCCGCTCGGGCCAGGGCCAGCTTCAGGGCCAGGGCGATGCGCGAGAGCTCCCCGCCGGAAGCGATGCGGGCCAGCGGACGGTAGGGCAGGTCCTTGCCCGGGGAAACCTCGAACTCCACGCGGTCGCCCCCACTTTCCCCGTATTCTTCCAGGACCTCCATCCGCACGCGGAAGCGCATGCCTCCCATGTTCAGCTCCTTGAGCTCCCGGTTGACCTCCCGGGTCAGCCGTTCCGCCAGCCGCGCTCGGGAACCCCTGAGGGCTTCCGCCGCCCTCTCCACCTCACCGCGGAGCGATTCCGCCTCCGCCCGGAACTCCTCCCTCCTCTCGTCCAGGGCCTCCAGGTCCTCCAGCCTCCGCCTGGCCCTTTCCAGGTAGGAAAGAATGTCCCCGGTGTCGCTCCCGTACTTCCTGGCCAGGCCGGCCAGATCCCGGAGGCGCGCTTCCACCTCCTCCAAGCGCCCGGGCTGGAAATCCAGCGCCTCCAGGTAGGCGTGCATCTCCCTGGCCAGCTCGGAGAGGATTCCCTCCACCTCCTCCAGGCGAGCGGCCCACCCGGAGAGGTCATCGTCCAGGGACGCGGCCCTCTCCAGCAAGCGGCGGGCTTCCCCCAGGCGATCCAGGGCTCCTTCCCCCTCCTCTCCTCCGGAGACCGCGCCGTAGGCCTCACGGGCCGCGATGAAGAGCTCCTCCCGGTTTTGCATCCTCCTCCGTTCCCTGAGAAGTTCTTCCATCTCCCCCTCCTCGGGGTTCACGGCCTCTATCTCTCGCACCTGGTAGCGCAGGAGGTCCATCTCCCGCAGCCTTTCCGCCTCCTCCAGGCAGGCCGCTTCGTAGCGCTCCTGCGCTTCCTTCCACCGCCGGTAGAGGCCGTGGTATTCCTTCAGAAGGGCGTCGTGTTCGGAGGGCCCGTATCCGTCGAGGTACTCAAGGTGGGTGGAGGGCCTCAGCAGGCGCTGGTGCTCGTGCTGCCCGTGGATGTCCACCAGGTATTCCCCCAGCCGGGCCAGGGTTCCCACGGGACACATCCGTCCGTTGACGTAGCAGCGACTCCTCCCGTCCGAGGATATCACTCGGCGTAGAATGATTTCTTCCTCCGGCTCCATGCCTTCGGCCTCCAGGAGCTCCCGCCACCCCTCTCCCGCCGGAGGGTCGAAGGCCGCCTCCAGCTCCATCCTCTCCGACCCGGGACTCACGAAACCGGCGTCCCCGCGTCCCCCCAGGAGCAGCCCCAAGGCCTCCACCAGTACCGTCTTTCCCGCCCCCGTCTCGCCGGTGAGCACGTTGAGTCCGGGCCCGAACTCGAGGCGCGCTTCCCTGATCAGGGCCAGGTTACGTACCTGCAGCTCCCTCAACATCTCGCACCTCCGGACGGGCTTCTCACATCACTTCCCCTCGGGGAACTCGAACTTCTCGAGCAGCAAGGAGTAGAAGGAGTATCCTGCCTTCTTGATCATCTTCAGGCGGCGGGGGGCCTTGCGGATGAGCACCTTTCCCCCGTGAGGGAGTTCCACCTCCTCCCTGCCGTCCACGGATATGGAGGGCATCACCTTCTCCCGCCGCGCCAGGACCTCTATCTCGCTCTGGGGGGAGATTATCACCGAGCGGTCCACCAGCGAATGGCTGCAGATGGGGGTGAGGATGATGCATTCCAGGGTGGGCTCCACTATCGGCCCGCCGGCGGACAGGGAGTAGGCGGTGGAACCGGTGGGGGTGGAGAAGATGACCCCGTCGCCGGAGTAGTAATGGAAGTAATTGCCATTTATCTCCACCTCCAGGCGTATCATCCTCTGCAGCTCCCGCTTCCCCACCACCACCTCGTTGAGGGCGTACAGCGGCCGGCCCCCACAACCCTCCCTTATCCAGCACTCCAACAGCATCCGCTCCTGCAGCAGGTAGCGCCCCCGGAGGACCTCCTCCAGCCCGGGATACATGCCCTCCATCTCCAGGGCGGTGAGGAACCCCTTCTTGCCCAGGTTGACCCCCACCACGGGGGCGTCCGCCCGGTAGGCGAAGGAGGAGGCGCGAAGCATGGCCCCGTCCCCACCCAAGGATATCACCAGGTCCAGGTCGCGCAGGAAATCCCCCTCTTCCAACCCGCAGTCCGGACACCCCGAGGCCTCGGCGTCCTCCCGGAGCATCCTCACCTCCAGTCCCATCTTCTCCAGCCAGCGCCGCAGTTCTCCCGCGGCCCGCAGGGTCTCCTCCTTGTAAATATGGGGCATGATGCCCACGTTTCTCACCGACCGTCCTCCTTTCCTTCTGAGGCTAACTCGAGGGCTCTGCTCCTTCCCGTTCCCGCGGCCGACCGGGGTCACCGCCCGCTCTCTCCTCCTGCAGGGAGTCCTCCACCGCTTCCCGTATCAGCTCCTCCCACTCGCCGTCGGGAATCCCTCCCTTCCCTCCCGAGGACCACCAGGCGAAGTACTCCCGGTTCCCGTCCGCCCCCGGCGGACGGGAGGGCGCCAGCCCACGCAGGACCAGGCCCAGCTTCCGTCCTTCCCGCAATACTTCCCGCAGCACCTCCCGATGAACTGCGGGGTCGCGGACCACGCCACCCTTGCCCACCTTCGCCCGCCCCGCTTCGAACTGGGGCTTGACCAGGGCCACCAGGTCGCCCCCGGGACGTAGTATATCCCGCAGGACCGACAGCACCTTGCGCAGGGATATGAAGGAGAGATCCGCCACCACCAGGTCGGGGGCGAAGGGTAGGTCCTCCGGGCGCAGGTGGCGGACGTTCCGCCCTTCCATGACCGTCACCCGGGGATCCCGCCTGAGATCCCAGTGCAGGAGGCCCTTCCCCACGTCCAGGGCCACCACCTCCGAGGCTCCGCTCCGGAGGAGGCAGTGGGTGAAGCCGCCGGTGGAGGAACCCACGTCGAGGGCCCGCTTCCCCTCCACGCGGAGGCCGAACCTCTCGAGGGCCCCTTCCAGTTTCTCCCCTCCCCTGGAGACGTAACGGGGACGGGAGCGCACCAGAACCCGGTCTCCGGGGCGCACCCTGGTGCCCGCCTTGAGGACTTCACCCCTCCCCTCTATCTCCACCTCTCCGGCCATGATGGCCAGCCGGGCCTTCTCCCGGGAGGGGAAGTAGCCCTTGTCCACCAGCCAGCGGTCTAGTCTTTCCATTAGCTCCTGCCGCGTCCCGCGCCGTCCCCGGCGGGCCGCTGTGGGAGAACGGCACGGTGCCGTCAGCTCCCGCCTGTCTCAATCCTCGCTCCCCAGGCCCCGTAGCACCGCGCCGGCCACGGAGGGTGCGTCCAGGCCCAGCGAAGCGAGGAGCTCCTCCACCTTTCCATGTTCCACGAAACGGTCCGGCAAGCCCAGGCGCACCAGCCGGCAGCCGGCCTCCTCCTCCTTGAGCAGGGTGGCCACCGCCTCCCCGAATCCCCCGTGGAGCACGTTCTCCTCCAGGGTGACCAGGAGGCGGCGCTTTTCCGCCCGTTCCCTGACCATATCCTCGTCCAGGGGCTTGACGAAGCGGGCGTTCACCACTTCCGCCTCCACGCCGCGGCGAGCCAGCATCTCCGCCGCTTCCAGGGCGATTCCCACCATCCGTCCCACGGCGATGATGGTCACCTCGCCCTCCCCCTCCCGGACCACCCGGCTGCGCCCTATCTCCAGAGGCCTCGGCCGGGAATCCACCCGCTGCGAGCTCCCGCTTCCCCGGGGATAGCGGATGGCCACCGGGCCCTTCAACTTGAGGGCCGCCCACATCATGTCCCGCAGCTCCTCCTGGTCGGCGGGGGCCATGACCGTCATGTTGGGGAGAAGGCGCAGGTAGGAGAGGTCGAAGGCCCCGTGATGGGTGGGCCCGTCCTCGCCCACCAGGCCGGAGCGGTCCAGGGTGAAGATCACTGGGAGGTTCTGCAGGCACACCTCCTGCACCAGCTGGTCGAAGGCCCTCTGCAGGAAGGTCGAATAAATGGACACTACCGGCCGGTACCCCCCCAGGGCCAGCCCGGCTGCTAGGGTCACCGCGTGCTGTTCGGCTATGCCCACATCGAAAAAGCGGCTGGGATACAGGGCAGCGAAGTCGTCCAGGCCGGTGCCCAGCTTCATGGCCGCGGTGATGGCCACCAGTCGGGGCTCCTCCCGCGCCATCTCGCACATCACCCTGCCGAAGGTCTCCGTGAAGGTGGGATTGCCTCCGCCCCCCTTGAGCTCCCCCGTTTCCACCTCGAAGGGTCCCACGCCATGATAAAGGTCCGGTTCCCTCTCCGCAGGAGGGTATCCCTTTCCTTTGCGGGTGACGACGTGAATGAGCACCGGGCCCTCCACCCCCCGGGCCAGGCTGAGGTCCTTTTCCATGGCCCGGATGTCGTGGCCGTCCACCACCCCCACATACTTGATTCCCAGTTCCTCGAAGATGAACTCGGGGATGAGAAAGTTCTTGACCCTCTCCTTGAGGGAATGGATGAAGCGATCGGTAGGCGCACCGACCAAGGGCACGCTCTCGATGAGTTCCTTGATCCCTCCCTTGACGCGCACGTAGCGGGGATTCAGCCGCAGCTGGGTGAGGTAGGTGGACATGGCGCCCACGTTGCGGGAGATGGACATCCCATTGTCGTTGAGCACGATGATTAGGTGCTTTTTCAGGGCCCCGGCCTGGTTCAGGGCCTCGTAGGCCAACCCCCCGGTGAGGGCTCCGTCGCCGATGACCGCCACCACCTCGTAGTCCTCCCCGCTGAGGTCCCGGGCCAAGGCCAGACCCAGGGCATAGCTGATGGCCGTGCTGGCGTGCCCGGCGTCCACCACGTCGTGGGGGCTTTCGTCCCTGCGGGTGAATCCGCTGCAGCCACCCCGGCTCCTGAGGTTTCGGAAGGCCTCCCGGCGCCCGGTGACCAGCTTGTGGGCATAGCTCTGGTGTCCCACGTCCCAGACTATGCGGTCCCGGGGGCTTTCGAACACCCGGTGCAGGGCCAGGGTCAGCTCCACCACCCCCAGGCTGGGAGCCAGGTGACCCCCGCAACGGGCGGCGGTCTCCACGATGACCGACCTTATCTCCTCGGCCAGGATCTCCAGTTCCCGGTAATCGAGGCCCTTGAGGTCCGAGGGCCCGGAAAGCGAATCCAGCAGCGGGGTGGACCTCACTTCTCCCCCTCCAGTTCCGCCCCCAGGCCTTCCGCTTCCTCCACGGCTTCCTCCATCAGGTCCACGGCCGCGTCAGCGTCCTCCTCGCGGTCCAGCGCTTCCATTTTTTCCCTTATGGCCCTCAAGCGGCTCGAAAAATCGGCATTCTCCGTCAACACCTCAGCACCTCCCGTTCCATGACCGCCGGCAACCTTACGACTCTCGGCGCCCCCTTCGAGGGGACCGCTCGCCCTTCACTATTCTATTCCCTTGCCCGGGCCTTATCACCTGCAGCGACTCCAGGCACCGCATCACCGGAGGGTCGGCCTCTCGGGTCCACACGCGCAGGTCACGCGCTGTATGACGTTGAAATATTGTATGATGTTCACGGTCCGGCCGCGGGCCTAGGCGATTCCCGGCCCTCCAGCCGGGAACGCAGAACCCCGATCCGAAGGTCAACGGCGGTGGAAGAAAAGGACGGGATACTTCAGCACACCGTCTCCGCATCCCGGGAGTCGAGATCCAGGCGGTGGGAGAAGAGCATCGCCTGGCCCGCCCGGCACCTGGCGGCGGACATCGGGCCCCGCCCTCCGGGAAGCAGGGGCGAGAACCGTGCGGCCCGCTTCGTGCGGCGGGAGCTCGAGGAAATGGGTTTCCAGGTCGAGGTCCAGGATTTCCGCACCCCCGTCACCACCGCCTGGGGAAAGGCCCTGGACCGACTGCTCATCGTGGTGGGTGCTCTCCTCTTCCCGTTGAACGGGCATCTCTCCTACGCCTTAGTGGCCGGCGGGTTTCTCGCCTTCCTCCTCGAACGCTACGGACGGAGCCCCTTTTTCTGGATAGCGCCCCTCGGACGTTCGGAGAACGTCGTGGCCAGGGCGACACCTGCCAAGGAACCGGAGGTCCGCCTGGTGCTCATGGCCCACCTGGACAGCCACTGGAGCGCCTTTTATTACCGTCCCGGCCTCGTCTCCTTCTACCGCCCGTTCCGCGCCGCGGACACGGCGTCCCAAGGACTCCTGTTCATCATCTTCACCCTGGCTTACGGGGGGCGTCTTCTGAGCATGGACCCTTCGAAGCTGGGCTTCTTGTGGCGGACGGGACTGGTCACCTCCGCCGTCCCCTTCCTGTCCATGCTGGCACTTTTTTCCAAGGCGGTCTCCGGCCGCTCCTCCCCGGGCGGGAACCACAACGGCTCTGGGGTGGCCCTCCTCCTTGAGCTGGCCCGCGCTTATTCCCGCCACCAGCCTCACGCTGCGGAGCTGTGGTTCGCCTTCACCGGCGCCTCGGAGACCAACGGCCGGGGAGCTCGTGTGCTGGTCCGCCGACACCGCCGGGAACTGCGCGGCGCCTATTTCCTGGTCCTGGAAGGGGTGGGGCGGGGCTTTCCGGCCTGTCGCTTGAAGGAGGGGCCTTTCCCGGGGTTCCATGCCGACCGGCGCTTGCTCAGGCTGGCCCGCTATATCATCGAGTCCTATGCCCACTACAGCGGCGGCATGTCCTCGAACCGCCTTTATCCCGGGGAGACCTTCCACCTCCTCTCCCGCGGCCACCGGGCCATGACCGTCACGGGCAGGGAAGAGACGTCCGTCCCCCGTTTCTGGAGGTGGGAACGGGACGACCAGGCCAACGTGGACCCCCGGAACCTCAGGTTGGCGCTGGATTTCGTCCGCGCCCTGGTGGATGCCGCGGATCACGGCGGCTTGCGTCGCGGAAGGCTCGGGGCGCGAGGCGTAAGGAAAAGGACGAACCGGGAAAGGCACTGAACCCCAGGGTGGGGTTTCCTATCTCTTTCTTCTCCTCCGGCGCGGGCCGCGCCGGCGCAAGCCCTTTCTTCCTCCCCACCAGGCGGAGGCCAGGAAGGTAAGAACCAGGCCACTGGTGGTGAGGAGGCGCTCCCATGCGCCTCTGCCCGCCGAAAGGCCGTACCAGGCTTTCCAACTTCCCCCTTCCGCCAGGGAGTAGATGAACCCCAACCCGAAAAAGACCGCCGCGTAGCAGGCGAAGGACTCCAGGCCCCGGGAGAGGGAGCGGCCCAGGCTGTGGCGGCTCCAGAACCAGGGGGGAAGGGCGCAGAGCAGGAGGTAGGCCAGGATCGCCAGGGTCACCAGCAAGGTATCCCTTACCCCCAGCAGCTGCCGGGACAGGTTCTCGTCCAGGTACCCGTGTACCAGGTAGCGGTAGAGGAAAAACAAGAGGAGATAGTAAAGGACAACGCGCAGGGAATAAGGCACCCTGCTCCAACGGGAGGCGGTTCCGGCCATATGCCTCTCTTTCCCGCGAGTCCGGCGGTCCCCGGCGACCCGTCCCTCACTCGCCCATGACCTGGACGATGAGGACCCGGCGCCGGGGCCGATTGTCGAAATCCACGAAGGCGATCTGCTGCCAGGTCCCCAGGATGAGCCGCCCCTCCCGAAAGGGGACGCTGAGGGAGGGCCCCACCAGGGAGGCCCGCACGTGGCTGTACCCGTTGCCGTCGCCCCAGGTCCGGTCGTGGTGATAGGCCCCTTCCCTCGGCGCCAGCCGCTCGAAGGCCTCTCCTAAATCCCGCACCAGGCCGGGCTCGTATTCCAAGGTCATGACCCCTCCGGTGGACCCGGGCACGAAGACGGTTACCAGCCCCTCGCGGAGCCGGGAACCGGTGAGGCTCTCCTGTACCTTTCCGGTGATGTCGATTATCTCCGATCCACCCCGGGTGGAAAGCTCCAGGCTGGTGGTGTAGACGGGCATCGTCGTACCCCCGCGCTCATATCCGGTAGACGTCCTCCTCGCGCATCACCGTGAACCCGCTTCCCTGCAGGGCCTGGATGGCCCGGTCTATCTGCTCCACGCGGAAGACCACGATGGCGCTCTCCCCGCTCTTCTCCACGAAGCAGTACAGGTATTCGATGTTCACGTTGGCCTCGTAAAGGGGAGCCAGGACTCCCGCCAGCCCTCCCGGGCGGTCCGGAACCTCGACGGCGATGACCTCCGTCTCGCTCACCGTGAAGTTTTCCTCCGTGAGCACCCTCACCGCTCTGTCCGGGTCGTTGACGATGAGCCTCAGAACGCCGTAATCGGCGGTCTCGGCTATGGCCAGGGCGCGGATGTTGACCTCCGCCTCGGCCAGGCACTTGCAAACCTCGTATAACCTTCCGGACTTGTTCTCCAGGAATACGGAAACCTGCCTAACCTTCAACCCGGTACCTCCTACATCTTCCGCCTGTCTATTACCCTCACCGCCTTGCCCTCGCTGCGCTGAATGGAACGGGGCTCCATGAGCCGGACCTTGACGCTCACCCCCAGGTAGCTCTGGACTTCGTCGGCGATGCGGCGTTCCAGTTCCTCCAGCTTCTTTATCTCGTCCGAGAAGACCTCCGGGGAGACCTCCACCTGGACTTCCAGCACGTCCAGGTTCTCCACCCGGTCCACCACCAGCTGGTAGTGGGGGCTGAGGCCGGGGATCTGCATGAGCACCGCCTCCACCTGGGAGGGGAAGACGTTGACCCCCCGGATGATGAGCATGTCGTCGGTGCGTCCGGTGATCCTCCTCATGCGCACATGGGTGCGCCCGCAGGGGCACGGGGAGACGTCCAGGGCGGAGATGTCCCGGGTGCGGTAACGCAGGAGGGCCAGGCCCTCCTTGTTGATATTGGTGAAGACCAGCTCCCCCCTCTCTCCGGGAGGAAGGCTCTCCCCGGTATCCGGGTCGATGATCTCGGGGATGAAGCAATCCTCGAAGACGTGCAGTCCGTTCTTCTCCCCGCACTCTATGGAAACACCGGGACCCACCACCTCGGAGAGACCGTAGATGTCGTGGGCGGAGATTCCCAGCGTCTCCTCGATCTGTACGCGCATCTCGTCGGTCCAGGGCTCCGCACCAAGAATACCCGCCTTGAGTTTTATCATGTCCCTGGTGACCCCCATCTCCTTCATGACCTCGGCGATGTTCAAGGCGTAGGAGGGGGTGCAGCAGAGGATCGTGCTTCCAAAATCTACCATAAGGCGGATCTGCCGCTTGGTGTTGCCCCCGGACATGGGCAGAGCGGTGGCCCCCAGCATCTCCGCCCCGTAATGCAGCCCCAGGCCCCCGGTGAACAACCCGTACCCGTAGGCCACGTGCACGATGTCGTCGGGGGTCCCCCCGGCGGCCACGATGGTCCTGGCCACCAGGTCCGCCCACACCTTTATGTCGTTGGCCGTGTACCCCACCACGGTGGGCTTGCCGGTGGTGCCGGACGAGGCGTGGATGCGGACGATATCCCGCATGGGCACGGCGAAGAGGCCGAACGGGTAATGGTCCCTGAGGTCGTCCTTGGTGGTAAAGGGCAGCTTCTTGAGATCGGACAGGTTCCGGATGTCCCCTGGCGAATATCCCACCTCATCCAGTTTTTTCCTGTAGAAAGGCACCTTCTCGTAGAGGCGGTCCACCGTCTCCCTCAGGCGCTGCAGCTGGAGTTCCTCCAGCCTTTCCCTGTCCAGGACCTCCACCGGGTTGAAGTACTCCATGTCCTCTCCCCTCTTTCTCCAGCCGTGGACTACGGGTTATTTTACCAGATGGCCCCGGCGCCGTGGGGCCGGAAAGGTCCCCTGGCATCCGCTCCAGCCGGACGCTCGCCCTATCCTGACCTGCGGCGCACCAGGAGGGAGCCCAGGGCCAGGAAGAAGAGTCCGAAGCCAAGGAGCGCCAGCCATTCGCCGAGCACGCCGGCCGCCCCCTCCCCCCGCAGCATGACGCCGGAAAGGGCCTCCACGGCGTAGGTCAGGGGGATGGCGCGGGCCAGGCCCCGCATGATGGAAGGCATGAGGTTCAGCGGGAAGATCATCCCGGCGAGGAATATCAGGGGGAAGCTGACCAAAAGACCGAGGATGACCGCGCCGGCTACCTGGCGCGCGAAGGCGGCCAGCACCAGGCCTATCCCGATGCAGGAGAGGGAGGAAATGGCTATGGTGGCCAGGGCCAGGAAAATATTGGAGGCAAAGGCCCGAAAGACGGCCACCGCCAGGACGAGCATCACCGCCGACTGCACGAACACGATGCCCGCCGCCATGAGGAGCTTGGACCCCACCAGGGCCAGGGGGCCCATGTCGGTCAACCGCAGGCGCACCCGCATCCCCTCCTCGTCCTCCAGGACCATGAGGATGGCCCCGCAGAGCACCCCGGTCCAGAGCATGGACAGGGCGATGAGTGAGGGTACCACCGCGTCCTTGGCGGCCAGGGGCCTCCCGGCCACGGAGGTTATCCTGAGTTCCACCGGGAGAGCAGTACCCTTGAGGTAATCGGCGGCTTCCCCGATGTCCTCGATGACCGTGTCCGCCAGCCCGATTCCCTCCTCCAGGCGTGCCCTCAGCTCGGGGTTGTCGGCCAGTTTCTCCCGTATGCGTTCCAGGTCCTCCCGGATGCGGGAGAGGCCCACCACCTGTGTCCCGAAGAAATCGCCCCCCTCCACCAGGACCCGCAGGCCGGCCACAACGGCCCGCATCTTCTCCTCCACCACCCTCTCGCTGACCCGGGAGAGGAACCCCCGCACCGCGGTCTCGGCGAACTCCGCCTTCACCAGGCTGGACTGGTCCAGTACCACCTCCACCTCGGCCACCTTTTCCAGAGTCTTGAGGCGCCGGACGAATCCGGGCGGGAGCACGAGGACCGCGTCCACGCGCCCCTCCCGGAGGTCCTCCATGGCACTGCCCCGGTCCGGGTAATCCTTCACTTCCACCACCTCGCGGGAGAAATCCCGCACCAACCCCCCGGAGTCGTAGGACCGCCCATCCACCCACAGGGACTCGCCCAGGTAGGGATAGGCAGCGGAGGGCACGCCCACCAGGAGCCCGCCTCCCGACGTTCTCAGCTCCTCCAGGGCCTCCTCGCCGGAATCCCGGTAGCGTACTTCCCCCGCGGAGGTCTCCAGGTCGTCCAGCAACCAATCCAGTACCCCGCTATCCACTCGGTGGCCCAACCAGCGTGGTTCAGAGTCCTCCTCCACCGCCGCCGTGACCAGGTTCAACTCCCCACCCTCCAGACCTTCCAGGGCTTGGTCCAGGGAGGCGAGGGCGGTGGACCCTTCCGCTTCCCGGCGCACGGTCCTCTCCAGGCCAGAGGGTTGCCCGGTGGGCAGTATCCACCAGAGGACCTCCACCCCTTCCGGGCGGTCCAGGTCCACCACCCCCAGGGGAACGGGCCGCCCGCTCTCCTGGAAGGCGGCCCCGATGACGCCCATGATCAGGAAGGGATAGACGATCAGCACCGCGAGGAGGAGTCGGTTGCGGTATATGAGTTTCCAGTCCTTGGAAATCAGGGTCCTCCAGCCCTTCACTTCTCGACCTCCTCCATGAAGCGCAGGAAGGCGTCCTCCAGGGTGACCTCGCGGTAGTGCAGGTCGCGCAGGCTTCCGGACAGCCGGGAGGCGATGAGCGGCAACTTCTCGGGGAGGGAATCCCCGGTGAGGACCGTCACCCCTTCCTCCTCTCCACAGTCCAGGGAGAGCTCCCGGCACAACCTCTGAAGCTCGGGCAGGCCTTCACGCTCCAGGCGCAGCTCCAGGCGGTCGGTCCCCAGCAGTCGTTTGATCTCCGCCGGGGTCCCCCGTTCGCGCACCCTCCCCTTCACCAGTATGGCCAGCCGGTGGCAGAGGTGGTCGGCTTCCTCCATGTTGTGGGTGGTCATGAATATCGTGCGGCCCTGCCCAGAGAGTTCACTTATCAGATCCCACACGGCGCTCCGGGCCTCGGGGTCCAGCCCCGAGGTGGGCTCGTCGAGGAAGACGATCTCCGGGTCGTGTATCAACCCCATGGCCAGGCTCAATCGCTGCTGCATGCCGCGAGAGAAGAGGCGCACCTGCCTCCGCACATGCTCCTGCAGTCCCGCCCATTCCAACAGCTCCTGCACCCGAGCGGAGGTACGTGCCGGAGCCATGCCGTAGAGCCTGGCCAGAAGGGCGAGGTTCTCCGCGGGAGTGAGCCTTCCGTAAAAGGAGGGCTCCTGGGGCACCAAACCCAGGCGGCGGCGGAAGCGGGGCTCCCTCGGTTCAACCATCCTGCCCTCCACCAGTATCTCTCCCCGGGTGGGCGCGATCTGTCCGGTGAGGATGCGGACGAGGGTGGTCTTTCCCGCCCCGTTGGGGCCAATGAGGCCGAAGGTCTCCCCCTTTTCCACTTCGAGGCTGACCCCGTCCAGGGCCCTGAAGCCCCGGAACTCCTTCTCAAGGCCCTTGACCTCCAAGAGTACCTGCTTTCCTTCCCCGGGCATATGGCCTCCCCGTAAAGGAGAATTTCGGCGTCGGGCCCGGTGGGGGATCCCGCCTATCTTTAACTTAAATTGACATTACAAACAATATTATGTTTTAATAACTTAAGTTATCAAAAACAACAGCCGTTGGGCGGGAGACCTTCCGTTCACCTAGGCGGACCGGCCGTCAGACCAATAGGATATCAGCAAATCGATTCGGCCGGAACAAGGCGGATGTGGGCTCTCCTCGGTTCGGGGAATCAAGGAGAAGAGATTCGCTTACCTAAAGTATTAAGGAAAAGATAATGGAATGATCCGCGGTTTGCGTATCGTGAGCACAAGAGGGTATAAAAATAACAAGTTGCGCGCCAGGCCGAGCGGCGGAAGGGGGTGAAAACCGGATGAAGGCGAGGGCATGGCGGGCGGCGGCGGTAGCCTTGCTGGTCTGCATGCTGTTCGCGGCCCTTCCCCTCCCAACCTGCCCCTCCGCCACCCTGCAGGAAAAGCAGGCCGAGGCGGAGAGGGTGCGCCGCCAGCTGGAAGCCCTAAAGGCGGAATCCCAGCGGCTGGCCCAGGAATACAACGCCGCCCTCGACGCCTACGAGGCCATCCGCGCCGAGGTGGAGAGCAACCGCAGGGAGCTGGAACGGGCGCAGCGGGACTACAAGAGGGCCCGCACCATCCTCAACCAGAGGCTGCGCTCCATCTACATGTCCGGGGACGTCAATTCCATGGAGGTGCTGCTCGAATCCACCACCCTGGACGACTTTCTCACCCGCTACGACTATTTCTCCTTCATCGGGCGCCGGGATTACCAGGTCTTCGATGAGGTGCGCCGCCTACGGGAGGAGATAACCCGGAGGCAGCACGCCCTGGAGGAGAAGGAAGCCCTCCAGATGCAGACCGTGGCTACCCTCAACGCCAAGCGGCAAGCGATGGAGGCCTCCATACAGGAGCAGCAGAAGTACCTGGAGAGCGTGAACAAGGAGATACTCCAACTCCTGGCCCAGGAAGGCTACTACGGGACCCCGCGCAGCACGCCCATAGGTAACTTCATCTTCCCCGTGCAGGGGCCCTGTTCCTTCTCCAACGACTGGCACGCGCCGCGCACCGGACACCTGCACCAGGGCAACGACATCTTCGCCCCCGCGGGAACCCCCTGCGTAGCCTGTGTCTCGGGGACCGTCCACCAGGGGGAGGGCAAGAATGCCGGCCTCTACGTGCGGCTGGTGGGCGACGACGGGAACGTCTACTATTACATGCACCTGCAGCGCTTCGGGGCCACCGGGCACGTCACCGCGGGCACGGTGATCGGCTACGTGGGGGACACCGGAAACGCCAAGGGAGGCCCGCCCCACCTCCACTTCGAGATACATCCCGGCGGCGGTCCGGCCATTAATCCCTACCCCATACTCCTGGCCGCCTACCGATGACCCTCACGTCCCTGCGGGGATCACCACGGGAATCCATGGATTCGTGATCCTCCGCATAGGGAGGGATTCGAGTATCATAAGTCTCAGCCGGTGACCGATAGTTCACCTTTCAGAAGGGAGGGGTGAAGAGCGGATGAGCATCCCCATCCGGAAAGTGCCCCGGTGCATGAGCACGCAGCATCCCGACAACGTCCAAGCCCCCTTCTTCGCCACCGACACCGTGCTGGGGGGCGATGACGAGATCCAGGAAGCCTTCTACGTCTTTTCCCACCTGGGCTGCGACGAGCAGATGTGGGACTGCGAGGGCAAGGAAGTGGACAACTTCGTGGTCAAGAAGCTCCTTACCCGCTACGAGTCTTTTTTCCGGGAGACGGTGCTGGGAAGGGACGTATTCCTCACCCTGCGCGTGCCTAACCCCACGGTGGAGAAGGCGGAGGCCAAGATACTCCTGGAGACCCTGGAGAGCATTCCCCGCTCCTTCGACGCCGCCTGCCTCTTCTACGGGGAAGAGATACCCCCCATTTTCGAGGTCATCCTCCCTATGACCGCCTCCACCCGGTGCATAGACCGCATCTACCGGTACTATTCGGACTTCGTGGTGGGCAAGCAGGACCGGCCCTTCCAGGAAGGGGACATCACCATCGCCGAGTGGATCGGCGAGTTCAAGCCCCGGAGGATAAACGTCATCCCCCTCTTCGAGGACTGGGAGCACATGCTGGAGTCCGCGTCCATGGTCCGGGAGTACCTGCGGGACAAGGAGGTCGAATACCAGAGGGTCTTCCTGGCCCGCTCGGACCCGGCCATGAACTACGGCATGATCAGCGCCGTGCTCCTGAACAAGCTGGCCCTGGTTCGCCTCGAGGACCTCTCCCGGGAGCTGGGAGTTCCCATCCTCCCCATCATCGGCGTGGGTTCCGCGCCCTTCCGCGGCAACCTGACCCCCCGTAACGTGGAGGGCGTTATCAGGGAATACCCCAGCGCCCACACCTTCACCGTGCAGTCCTCCTTCAAGTTCGACCATCCTCCCGAGCTGGTCATCGACGCGGTGCGCAGGCTCCGCGACCGCGAGGACGCCCCCCCGCACCGCCTGGACGAGGGGAGGTGCCTGGAGCTGGCCGAAAGGTACACCGCCGCCTATCAGGCACAGGTCACGCACCTGGCCCCGGTCATCAACCGCATGGCCAGGTTCGTGCCTTCGCGCCGCAAGAGGAAGCTGCACATCGGCCTCTTCGGGTACTCGCGGAGCATGGGGAAAGTATCGCTCCCCCGGGCCATAACTTTCACCGCGGCCCTTTATTCCCTGGGCCTCCCCCCGGAGCTGCTGGGCCTGGACGCCCTGCGGCCCTCGGACTGGGAGTTCCTGAAGGGCGCCTACCTAAACCTGGAGAGGGACCTGGCCGACGCCCTGCGTTATTTCAACCCCAGGGCCCTGGACCTCCTACCGGAGGATGCGGCGCGTGCCTTGCGGCGCCTGGACATCCTCTCCGCCGTGGAGAGGGACCCGGATCACCAGGAAGTCACCGACCTCGTTCTGGAAAGCTCGGGGCGGGAAAACGAACGCGAGATGAGGGAGGCGGTCCTGCGCGCCGCCGGCATACGGCGCTTCCTGGGCTGAAAAACCGTTCTCCATCCGGGCATGGGAGTTCCCTCGAGGGTCACCGACATTTCCGATCCTGCGCTTCCGGGGAGGGAAAACCGTCTCCTCACTGCCACCAGGAACGCCGGGGCATCATGAGCAGCTCCTCGCGCCTCCGCCTCAGGAGGGGATAGAAGATGCCGGTGATGATCATCCCCATGGAAGCCCCTCCCAGGTGGGCGAACCAGGCGGTTCCCGCGCTCATGCCTCCGGCGATGGAGCTCAGTCCCCCGAAAAACTGGAGGACGATCCAGAAACCGATGACCACGAAGGCGGGAATGGGGACGATGAAGAACATGAAGAGCGTGTATATCCAGGCCCTCGGATAGAGCAGTAGGTAAGCACCCAAAACGCCGGCGATGGCCCCGCTGGCCCCCAGGAGCAGGGCCACGCTGTTGGGGAACACGGCTACGTGGAGGAGGGTCCCGAAGAGACCGCAGATCAGGTAGAAGAGGAGGAAGGGGAGGTGCCCCATGACGTCCTCCACGTTGTTCCCGAATATCCACAGGTAGAGCATGTTGCCTAAGATGTGCAGCCAACCTTCGTGCAGGAACATGGAAGTGAGGAGGGGCAGGTAGACCTGCTTGGCCGGCACCGTTGCCGGGGGATAGGAGAACAACTCCCGCAGGACGCCCAGTGGGAGCCTGGAAGCATGTACTATCTCCCAGGGGACCACGGAATACCTATAGGTAAATATTTCCAGCTGAGCTCCCCTCAGAAAGAGCATGTACAGGAAGACGGCCAGGTTGGCCAGGATGAGGGCGATGACGACCGTGGGCGTGCGCCGAGCAGGGTTGCGGTCGAAGAGGGGTAGCATCCCTTCCGCCTCCTATATCCGGCGGGCGGCGGCCACCAGGAAGCCGCCTGCCCAGGCCATCCCCAACCTGGTAGTTACCCACTCGTAGAGGACCGCCAGGGCGCCCGCGGGACGGCAGAAGGCGCTTGCCAGGTAGTCGGTGTAGGTCCCCAGGTGCAGCACCCGGTACCCGCTGTCCTCCAGGGCCCTCCGCAGGCGCCGGGGCGTGTTGCATAGGTACCACACCGGGAAGATGTTCTCCCTTCCTCGCCCGGTAAGCAAGCTCACCAACCCCATACGCAGCCTCTGGGGAAGGAGGCGGGAGAGGACGAGGTTCACGGCGTAGGGATAGTAGAGGACGTTGGGGGTCATGACCACCAGGCAGCCGCCCGGCCGCAGGACCTCGCGCACCGAACGCAGCAGTCTCTCCGGTCGCCTCAGGTGCTCCAGGACGAACTTGCAGGCCGCCAGGTCCACGGATTCCCGCTCCAGTGGGAGCCCGTCTTCAAGGTCCGCCTGCAAGTAGGCATGATAGGAGCCGCTGCCCGCTCTGCGGTCCACCCCCACCACCTCGGCCCGGGGGAGGAGGAAGGACAGGTAATCCTCTCCACCGCAGCCCAGGTCGACCACCCTCCCCCCCATCGGGCAGAGTTCCTCAAGCAAGCGGTTGTAGGCCAGGTAACCATCGGGGGCCTCGGGGAGCAACCGCCGGTGCAGGTCCCTGGTCCATTCCCTCGCTAGTTCCGGGTTCACAACAGCTCCCTGAGATTCTCCACCACCAGGTCGGGCCGGGGATGCCCGGACTCCAGGTCCTCCCTCCTGGTGACCCCGGTGAGCACCAGGCAGGTGTCCATCCCCGCCCTCCATCCACCCAGTATATCCGTGTCCAGCCGGTCACCTATGACCAGCGTGCGGTCGGCCGCCTCCCCTACCCGGTTCAGGGCCACCTGCATCATGTACAGGTTGGGCTTTCCCACCACCAGGGCCTCCCTTCCCGCCGCCCTCTCCAGGGCGGCGATGATGGCTCCCGCTCCCGGCCAGAGGCCCTCCGGCGTGGGAAAGGTGGCATCGGGATTGGTGCCTATGAAGACCGCGCCCCGGTGAAGGGCGAGGCAGGCCAGGCGCAGCTTGTTGTAGGTCAGCTCCGTATCCCAGCCCACGATCACGAAATGGGCCTCGCGGGCTTCCTCGCCCTCGAGAAGGCGGAGACCGGTGGCGGCGATCTCCTCCTCCAGGCCCCGGCCGCCGATGACGTAGGCGGTCATCCCCTCCAGCCGGTAATTCTCGAGGAGGAACTCCGCGGTGGCCGCCGCTGAGGTGAGGATCTCGTTCTCCGAGGCCGGGATGCCCAGGCCGGCCAGCTTCTCCCGGTATTCCGTCCGTGTGAACTTGGAGTTGTTGGTGAGGAAGAGGAGCTTCTTTCCCTCCCTCCGCACGGCGGAGATGAAATCCGCCGCTCCGTCCACCGGCTCCTGGTCCAGGTAGATGACCCCGTCCATGTCCACCAGGAAGGCCCGGTAGCGACGCAGGGCGGAGGGCATGTCCCGCTGTGCGCTCATGCCCGGGCCTCACCCTTCCTCTCCAGCTCGCGCTGGAAACGACGCAGGGTCTCCCGGTAGAGCTCCACTCCCGGGGCCATCACCGCCGCCAACTTCATCTGGCCGATGGCCATGTGCAACCTGCCGGTGCGGTGCAGGCACCTTCCCAGTCCGAACCTGGCAAAGTGGTTGGTGGGGTCGACCTCCAGGGCCTCCTCGAATTCCCGCAGCGCCTTTTCCGGCTGCCCGCTGTTGTAATAGGCGGTGCCCAGGGCCTCCAGGATGGAACCCCTCCGCGGCTCAAGGGCCTTGGCCCTTTCCAGTAGCAGCGCTGCCCTCCCGGGCTGGCGGTTCCCCAAGAAGCGGCGGGCCTCCTGGAGCAGCTGGTAAGCGCTCTCTTCGTCGTTCATGCTCAGGTTCTCCTCTCCACCTTGTTTCCCGTTTCCGTTTCCCTGCGCTCCGAAAGCCGTGCCAGTCCGGAGAAGGCCAGGACGACCCCCATGAAGGATACCAGGTACGCCGTCCAATAGGTATGCCTTTCCAGCTCCTCCGCGGGGGCTCCGCCGCCCGCGTCGGCCAGGCGGAAGGCGAGGTCCACCATCCTCTGGTTGGAGGAGATGTTGACGTAGAAGAGGATTACGAAGATGAGCCCGGCGACGAGGAGTGCCAGGCCGTAATCCACGTAACCGAAGCGTTCCCTGAACCAGAGGGAAAGGGGGACGTAAGCCGCCGCGGCCAGCACCACGGCCAGCGAGAGGTAGGTAAGGGCTCCCAAGTCGCTTCCCCGGATAAGCGTCTCCCCGGCCACGGCCCCGCCCGTGGTCACCCAGGTCATGCGCACCCAGGGAGTGAAGGTGAGGCCCAGGATGCAGGCCACAGAGAGGGCGGCCATGCCCAGGGAGGCCAGGTCTCCGCCGTCCAGCTTCCGGGAGCGGAAGGCCACCCAGGCGGTGAATCCACTACCTTTCACGTAGGGGCCCCGCCCCGCGGCCCCCTTACCCTCCAGGGCCCTGAGGGCCGGTCGGCCGTGGGGCCCCTTGTGTCTCCTCCTTGAAGGCCTTACGGTGGGCGGCGCCTCCCCGGCTTTTCCCTCCCCCTCCTCCACCTTTCCCTTTCCGGGCTTTAACCTGCTCAACATGCGGTAGGTCCTCTCGCTGAAGGTTATGGTGATGGTGAACCGTCTCTTCCTGTCCTTCCTGGGAGGTTTTTCCATCTCCGGTCGCAGTTTTATCACTTTCTTTTCGCTGGCCGGCGTGAGGGATTCCCGCCTCGTCCTCATGCCAGCCGGAAAGCCCGTGGGTTGGGATTCGTCCCTCTCCTCCCGCGCCGGCCCCACCGGCTCCTTGCCCTTCTCCCAGGAGCTCCCCGCCTCGCGGAGCACTCCCCGCCTGCCCTTCATCCGGGCGTAGCACTGGTCGCAGAAGAGCTTCCCCGCCTCTACAGGCCTTCCGCAGCTCACGCACTCCGCCATTTCCGCCTCCGAGCCCGCTCGGCCTCTCCTCCGTACCTTACCCCGCCCCCGGTACCGTCCGTCGGTGGGCTTCCGGCCAGCCTTGAAACAGTCCCGGTCCCGGTCCTCAATCCTCCCGGGAGCGGGAAACCCCCCTGATGCGGTCCCTCACCCACAGGTAAAGGCGTGGGGATGCCCTTCTCAGGCCGTCCTTCAGGCCGTTCCAGAGCCTCTCGGAAAGACGGGCCAGGGAAACCAGCGCCCCGTGGGGAAGACGGGGGCTCAAGAAAATCCTATCCACCCCCTTCTCCAGCGCCTTCCCCAGGGGTGCCGGGAGTTCGCCAAGGAACCGGTAGACGCGCACGAAGGGGCGGAAATAATAGCGAGCGAAATAGAGCTGGTCCCGGGGAAGGGTGGGCTGGTCCACGTAACGGTCCTCGCGGTAATCGTATACCGGGGGCACCCACCCCCTTTCCACGGCGGTCTCGAAGAGCACGGTGTCCGGATAGGGGTAATATATGGGACTCAAGGAGTGGTCCGCCCTGATCTCCGCGTTCAGCTTGATGGTGTCCAGCACCTTTGATTTGTCCTCGAAGGGAAGGCCGACCATGTTGTAGGCCACCGTCTTGATGCCCGCCTCCCGGCAGGCCCGGAAGGCCTCCACGATCTTCTCCCGGGACATGTGGCGGTTGAGGACCTGGTTGCGGATGAAGTCGTTGCCGCTTTCCACCCCGAAGAACATTTGGTAACAGCCCGCCTCGCGGAGGAGGCGCACGATCTCCGGGGTGACCAGGTTGGCCCGGTAATTGCATATGAAGGGCAGGCCGATCTCCTTGCGGTAGAGCTCGGTGAATCTCTGGAGCCACCCTCCCTTCCAGGGGAGGATGTCGTCCCGGAAGTTCAGGTAGCGGATGTCCGGGTAGGTGGCCAGCAGCTTCTTCAGGTACTCGATGCTGTACTCCGGGCTGTGAAAACGGGAGTAGCGGTTCTTGTTGGGATAGATGTCCCGCATCTTCTTGTTGGAACAGTAGGTGCAGCTGTAGGGACACCCCCGGGAAAGGATGACCACCCCGGTGTGGATGCGGGTGGAGATGAGCTTACCGGGATCGAAGAGGCCGAAATCGGGCAGGGGCAGTTCATCGATGTCCTCGATGAGGGGACGCACCGGGTTGCGGTGGATGACGCCGTCCTCCTTCACCCAGATGCTCTCCACGTCCCGAAAGTCCTCCCCGGCGTCCATCCTTTCCACCAGCTCCAGGAGAGCCCTCTCTCCCTCGCCGCGGCAGATCATGTCCACCCCCTCGGTGGCGATGACCTCCTCGGGCAAGGTGGTGGGATGGTAGCTCCCGCAGATGACCGGGACGTCCAGGGCGTCCTTGGCCCAGAGCACGTACTCCTTGACCTGGGGATATTCCCGGGTCATGGTCACGAACCCCAGGAGGTCCGGTCCCTCCCTGCGGATGGCGGCCTGGAACTCCTCCCGGGGCACCGGGCGGGTGAGATGGTAGAGGGACACCAGGTGGCCGTGGCCCTTGAGGACCGCAGACAGGCTGGCCAGGCCCTCCATGTACCAGCCCCCTTCCTCCACGCCCAGCATGCGGCCGGTGAGCGGGTCTATGTTCACCTTGTAGTCGGGATATACGAAAAGTATCTTCATCCGTCCTTCGCTTTCTTCCGTCTTCCCCGCCCGGAAAGGAACGCCGTTCTCTCCTTCCTCGACAGTTCTATATTACCCCATGGTCATGGGGACCGGTGGAGCCTCCCTCACCCTCGGCCCCCACCCTCACCTTTCCCGGAGGCGGAACTTCGCCCGGACCCAAACCCGGGCGCGAAGGCCGTCCCGTCCTCCCGGGGACCGGCGCCGCCCTCACCCTCGACCTCTTCTCCTTCCATGTTCTGAAAAGCGAACGCTCAACGCGCGTGAAAGCCGATGGGTACGAGGCCGCCCTCACTTGAAGCGGTAGAGGGAAAAGGGCGTGATGTCCAGGCTGGTCTCCCCGTCCAGGACCAGTTCGCTAATCATCTTCCCGGTGATGGGGGCCAGGCAGATGCCGTCCCCCGAGTGTCCGGTGGCCAGGAAGAACCCCCGAACACCCTTTATGGTACCCAGGATGGGAAGGCCGTCGGGAGAACAGGGCCGCAGGCCGGCGAAGCTGCGGATGACGTCCATGTCCTCCACCCAGGGGAGGTAGCGAAGTGCGTTGCGGGCGATGGCGTTCATGGCCTCGGGGGTGGTTTGGTTGTCGAAACCCACGAACTCCCGCGTGCTGCCCAGGAGCAGGTTCCCGGCCGCCGTCTGCTCGGCGGTGAAGCCCAGTCCCAGCTTCGCGGCTTCCACGTCCGCGGGCATGAGAGCCTGGATATTGGCCTTGGTGCCCAGGTATTCGGCCCCAGCCACCAGGATCTTGAGGACCGGTTCGCGGGACTCGGTGACCAGTATCTGGCCCCTCTGGGGAAGAACCGGAACGTCGACGATGATCATCTTGCCGATCTGGTTGGAGCCCACCCCCGCGGCGCAAACCACCCGCCGGGAGTGGATGTTCCCCACCGTGGTGTGGACCTCGCGCACCCGGTTGTTGGTGACCACGATGTTCTCCACCTTGCAGCCCCGGATAATGGTGGCCCCCATTTCCTGCGCCTTCTGGGCCAGCCCCAGGGTGAGGGATATGGGATTCACCTGGGCGTCCAGGGGGCAGTAAGACCCTCCCTTGACCTCCTTGCCCACCTCGGGAAGCAGCTCCTTGAGGTCGGAGACGGTGAGGACCTCCACCTCCAACCCTTCCGCCTTCAGGGCCTTGGCCCGGGCGCGCAGTTCCTTCATCTGGTCCTGGCTGGTGGCCAGGAGGAGCCCGCCGCACCGGCGGTATTCGATGTCCACTTCCAGGTCCTCGGCCAGGGCAGGGAAGAGCTGTGCGCTCTCCATGGCCAGGCGGAGGTGAGGACCCGGCGTCTTGGTCTGCAGGGAGATAAAACCGTCGCAGGCTCCGGAAGCTCCCGCGGCCAGGTCGTCTTCCTCGACGATCATCACCTCCGCGCCCTCCCGGCTGAGGTAGTAAGCCACGGCGGCACCGATGACCCCGCCCCCTATGACCACCACTTCCGAGCTCATTACCTCAGGCATTTCCTCCCCCCAGAAAACCCAGTTTTACCGGTCGAACCGGCGGACGAACCCTGAAGGAACCGATTTCCTCCCCTTCCCTCCCGGTGGCCTCCGCCAGCTCCTGCCGCAGGGAGGATTGGCAGAACATCCCCTGGCAGTAACCCAGGCCTACGCGGGACGCTCTCCTCAGAGAGGGGAGGGATTTTAACCCAGTCCGCAGGATGTCCCTCACCCTCTCCAGGGGGACATCCTCGCAACGGCACAACGGGTAGTCCGCGAGCGACGGTAACTTGTCCACCTCCCGGAAACCATCCCGTTCCATAAGTCGGTATCGCACTCCCCTTACCTTTAGGGCCACCGATTCCGGCACCCTCACGGTCACCAGCAGGGTGGGCGCTCCCCCTCCCAGCGCCCTTATCTTTAGTATCTTCCCCCCGGTTAGCGCTTTTCCCTCCCCGTCTACCACTTGGACCTCCTCGCCCTCCACCGGTCTTTCGCCCATCTCGTAGGGCACGGTAACCCTGGCAAACCCGCTCTTTTCCCTGCGGTCCAGGAGAAACACGGCCATCCCCGGGCACAGGGCCACGCACCGCCCGCACCCGTTGCAGGCCTGTGGGTCGAAGCGGGGGGCGGCGCAGATATCGGGCCCCACCCGGATGGCCCCGGTGGGACAGGCTTCCTCGCAGGGATTGCAGGGGATCTCCTCGCGGCAGTCCACCACGGCCACGGCTCCGTCCACGGCCGCCTCCCAGGAACTCCGCCAGAGGTCTCCCTCGCCAGGGATGTCAGGGCTCATCTTTCGCCTCCCCTACCGCTTTTTGAGTCGCCCCTTCCGGCGGACCCGGTCGCCGTCCTCCCTCCCTCTTGCGGAACCGGGAAGGGAACAGAGCCGCTCCTTGGCCCTCCGGCGGGGCTCCCCGAAGGGCCCTCCGCGCAGGAGCTCCAACCTGGCCCCGATCTCCCTCATCCTGGCCGCCGCCTTCCCAGGGTCCAGGACCCCCGCGTCCCGGGCCGCCGCCAGTCCCGCCAACCGACCCTCGTCCATGGCCACCGAGGCTTCCTCTACTCCCGCCAGGTCTCCGGCCACGTAAACCCCCGGATGGTCGGTGCGCATTTCCCGGTCATGCCATGGAAGAAATCCGCCCAGTTCCGGAACGTGGACTAACCGGCATCCCCGCATGGCCGCCAGTTCTGCCTGGGGCGCCATGCCCACGGCGAGACAGAGGGTGTCCACCAGGAAGCGCTTCAGGGCCCCGGTCTCCATGTCCTCCACAAGGACCGATTCCACCTCCTTTCCTCCTTCGGCGGCCACGACGCGGTGGCGCAGGAAAAGGGGCACGCCCTCCCGGCGCAGGCGTTCCGCGTGGACCAGGTAACCCCCCACCCGGCGGCTCACCTCGATCACCCCCGCCACCTCCATGCCCGCCTGCAGCAGCTGGTAGGCCACGATGAGTCCCACGTTCCCGGCCCCCACCATGAGCGCCCTTTTGCCCGGCAGGACGCCGTGCAGGTTGACCAGCGTTTGGGCCGCCCCAGCGCCCATGACCCCCGGCAGGGTCCAGCCCGGGAAAGGAAAGCTTCTCTCCACGGCCCCCGTGGCCAGGATGGTGGCCCCTGGCCGGAGGAGGAAGACGCCCTCGCCCCCGTCCACCAGGAGGCGGCCGTCCCGGAAGAAACCCAGCACCCTGTGTCCCAGGCGTATTTCCGCTCCCCCCTCGAGACAGCCGGACACCAGCTCCACAGCGATTTCGAAGCCCCTTTTTCCCGCCCCGTGTTCCCGGGAACCGAAGAAACGGTGGATCTGCTTGACCAGCTGACCTCCCCCCTGCGAACCCTCGTCCAGCACCAGGGGAGGAAGGCCGGCCCCCGCCGCCTCCATAGCCGCGCACAGACCAGCCGGACCGGCTCCTACCACCACCAGGGGGCGGCTCTCCTCGTGGAGGTTCATGCCTTTCCCCCTCCCGGTGTGCGCAGGCGCATCCCCTCCTCGACCGGGGTGAGGCAAGTCAGGACCATCCCCCTGCCTTCCAACAGCATCCGGCACTCCGTGCACCTGCCGATCATGCAGAAGGGCCCCCGGGGTTCCCCGCTACCCGTGTAATGGGCGATGCGGATACCGGAAGCGAAGAGGGCCGCGGCCACGGGTTCTCCTTCCCGCGCGCTCAGGGGTCTGCCGTCCAGGTAGATGGTGACCTCCCTCCCGCGCGGGGGTTCGCCGAGCACCGGGTGTCCGCGCACCCGCATATCGCGATCGCCCACCATGGCGCCTTCCCTTTTTTCCCTCGATCCTCTAACCACCTTCTCAATCTCGCTTAAGACGGGCGCGGCCACCCTTCCCGACGGATAATGCTAAAACACCTAAATATTAACCCCCTTCCAGGAGGGTCGTCCAAGCCCTTCGTCCGATGAGCACCGCCATCCTCCCGGACACCGAGGGCCGGCGGATAGGTCATGGACCGGAGAACCCGCCTCGAGGTTCAGACTTGATTCCTCCTCCTTCACCCCTTCGAACCTGGGGTGGTTTATATATTCCGCTAACGCCTCGCTCTTTCAGGAACAGCGGGCTCGGCACAGGTCGGAGAACCCGTTTCAAGACGCCGGCCCGAATCCCCGCCCCTCACAGCAAGAAGCCATCAGATGGTACCTGGCCCCCTTCCCGCACAAGACACGACTTATTTCCTCACCAAACGGTCTGACGGTCGCCGGAAAGGTAAGCGGACGCCGCCCCTCGCCAAATGCGCTCTGGAGGCAGCAAGATGTGGATGGCCGAAACGCTTGTTGGAGAATGCTCAATCGGGCTTCAGGGCCCGGGTCACGAACTCGATGGATTCCTGGGTAATCTCGTCTATGTCGTGTTTCAGGGGATCCTCCATCCAGAAGTTGGCCAGGCGTACCAGCTGGCCCATGATGGCGCTGGCGGCTATGGCCGGGTTGACCTTGCGGATGGTGCCATCGCGTATCCCGCGGGCGATGGTGGCTCGCAGGTCCTCGGCGATGGTCATGGTCATCTGGGAAAGCTTGCGGTCGAAAGAAAGGTCGCCGGTGACCGCTCCCTCCAGGTATAAGTTGTATATCTCCCGGTTCTCCACGATAAGCTTGAAGGCCACCGGAATGGCGATCTTGATCCTCTCCAGCATGTCGTCCACGGAGGCTATCTCCCTGGCCACCCGTGCCCGGAACACGCGGACCCCCTCCTCGGCCAGGTCCATGAGGAGATCCTCCTTGCCGGAGTAGAGCTCGTAGAACTCGCCCATGGAAACGCCGGCAGCGTTCACTATGTCCTTCTCGGTGGTGAAATGATACCCCTTGCGGGAGAAGAGCCTCACCCCCGCCTCCATGATCTTCTCCCTGACCCCGACCTTTTTCGCGGACTCGGAGGGAGCCTCAGCCGCCCCTTCCGCTGCTTCCAGGCCGCGGTCTATCTCCCTCCATATCTCCATCTTGGCGGCCATGATCTCCTTTATCCTCTCCAGGGGCAGGTGCTTCTGGAGCTGCAGCCGCTTGATATAGTTGATCATCTGCACGTAGGAGGGGTGGTAATAGGCCATGTTGCGATGGGTCTTCAGTGGAGGTGGAAGCAAGCCCATGCGCACGTAGTAGTTGATGGCCGAGGTGGAGACACCGGTTGCCTTGGCCACCTGAGAGACCTTCAGGAGGTTTCGGGTATCGGGAGCTTTCCTGCCTCCGGTCCCCTTACCCTCACGGGAAGCGCGTTTCTTTCCGGGCATATATTAAGTATAGGTTAATATCTTTGAAATGCAAGACCCCCTGTGCCGCGGCGAGGAAGCTTTCTCGAGAGGCGGGCTCAGCGGAAGGCCGTCTGGTGATCGAAGATGACTAGGCCGCTGGGAAGCTTGGGATGGAAATAGGAACTCTTGTGGGGCATCCTCTCACCGCCCTCGGCGATCCTCCAGATGTCCTCCATACACGTCGGCCTCACCAGGAAGGCGGCCGCGGCTTCTCCCTTCACCACCGCGTCCAGGGCCCGGCTCTCCCAGGGCGTGTAACGCAGCTTGCCCTCCTCGGCCAGCTTATCCGTATCCAGCCCCAGGCATTGCCCGAGGGCCAGCGCGTGAAGGACGGAGATATCCAGCTCCTTCCACTGTCGGCTCTCTCCACCCGGAATCACCCTGTGGGGCTCCACTCCCGGCCGAAGGATGAACCGCATCAACCCCTCCCTGGTGGCCAGGAGGAAAGCCGGCCTCCCCGCCCCCCGGATGGTCTCCGCCAGGGAACCCTCCCTCCGGCCCGCGTCCCCAGGCAGGGGGAAAGCGTCGAAGAACGGGGACAGCCTCTCCTCTACCTCCCGCAGTCCGAAAAAGGGTGATTCCAGCACGCGGTGCACGGGAAGGACTAGGAGTCCCGGGTCCTCCGTCCTCACCATGGTCACGGACACGTAACCCGCCGCCTCATGGGGATCGGCGTCGGCGCCGGTCTCCTGGCTGTAGGCCAGCGCCGTCTCGTAACGGTGGTGCCCGTCGGCGATGATCAGCCGACGGCCGGACACGGCCCGGACGAGGGCCTTCACTCCCTCCGAGGAATCCAGCCTCCACAGGCGGTGCTCCACTCCCTCGTCGTCCAGGAACTCGAGGAGGGGAGAACTCGCGGTGGCCTCCTCGAGCAGGGACAGCACCTCCTCCCCGGGGTCCCGGAAGATGGTGAACACCTGGCTGAAATTGGCCCGACAGGACCGCAGCAGGTGCAGCCTCTCCCGGCGGACGTTGTGGAAGGTTTTTTCGTGGGGCAGAACCGAGGTCCCCGGGGGCTGGCAGCGCAGGGCGGCTATCAGGCCGGTGCGGGACAGGGTCCCCCCCAGGGGCGAGGAGAAGGTCTGGCGGTGGACGTAAAAGCCGGGTTCGCTATCCGGAACCAGGACCTCTCCCATCTTCCAGGCCCGGAACAGGGCGGCGGAGCGGTTCCAGAAGCGGGATTCCCCGGGTTCCACCTGGAGTATGAGGCGCACTATGTTGTAGGGGGAACGCGACAGGAGCTGTTCCCTACGCCGGTCATCGATGACGTCGTAAGGTGGCGCCACCACCCGGGACACGTCCTCCACCACCAGGGGATTATATAAGGTCCCCCGGAAGGGCCTTATCTCCACCACTTCCGATCTCCCATTATTTGGCAGATAACTCTCGGGCCAGGTCACTTTATTTGGAACATTATACTTAACCCCACCTGCGCTGTATACGCGATCCTTCACCGTGACCTCCCCTCCATCTGCGCGGGCGTTACCGCCTTTCCCCGTTGCCATGAAGCCCCGTCACCCATATTCGCCACCGGTACGCTCCTTACCTTCAGCCTCGCTTCTCATACTCCGAAAACCGATATGTTGCCCGGAGTCGCCCTCGCGGATACCGGGGCAAATGGGTTTTGAACTGCGGGGAGGCTTGTGTCGATCACGCGCCTTTCCTTTATACCTGCTTCGTATCTCTGGAAAGATTAATGGGCCTTGTGGTGTCGTCGGTTTTCGGTTTACGGGGCAAATGGGTATTGAACCGCGGGGAAGCTTGTAATAATAATAGGTCATACCGAACGCGGCTCATTTCGTTCCCAGCGCGTCCACCGTTCACGACCACCCTGGAGGGCGACATGATCTTCAGCGCGGAACAAGCGGCCTGCATCTCCGGTTGCACGATGCGCCAGCTTCGCTACTGGCGGGACACGGGGCTCATCGAGCCGGCCGTGCCGCCCGGAAGGCACGGGGGTCGGGAGGGATACGACTTCCGCAACCTGGTGGAGCTGCGAACCGTCGTGGGCATGCTCAAGCGTGGGATAAGCCTCCAGAAAATACGCAAGACCCTGGACTTCCTGCGCCAGAAGGCGGATTGTTCCCGTCCCCTTTCCGAGTGCAAGCTGATAACCGACGGGTCCACCATCTTCGAGATCTGCGAGCGGCCGCAGCAGCTCCTGGACACCTTGCGTAAGGGCCAGATAGCCTTCTATATCGCCCTGGACGGCATCATGGAGGAGCTGGAGAACCGCCTGGTGGAATTCAAACGGGACCGCGAGGAGTTCATGCGCCGGCTGTTGGCCTGAGGCCTTACGAAAGGTCAAGAACGGTACAACCACTGCGGCCATGGGATCTCCGTTACATTCGCCACCCGATAATCAAGACCCCCTACGGCGCCCTACCCACCGTACTTCGCCGGTTTTGCTATTGCACTCGACACTGCGCTCAAGCATCACCACCCACGCCGACCCATAACATGAGGGGGGCGCGGCTCTCGCTCACCATCCCTTGCCGAAGACCCACGCGCCGGTACTCACCCCTCCACGGGCTTGTACCGTCAGGACCTTACGGATATCCTTACCTTGTACGATCACGGGCTCGGTACCCTTGTGGTCCGATGCCCACCGGACGGCGAACGGACCGCCATGAGCCGGCGCCGGCTTAAACTGGGAGGGCGTATCCCGCGGAAGCATCCCCCCCGTGCCTCCGGTCAGGGCTCCAGGCGGCCCCGCCTTTCCGCCGGTGATTCGGCCCAGGCCCAGAGGTGAACCATGGTTTTCGCCAAACCGGAGCTGGTTTTACTGCACCCGCCCAGCGTCTACGACTTCCGGAAACTTACCGCGGTACCCAGTCCCATAAGCGACCTGGTCCCGAGCACGCCCGCCTTCGAGCTCTACCCCATCGGGTTCACCTTCCTGGGCGAATACCTGGAGCGCAACGGCATCAACACCCGCATCGTTAACCTGGCACAGCGCATGCTGGAAGACGAGGGTTTCGACGTCCCCTCCTTCCTCTCCAGGCTGCGCCCCAGGGCCTTCGGCCTGGACTTCCACTGGCTGACCCACGCCCAGGGGGTCCTCGAAGTCTCCCGCATGCTCAAGGAGATCCACCCGGACATCCCGATCATCGTGGGAGGATACTCGGCCACCTTCTTCCACCGGGAAATCATGAAATACCCCCAGATCGATTATGTGATCCGGGGCGATTCAACCGAGGAGCCCCTCCTCAAGACCATGGAAGCCCTGCGCGGGACGGGCTCCCTGGATGAAGTACCCAACCTGACCTACCGCGGACAGGATGGGTCGATAAGGGAGAATCCTCTTTCCTACGTACCGGCCAGCCTGGAATACCTGGGGGACAACTACCGTTACGCCATCCGTTCCGTTTTCAAGTACCGGGACTGGAAAAGTCCGCGGGCCTTCTGGAACTGGTGGAGTTATCCAATCACCATGGTCCTCACCTGCCGCGGATGCACCCGGGACTGTGGGTTCTGCGGGGGATCGAGCAGCGCCCTCCTGGAGGTCTGTGGACGCCGGCAGCCCGCTTTCAGGCCCCCGGAGAAGATAGCCTACGACGTGAACCTCATATCCAAGTTCACCACGGCGCCCATCTTCCTGGTGGGAGACCTCCTGCAAGGCGGGAAGGACTTCGCCATGAAGACCATCGAGCTCATGAGCCAGGCGGACCCCAAGAACCACCTGGTCTTCGAGCTCTTCTCCCCCGCCCCCAGGGAATTCTTCGACCGGTTGGGCTCCAGCTTCGACAACTTCGACCTCCAGATCTCCCCGGAGTCGCACGACCCCGAGATCCGCGAGCTCCTGGGAAAGAACTACGACAACGAGGAGCTAGAGAGGAATATAGGATGGGCTCTGGAAGCGGGCTGCAAGAAGCTGGACGTCTTCTTCATGATCGGGCTCCCTGGGCAGACCAGGGAGTCGGTGCTGGAGACGGTCGAGTATTGCGCCTACCTGCTGCGCAAGTTCGGCCCCCGCCTCAACCCCTTCGTGGGGCCCCTGGCCCCCTTCATCGACCCCGGGTGCCCCTTCTACCGCCAGCCAGAGAAATACGGCATACGCCTCGTACACCGCACCCTCGAGGATTACGCCCAGGCGACCCTCTCCCCCCACTGGAGGGACATGCTGGGCTACGAGACGCGGTGGATGAGCCGCCAGGACATCGTGGACGTGACCTATGAGGCCCTTCTCGAGCTCAACGCCTTGAAGTTCAAGAACGGTCTCCTCTCCTCCCAGCGGGCGGCCCTCAACGAGCGGCGACTGCGGGACACGGTCTCCCTGCTGAAACTGGTGGACGACATCCTTGCCCTGCCCGACGCCGGGATGCGGCGGAGGGAACTGGAGAAGCTGGACGAGGAATGCAGGCGCCTCAGGCGCCGCCTTTACCTCCCCAAGGAGGAACTGATGTGGCCCCTCACCGGGGCCCGTTTCCGCAAGCTGAACATCCTGCGCATTCTCATGGGATGGATCTGAACGCTGTCGCCGGACCTTGAACGTCACGGACAAGGATGGGGCTGGAGAAACGATCCTCTTGCCCGCACGGATCGACAGGCGACCGAAACCATGTTTCGGGTGGTTCGGGAACAGCCGCGCGGGCTTCAGGGGGTGAAGTCCTCGTCCATGATCTGCTCCGCCTTCTCGCGCAACTGCTTGAAGTCCCGCTTCACCCGGCTGCTCTCGGGCAGGAGCTTGTCGGTGGCGTTGAACCCCCAGCCCTCGTAGCGGATGGCGATGCGCGGGCTGAACACGCGCCTGGCCGGGGCTCCGCACTTCTCACAGTCCGTCGTCCTCTCCGCGTCCATGGGCTGGATGAGGTCGAAGGAATGGCCGCAGGAGTCGCACCTGTACTCGTAGACCGGCAAAGTCCTCACCTCCAGCGCTCATTATAGCAGTACGGCGGGCCCGGAGGGGTGCCGGCCGGCATGGACGTTTACCGGAGGATGGTGGAGAAGACGCACCTCTTCGTAATACAATCGCCCTAAAGGACGACCAGCGAGCGGGGAGGAAGGTATGAGTTACGAGACCTTGCGCCTGGAGAAGGAGGACGGGGTGGCCGTGCTCACCCTCAACCGTCCCGAGGTGCACAACGCCATGAACCACACCATGTTCCTGGAGCTGGGGGCGGCGGCTAGGGAGCTCCAGGAGGATCCCGAGGTGCGGGCCGTGGTCCTCACCGGGGCCGGGAAGTCCTTCTCCAGCGGGCTGGACCTGGGAAGCTTCGCGGGCCTGGGTCAGCTGACCGCTCTGCAGATCCACACCTTTCTCAAGGGCGTGCAGGGGACCTACCTGGCCTACGAGATGATGAACAAGCCGGTGATCGCGGCGGTCAACGGCCTGGCCTTCGGAGGGGCCATGGAGCTCATGCTAGCCTGCGACATTCGTTTCGCCGCCGAGGAGGCACGCTTCAACCTCATGGAGATAAAGTTCGGCATCATCCCCGACCTGGGGGCCTGCAAGCGCCTGGCCAGGCTGGTGGGACTGGGTCACGCCAAGGAGATCATCTTTACGGGGAAGACCATCGACGCCGCGGAGGCCCACCGCCTGGGGATGGTGGAACATGTACTCCCCGCCGACCAGGTCCTCCCCGAGGCCAGGAAGCTGGCCGCCGAGCTGGCCGCCGGACCCATCCTGGGCATCGCCATGGCTAAGCAGGTCATCAACCGCTGCTGGGACTCCGACCCGGAGACGGCCCTGGAATTCGAGGCCCTCGCCCAGACCCTGTGCCTGATCTCCGAGGATCACAAGGAGGCGGTAAAGGCGGCGCTGGAGAACCGCAAGCCCCGCTTTCGGGGAAACTGAGGGCCGGCCCCGCCGGCTCAGATACGAGCCGCAGGACTGCTCCCGGACCGGTTGGCGCGGCCGGGAAAGGCAATCCACTGCAGCCTCTTTCCCGTGCCCTCCCGGCGGAGGAAGAAAGCCGGACGACTGATCCCGGCGAAAGAAATTCTCAATCTTCCAGCCTACGGCGGGCCAGCTCTCCCACCCTCCCTTTCGGGTCCAGCTGAAGGGCCTTGGCCAGGGAAAAGCGGGCTTCCTCCCGGTTCCCCGCCTCCATCTGGCACACCCCCAGCAGGTAATAGGCCCAGGGGTCACCCGGACACAGCTCGATATAGCGCCTGACGGCCTTTTCCGCCTCCTGGTGATTTCCCTCCTGCACCAGGAGCCTTCCCAGCGACAACCAGGGCAGAGGGGACTCCGGGTCGGCATCCAGGGCCCGGCGGTAATGCTCCTCCGCCTCGCGGTTCATCCCCCGCATGGCCAGGGCCTGGGCCAGGTTGCACAGGGTCTCCACGCTCCGGGGACGTAGCTCAAGAGATCGCCTCCATATCCCCACCGCCTCCTCCCACATGCCCATGTTGATGGCCGAGACCCCCAGGAGGTTCAGGACGTCCGGTTCCGCTTCCGATCCCTTGAGGCGGGACTCGGCCCGGAGCAGGAGGCGCATGGCCTCCCCGTACCTCCCGAGCCCCAGGAGGAGCTGCCCGGCGTTGATGTAGGCCTGGGCGAAGGAGGGGTCCGCGGATACCGCTTTGCGGTAGAGCTTCAACTTGGCCTCCGGGTCGGAAAGGATGCGCAGGGCGTAGACGAAGTAGACCATGGCCCGGTCGGACAGGGAGAGCCCCTCCCCTATGCGGCTGAGCCGGAGACTATCCCGGTCCAAGTCCATCTCGTCCGCCAGGGCCAAGGTCATCTCCTCCACCAGGTCCTCCAGGGCGCCCACGTCCACGCTGAGGTGCGCGGTCCGCACGTCGCCCTGCAGGCCCCGGAACTGGAAGTCTAGCCGCGCGGGAGCGTGATCCCCCTCCACGCATCCCACCCGCAGTTCCACGGCCATCTCCCTCACCAGCGGACTGTCCGGTGGACCGAAACGGAGGGACCCCCACAGGGCCCACCGCGCTCCCACCTTTTCTGCCGCTTCACGTATCTCGTCCACCTCCGGCAACCCGGCCAGGGAGAGGATCTCTCCTTCCCGGGGCGGGGGGGTAAGGTCGATGACCTCAAGGTTTGCGGCCTTGTTCAGGGCGTTGATCAGAAAGACGCCCAGCAGGTTTTCCATGACCGCGGGGATTTTCCCGGCGGCATTTACCGCGAACTGGAAGAGGGCCACTTTCATATCCACAGGCTCCATCCTGTACGCTCTGTACATGGAATCTCCTTCGAGGCATCACCGCGCAGGGTATGTGTCCTCTCCTACCTCGGCGAAAACCAGGGGCCGGAGCATCGGTCAACCTTGGACGACCGGCAATATCCGAGTGCCCGGCCGTCTATCCTCCGAGGTGAAACCTTTCCCGACCCAGCTTGAGGTCCAGTACTTGGGCTTTTCCTTTCGCCGTTCCCTTGCCCGGGGACCTTGCGCCTTCCCGTGTTTCGGCGACGGTTCCGAAGGGTGGAAACGTTTTTTCAAGGGTTCATATCAAGGGACTTTTCATCACTCATTGTAACAGAGCCCGCTTTCTTCCCTTTACCGCTTCTCCGGCCCACCGACTTAATCCCTCCCTATAGCGCGGTTCCCCGAGCGCCGGCTCTCTTCAATCCACGGGCGCAGCATGCGGCGGCATCGGTTTTTTCGTGCCCATCTCCCTCCCTCCGGGTCCGCGTGCGTTCCCCCGCTGGAAACAGTCCCCTGATGCGCGTCGGTCATAACATCCGCTCAAATCCTGCGGAGCTTTTAGGCGTTGTCCATCCCTCCGGGGATGCGTGCGTTCCCCAGCCGGGGGTCGGCTATAATAATTTCCGTCCTTCCGGTCCCCCGTACAGTCGCGGGCCGGAGGTCTCCACAACAGGCTCGAGGGGAGGTGAAGTTCATGGAACGGAACGTGGGAACCCTGGACAGGATAGGTCGCGCTCTACTGGCTGCCGCCTTGCTGGCCCTGGCCTGGAAAAAGGAGGGTAAGCTGGGCGTAGTGGCCGCGTGCAACGCGGGAATGCTCCTCTCCTCCGCGGCGTCCGGGTATTGCCCGCTTTACAAGCCTTTCAATTTCAGCACGGTGGGCAAGCCCTTCTGACCCGTACCCGCCCAAGGACGTCGCGGAGCGCCCTGAAACACTTGCGATACAACCAACCCGGAGGGAAGGCCGGTGGTTTCCCCGGGGCGCGTCCGGAAGGCACGCGGCGCGAGAAGGAGCTGACTCCTCGGGTTCCCGGGATCCACGGGGCACAAGACCGCTTAAGGATAACCGGTATACGGCATGGTAACGGGGTCAACTCATTCTTCGCCCACCCGGGACTGGACGGTCAGGCGTGGAGTCCGCGCCTTTTCCGGGACCCGGGACCACACGTCATCTTGCCATCTGCCCGGCGGAAAAGGGAAAGGGGCCGGATGACCGGCCCCTTGAAAAATGTTCCGGCGGCGACCTACTCTCCCACCCGGTCCCCCGGGCAGTACCATCGGCGCTGGAGGGCTTAACTTCCGTGTTCGGAATGGGAACGGGTGATCCCCTCCGCTATGGCCACCGAGAACACCTTGTTTTCGTCAAGGTCCAAAAGCCTGCGGATCACACACCTTCAAAACTGCACAGCGATCTCCGAGGTATAGGAACCAAGCCCTCGACCTATTAGTACCGGTCAGCTCCACGCGTTGCCGCGCTTCCACTTCCGGCCTATCAACCTCGTGGTCTACGAGGGGTCTTACCCGGTTTCCCGGTGGGAGAACTCATCTTGGGGTCGGCTTCCCGCTTAGATGCTTTCAGCGGTTATCCGATCCGGACGTGGCTAACCAGCCGTGCCCCTGGCGGGACAACTGGCACACCAGAGGTCCGTTCACCCCGGTCCTCTCGTACTAGGGGCAACTCCCCTCAGTTCTCCTGCGCCTGCAGCGGATAGGGACCGAACTGTCTCACGACGTTCTAAACCCAGCTCGCGTACCGCTTTAATGGGCGAACAGCCCAACCCTTGGGACCTACTCCAGCCCCAGGATGCGATGAGCCGACATCGAGGTGCCAAACCTCCCCGTCGATGTGGACTCTTGGGGGAGATAAGCCTGTTATCCCCGGAGTACCTTTTATCCGTTGAGCGACGGCTCTCCCACATGATGCCGCCGGATCACTAGGCCCTGCTTTCGCACCTGCTCGACTTGTGGGTCTCGCAGTCAAGCTCCCTTCTGCCCTTACACTCTACAGCTGATTGCCGACCAGCTTGAGGGAACCTTTGGGCGCCTCCGTTACCTTTTAGGAGGCGACCGCCCCAGTCAAACTGCCCACCTGACACTGTCCCGCGACCGGATAACGGCCGTCGGTTAGAGCCCCAGCACACCAAGAGTGGTATCCCAAGGACGGCTCCACGGGAACTGGCGTCCCCGCTTCGCAGCCTCCCACCTATCCTGCACATGATGAACCAGGACCCAATATCAGGCTGCAGTAAAGGTTCACGGGGTCTTTCCGTCCTGCTGCAGGTAGCCCGCATCTTCACGGGCAGTGCAATTTCGCCGAGTCCCTCGTTGAGACAGTGCCCAAGTCGTTACGCCATTCGTGCAGGTCGGAACTTACCCGACAAGGAATTTCGCTACCTTAGGACCGTTATAGTTCACCTTTTCCCCGTGTCGCCACGAGGGGCGGACCATATCTTCACCCTGGACTCATTCCAGGGGCCCGGCGTATGGCCTCTGAGGATTCCCGGAATCGAATCTGGCAAGGATCTCCTCCTCCCGGTATTTCCTCTTTCCACCGTCGTTCATCTCCCGTCGGACCTTCAGGATCTCCCGAACGCCCTCCTCGGTCAGATGACGACCCTCGGCGACGAGGCGGGCTATCTTCTTGAACTTGCTGAAGTCCCGCTTCTTCTTCGCCGAACGGAACCGGTAGGTCTCGAAGAAAGGAATCACGTGCTCCAGGATGGCATTGAGGTTATTGACCTCGTAGTACCATACCCCGTCGCCGCGCTGCCTCAAGGTGCCGCACTGGAGATATCTCTTGAACTGGGTCAGTATGACCTTGTCCCTCTGGGATATGTTGAAGCAGAGGGATATCTTCCAGGGCTGGTGGTAATCCTTGCGCGGACGGAAGCTCACCTTGAAGCTCCCCTCGCCGTCCGCGAATCCAGCCAGATACCATCCCACCTCGGGCGGCACCTTCTTGGGATCGTAGGTCAACACGCACCTTCCTTTCCGGAGACCCCGCCTTCCGGGCCTTTCCTGCTGGTTGCCCGCACTCCTGGGATTGTCACTGCCTCCTTGGCGAGGCTAGTACCCGGAGATACTCGGGTTTTCCAGCATATAGCCGGGTTTTTCCCATCCGGTTGCCCGGATGGGGCCGCAACTCTCTTACGGCCGCCGTTTACCGGGGCTTAGGTTCGGAGCTTCGCGCGCCGGCCGAAGCCGGCCGCTAACCCTTCCCCTTAACCTTCCGGCACCGGGCAGGCGTCAGCCCCTATACGTCGTCTTACGACTTAGCAGAGACCTGTGTTTTTAGTAAACAGTCGCTTGGGCCTGTTCACTGCGACCCCCTCGCGCTCAGGGAGCGAGTCCCGTCACGCTAGCGGGGTGCCCCTTCTCCCGAAGTTACGGGGCCAATTTGCCGAGTTCCTTAACGAGGGTTCACTCGATCGCCTTAGTATTCTCTACTCGCCCACCTGTGTCGGTTTGGGGTACGGGCACCGGACGGCTCGCTAGGGGCTTTTCTCGGCGGCATGGATTCAGCGACTTCCCCTAAAGGCGGGTCGGCATCACGCCTCAGGCTTGTATGCCGCCAAGCATTTGACTCGGCGGCGCCCTACACGCTTGCCCGCGGTCTACCATCGCCGCGGTTCGCCTATCCTTCCGCGTCCCCCCATCGCTCAAGCGCCGGCCGGTGGTACCGGAATATAAACCGGTTGTCCATCGACTACGCCTTTCGGCCTCGCCTTAGGTCCCGACTAACCCTGGGCGGATTAACCTTCCCCAGGAACCCTTGGGCTTTCGGCGGACGGGTTTCTCACCCGTCTCTCGCTACTCATGCCGGCATTCTCTCTTCCCTGCGGTCCATCGATTAATCCCTTGCGGGAAGCCCTTACGGGTCGACTTCGCTCCACAGGGAATGCTCCCCTACCCACCACGCCCCGGAGGGCGCAGTGCCGCAGCTTCGGCACCGGGCTTGAGCCCCGCTACATTGTCGGCGCGAAACCACTTGACCAGTGAGCTATTACGCACTCTTTAAATGATGGCTGCTTCTAAGCCAACATCCTGGCTGTCTATGCGGTTTCACATCCTTTCCCACTTAGCCCGGATTTGGGGGCCTTAGCTGGCGGTCTGGGCTGTTTCCCTCTCGACCATGGAGCTTATCCCCCATGGTCTGACTCCCGGGCTCTGGAGCCGTGGCATTCGGAGTTTGACTGGGTTTGGTAACCGGTGAAGGCCCCTAGTCCAATCAGTGCTCTACCACCACGGCTGAACACCCGAGGCTAGCCCAAAAGCTATTTCGGGGAGAACCAGCTATCTCCGAGTTTGATTGGCCTTTCACCCCTACCCACAGGTCATCCCCTCCGTTTTCAACCGAAGTGGGTTCGGTCCTCCACGAGGTCTTACCCTCGCTTCAACCTGCCCATGGGTAGATCACTCGGCTTCGGGTTTACGGCACGCAACTATACGCCCTCTTCAGACTCGCTTTCGCTACGGCTCCGGGTCTTCCCCTTAACCTCGCTGCGTACCGGTAACTCGCCGGCTCATTCTACAAAAAGCACGCCATCACGGCACGAGGCCGCTCTGACGGTTTGTAGGCATACGGTTTCAGGTTCTATTTCACTCCCCTCCCGGGGTGCTTTTCACCTTTCCCTCACGGTACTAGTCCACTATCGGTCGCCAGGGAGTATTTAGCCTTGCGGGGTGGTGCCCGCTGATTCCGACGGGATTTCCCCGGTCCCGCCGTACTCAGGATCACCGCCGGGAGACCCGTCCCTTTCGCCTACGGGGCTGTTACCCTCTGTGGCGGGCCTTTCCAGAACCCTTCGACTAGAGACGGGTTTTGTAACTCCCTGGTGCCTCCGCAGCGACACCTGGCGGGTCCTACAACCCCCGACGGACAACGCCTGCGGGCTTTTGCATCCGCCGGGTTTGGGCTGTTCCCGTTTCGCTCGCCGCTACTCAGGGAATCGCGGTTGCTTTCTTTTCCTCGGGGTACTTAGATGTTTCAGTTCCCCCGCTTGCCTCCACACGCCCTATGTGTTCAGGCGTGGGTGCCGGCGCATTACCACCGGCGGGTTCCCCCATTCGGAGATCTCCGGATCAAAGCCTGTTCGGCGGCTCCCCGGAGCTTATCGCAGCCTACCACGTCCTTCATCGGCTCCTGGCGCCTAGGCATCCACCGTATGCCCTTAGTAGCTTGGTTAAACAACCTCTTCGATCACTGTGCAGTTTTCAAGGTGCGATCTCCAGTTGCTTGGGCGCACCTCAACGGCGCGCCCAAAGTCGAATCCTATATTAATTATACCCCTCAGGTCAATAGATGTCAGGAGTATTTTTCCCCTTTATCCAGACCCCCTAACCGCTCTGCTGCATCTTCATGAACCCGCCCGCGATGGGGATGAGGGAGATGATGATCATGATGATCCATATCGCCCAGTTCATCTTCACGAACTCCCAGTCACCGGGGCGGATGACGAAGGCCAGCAGGGTGAAGAAGGTACCCGCTATGGACCATATGAGGTAAATGGGCCCCAGCGGAATGCTGATGTCCACGAAACTGGCCATCTCGTTGGCGGCGAAGAAGCCGGCGAAGATGAGCAGCAGCAGGTAGATGATCATTGGCCAGTTCTGGTAGCCGCCCCTTCCGGAGGCCCCTATTCCGAAGCCGAAGATCTCCACCTTGTACCAGTGAAGGAAGCTGAAGATGAGGGCTAACAGGGCGCCCCCCGCTACCACGATGTCCGGGATGGGCAGCCTGGAGGTATCCAGTTGTGGCCTCGGCCTCCCCATGGGCGCCTGGGGCGGCATCCCCGGCGGCGGGGGCGGAGGCGGCTGCATACCTCCGGGCGGTCCTGGCGGTTGCTGTACCATTTTACGCTCCTTTCCTTTCCCCTACAGACCTTAATCCCTCAGCTTGACCATCCAAATTTCTAATTCGACGGCCATCCTTGAATCCCTTATCCTTTTGCCACTCTTTTTTCCCAAAACCGGAAGGCACTACCGCCATCACTTCCTCCATGGCATCCCGAGCTATAAGGCCCTGACCGCAGTAAGTGCCTCCCCAACATCATCCCGTCGATCGACTTTCCGGGAGGTGCCGGCACGATTCATCTGTTCAGCACCTCTTTCCCTGCATCTTTCGCTCCGCCTATAGCCGCACCGAAACGGGAAGACCGCCTTCCTTTATATTTTTCCACCGCGATGACGGACCCAAACCCGCTACCTTTTTCAACCCTAAAAGCGCCTACCGAAACGATACAGCATCGGCATCAGGGTCTTTCCGGACACGAAAAAGAAACGGCGCTCTTTGCGCCGTTCCTTCAAAACTAAACAGCGCCAGGGGAGAGAGGGATACGCGTTTATTTTTTCGTGCCCCGGGCTTTCGCCCGGCGTGCACTCCCTAGAAAGGAGGTGATCCAGCCGCACCTTCCGGTACGGCTACCTTGTTACGACTTCACCCCAATCGCCGACCCCACCTTCGACGGCTGCCTCCCTTGCGGGTTAGCTCACCGGCTTCGGGTGTTGCCGACTTTCGTGGTGTGACGGGCGGTGTGTACAAGGCCCGGGAACGTATTCACCGCGGCATTGCTGATCCGCGATTACTAGCGACTCCGACTTCATGGAGGCGAGTTGCAGCCTCCAATCCGAACTTAGACCGGCTTTTTGGGATTCGCTCCACCTCGCGGTATCGCAGCCCTCTGTACCGGCCATTGTAGCACGTGTGCAGCCCAGGGCATAAGGGGCATGATGACTTGACGTCATCCCCACCTTCCTCCGGTTTGACACCGGCAGTCTCGCATGAGTGCCCGGCATTACCCGCTGGCAACATGCGACAGGGGTTGCGCTCGTTGCGGGACTTAACCCAACATCTCACGACACGAGCTGACGACAGCCATGCACCACCTGTGCACCCGTCCCGAAGGAGGGCCGTGTTTCCACGGCTTTCGGGTGCATGTCAAGCCCTGGTAAGGTTCTTCGCGTTGCGTCGAATTAAGCCACATGCTCCGCCGCTTGTGCGGGCCCCCGTCAATTCCTTTGAGTTTTAACCTTGCGGCCGTACTCCCCAGGCGGGGCACTTAATGCGTTAGCTTCGGCACGGAGGGATTTGGTAACCCCCCACACCTAGTGCCCATCGTTTACGGCTGGGACTACCAGGGTATCTAATCCTGTTCGCTCCCCCAGCTTTCGCTCCTCAGCGTCAGTCGTGGCCCAGGAGGCCGCCTTCGCCACCGGTGTTCCTCCCGATATCTGCGCATTTCACCGCTACACCGGGAATTCCACCTCCCTCTACCAGACTCTAGCCCGCCAGTATCGAGTGCAGTTCCTCGGTTGAGCCGAGGGCTTTCACACCCGACTTAACGGGCCGCCTACGAGCTCTTTACGCCCAGTAATTCCGGACAACGCTAGCCCCCTACGTCTTACCGCGGCTGCTGGCACGTAGTTAGCCGGGGCTTCCTACCGAGGTACCGTCACGACACGAGGCCGCTTCGTCCCTCCTGACAGGACTTTACAACCCGAAGGCCTTCATCGTCCACGCGGCGTCGCTGCGTCAGGCTTTCGCCCATTGCGCAATATTCCTCACTGCTGCCTCCCGTAGGAGTCTGGGCCGTGTCTCAGTCCCAGTGTGGCCGGACACCCTCTCAGGCCGGCTACCCATCGTCGCCTTGGTGGGCCGTTACCCCACCAACAAGCTAATGGGCCGCGGGCCCATCCCGAAGCGGAAGGCCGAAGCCAACCTTTCTTCCCTCCACCATGCGGTGGTGGGAAGGTATCCGGTATTAGCCCCGGTTTCCCGGGGTTATCCCAGTCTTCGGGGTAGGTTACCCACGTGTTACTCACCCGTTCGCCGCTAACCCGCCCCCTCTCCGAGGAGAAGGAACGGGTCCGCTCGACTTGCATGTGTTAGGCACGCCGCCAGCGTTCGTCCTGAGCCAGGATCAAACTCTCCGACCAAAATGCAGTCCTTGCGGACTTACATGCGTCGAAGAACGTATCCCGGCTCCCTACCGGCCGCAGTCCGTCCGAGGACGGACCGGAACGGAATTCATGGGAGCACTCTCTCTCCACCTGAAACGCTGTTTAGTTTTCAAGGAACCGGGCTCAGCGCCGTCTTCAACAAGGCTACAAAGTAGCACTCTAGATGGTCCCTGTCAATAAACGCGGATTAAAAATACCGCTTTCAAGGCGGTATCCGGCTTTCCTTCGCTTACTTCTACCCTTCAAGCGTCCGGATTACCGCCTCCTTCATTTCAACCGGGTTTGTTCCCCGGCGGCCTTCGCCGCAATTTTCATATTAGCACCCGGTGGGTGCGCTGTCAAACGGAATGCGGCGTCTTTTACCTTCTTATCCTGCGAAAATGGCGCTTGCCCTTCTGGATGACCAGGCCGTCCAGTGCTTCGGCCGGGACCTCGTATTCCTGGTCCAGGACCTCCCGGCCATCCAGCTTCACGCCCCCCTGGGCGATGAGCCTCCTCCCTTCGCTGGTGGAAGCGGCCAGGCCGGCCAGCACCAGGAGACGGGGAAGCCAGATGCGACCCTCCCGCAGCTCCTCCTCTTTGAGGGACACCTCAGGTATTTCCTCGGGCAGTTCCCGGTTCACGAAGACGCGGTCGAAAGCCCGCTCCGCGGCGGCGGCGGCTTCCTCCCCCCAGTACAGCCTCACCACCTCACGGGCCAGTCGTCTCTTGGCCCGGGCGGGGTGGAGGGCTCCCGACTCCAGGTCGCGGAGAAGGGATTCCAACTCGGCAGGCTCCAGGGCGGTGGTGAGCCGGAAATAGTCGGGCATCAGCCGGTCGTCCAGTGACATCAGCTTGCCGAACATCTCCTCGGGTGGATCGGTGAGACCCACGTGGTTGCCCAGGCTCTTGGACATCTTTTTCTCCCCGTCCAGGCCCACCAGGATGGGAAGGGTGAGCACGCTCTGCGGCTCCTGCCCCAGCGCCCTCTGCAGTTCTCTGCCCGCCAAGAGGTTGAATATCTGGTCGGTACCCCCTATCTCCACGTCCGCCCGGAGGGCCACGGAATCGTAGGCCTGCATCACCGGGTAGAGAAACTCGTGCAGCCCGATGGAGACGTTGTCGGCATAGCGCCTGGCGAAGTCGTCCCTCTCCAGGAGGCGGGCCACGGTGAAATGGGAGGTGAGGCGCAGCAGCTCCTCGAAGGTGAGGGGGGCCAGCCAGCGGCTGTTGTACTCGAGCACCGTGCGTTCCCGGTCCAGGATGCGGAAGGCCTGCTGGGCGTAGGTCTCGGCGTTGGCCCGCACCTCCTCCGCCGAAAGCTGCGGACGGGTCACGTCGCGCTCCGAGGGGTCCCCCACCCTGGCCGTAAAATCCCCGATGAGGAGTATGGCGGTATGGCCCAGGTCCTGGAACTGGCGCAGCTTGCGCAGGGGAACGGCATGTCCCAGGTGCAAGTCCGGGCGGGTGGGGTCCACCCCGAACTTCACCCTCAGGGGGCGGTCCTCGGCGATGGAACGCTCCACCTTGGCCTGCAGGTCACCCTCTGGCAGGCAGTCCACCGCGCCGGAGAGGATGACCTGCATCTGGTAATCAAGGTTCCTCACCAGAGCCATGATGCGCCCTTTCTCACCTCAAGACACGACCGGGACTCCCCCTCATCTTCAGGCAAGCCCGCTTGCCTTCTGGTGCCGGGGAGGAGGATGCGGACCGACCACTGACGTCCGCGGTCCCGATGCATCGCTACCCGGCGTTTATTCCGGACGGGGCTACGGGATCGTTTTCCTGATGACCCGTCCGGTCCTGTGTTTCACGCGGCTAAAGGATAACGCAAGCGGAGGGAAACCGCAAAGCCGTAATCCACCTGAAGAAGCGAATCCTCTCCATTCGCATGAGCCCCTTTTATCACCCTCACAAGAACCGACCGCTGTCGGCATCCAAGTGGATAGCCCTTGGGTGCTTCTTAAGGCCGACGCGGCGTGGAGGGTGAGGTCGTCGATGATCCCCCTCTTGAAGGCGGGAGGAGTAAAATTCCCCTTTCGCCAACCCTTGGAATCCCCCTCCTCGAGAGCTGCGGTATCCCAGGCCGCCCAACGGTATTGGAGAGACGGAAGGAGTGGACGGCCACGGCGCAGAAATCGAGTTTGCGGGAAGGCGGGGCGCGAGTCACAACCGGAGATGAAAGGGGAGACGGCGGAGAACGTTTCTCCCCGGGGAACCGGTCCCTGCTTCCCATGGTCTATACTTGAGAGTGGAATCGAAGCGGGGTGGCGTCGGGAAGAGGTAACATCATGCGGGTTCTGTTGCGCGTAGCGTTGATTATTCTCCTTTGCCTGCTGCTTCTGGCGGGGGGGTTCCTGGCCTGGTTCTATACCGGTGTCGGGCTGCCCAGCCTGGACCAGCTGGAGAAACATCGCATGGACCAGACTTCCAAGATCCTGGCCGCCGACGGCACGGTCATCGCTGAACTGCACGGGGAACAGCACCGCGAAAAGGTTTCTCTGGACCAGATATCCCCCTATCTACGGCAGGCGGTTATCGCCATCGAGGACGAGCGCTTCTACTCCCACAGCGGGATGGACTGGAAGGCCATAGCCCGGGCCTTCTGGACTAACGTGGTGGAGGGCAAGGTGGTGCAGGGCGCCTCCACCATAACCCAGCAGTACGTGAAGAACGCCCTCACCAGCAAGGAGAGAACCTACTGGCGCAAGGTGGAGGAGGCCAGCCTGGCCAACCAGCTGGAGAGGAGATACTCCAAGGACAAGATACTTGAGCTCTACCTCAACGACGTCTATTTCGGGCAGGGTTGCTACGGGGTGAAGACGGCCTCCGAGACCTTCTTCGGCAAGCAACCCTCGGAGCTCTCCCTGGAGGAAGCCGCCCTGCTGGCCGCGGTCATCCGCATCCCCAACTACTATTCCCCCTACACCAACGCCGAGGCGGCCATGCAAAGGCGCAACCTGGTGCTGGACAAGATGGCTGAGCTTGGATTCATCAGCCGGGAGGAGGCCGAGCAGGCCAAGTCAAAGCCGGTGGTGGTACAGCCCATTCCGGAGGAGGCCCCCAGCCAGGTAGCTCCCTATTTCGTGGAGTACGTGAAGAAATACCTCTACAACGTCTTCGCCTCCGACCAGGAGCTCCGCTCCCGTTTCGGTGACCTCTCTCCCGACGACATCATCTTTCGCGGTGGGCTGCGCGTGTATACCACCCTAGACCTGAACATGCAGCGCTACGCCGAGGAGGCCATCAATTCCACCCTGGACCGCCCCGGGGATCCCAGCGCCGCCCTGTGCGCCGTGGACCCGCGCACGGGGGAGATCAAGGCCATGGTGGGTGGCAGGGACTTCAGCAAGCTGCAGTACAACATCGCCGCCCAGGGGGGGCGGCAGCCCGGCTCGGCCTTCAAGGTCTTCGTGCTTACAGCGGCCATCAGCAATGGCATCTCCCCCTACAAGACCTACGATTCCTCGCCCACCACCCTGGTCTTCCCCGACGGGACCAAGTGGAAGGTGAACAATTGCGAGGGGTCGAGTTACGGGAGCATCAACGTGTACACGGCCACCGTGCGCTCGGTGAACGTGGTCTTCGCCCGGCTCATACGCGACGTGGGACCCCAGCGGGTGGCCCAGATGGCCAAGGCCATGGGTATCACCTCCCCGGTGGACCCCTACCCCTCCATCGCCCTGGGAGCCCTGACCAACGGGGTGAATCCCCTGGAGATGGCTAGCGCCTTCGGCACCCTGGCCTGCAACGGGGTGCACTACGATCCCATCTGCGTGACCAAGGTCACCGACGCCGACGGCGAGGTTATCCTCGAGAACCGACCCAAGGGAAAGCGGGTGGTACGCGAGGACGTGGCCGCGGTGGTCAATTCCATCCTCCAGGACGCGGTGAAGCACGGCACGGGAAGGGCGGCGCGCCTTGACCGCCCCCAGGCGGGCAAGACGGGGACCACGGACAATTACGCCGACGCCTGGTTCTGCGGGTACACCCCCGACCTCTCCGCGGCGGTATGGGTGGGCTATCCCCAGGGCCTCATCCCCATGCGCAGCGTCCACGGCATCACCGTCTACGGGGGGACCTTCCCGGCCCAGATTTGGAGGAAATTCATGGTAAAAGCCCTGGAGGGCGTACCCCCCACCGACTTCTCGAAGGCGGAGTTCGGCGGCGGGGACGAAGAGGAGTTGGTCACGGTAACCGTGTGCACGGAAAGCCAGCTCCTGGCCACCCCCTACTGTCCGCACACCGAAACCAGGACCTTCCGACGGGGAGAAGAGCCCACCGACTACTGCCACCTCCACACCGAGGGGCAGAGGGTGGCCGTCCCCGCGGTGACGGGCATGGAGGAAGGAGAGGCGGTGGCCGCTATCCGTGGAGCGGGGCTGGTGCCTAACGTCACCTACATCAATTCCACCGTGGCGCCGGCGGGCATGGTGGTGGGGCAGAACCCGCTGGCCGGGACCATGGTCAACCCGGGGTCCACGGTGACCATATCCGTGAGCAGGGGCCCCTCGCCCCAGGGGGTGGTACCCAACGTGGTGGGCATGAGCGAAACCTCAGCCAAGGAAGTCTTGGTCGCCGCAGGTTTCGTCTACAAGGTAGTCTACTCTCCTTCCAGCCCGGATAAAGTGGGAATCGTCATCTACCAGTTCCCGGGCGGCGGGTCGTCGGCTACCGCGGGATCCCAGGTGATCATCACCGTGGGGAAATCCAGCGGCTGAACCCCCCGGCGGTGCGCCTCGGCCTAACTCGCGTCCCCTTCGAGCAGCCTGCGGAAGACCGGGTTGTGCCGGAGACGGTCCAGGCAGGCATCGCGCTCCGCGTCCTCACGCAGGGAGGGGTCCAGCTCCAGGGCGCGGCGAAGGTAGCGCAGGGCCCGGTCGGTCTCCCCCCGCAGGGCGAAGAGGCAGGAGAGGTTGTAGTAGGGCCACGGGTAGGAGGGGTCCACCTCCAGGGCGCGGTGGAAGGATTCCTCGGCCTCCTCCATCCTCCCCAGTTCCATGAGAGCCGCCCCCTTGTTGCTCAGGGCATACTTGTTCTCGGGGTTGATGGCCAGGCACTTGTCAATGTATTCCAGCTCCTTCTCCACCTCGCCCAGGCACCCCAGGGCGTAGCCCTTCTCCAGGTAAGCGCTGTCGTTGTCCGGGTCCAGCCTGATGACGCGGTCAAAGTAGGCGGCAGCCCTCTGGTAATCCCCCCGGTCCAGGTATATGGAGCCCAGGCTTAGGAGGGCCTCCACGTTGTCCGAGTCGAGCATGAGGATTTCGCCATAGGTCTCCACGGCCCGGTCGTCGTCCAACATCTCCTCGTAGACCGCAGCCAGCTCGAAGAGCACGTCGATCAGCTTCTCCCGCTCCCCCTTGTACAGGCTGACCGCCTTTTCCAGGCATTCCACGGCCTCCCGGTATTCCCCCCTCCCGGCCAGGAGCCGAGCCCGGTTATAGTAGGGATAGCCGAAGTTCGGGTCCAGCTCCAGGGCCCGCTCGTAGGCCTCCAGCGCCCTCTCCTCGTCGCCCAGCTCGTGATAGGCAATGCCCAGTTCGTTGAGGAGGTCCGGGTTATCCGGGTCACGCTGCAGGGCCTCCTGGTAATAGGTCACCGCGCGGGCGTAATCCCCCTTCTCCATCATCACCAGGGCCAGCCCGTCGTAGGAGCGGGGGTCGTCGGGGTCCAGCTCGCCCACGCGACGGAAGCGGAGGGCGGCCTCCTCCAGTTCCCCCTTCTCGTAGAGGGCCAGCCCAAGCTGGTACTGACCCTCCACGTCCTCCGGATAATCGTCCAGGAAGCGGCGGAAGCGTTCGATGGCCTCGTCTATCCTGCTCTCCGCCAGGAGCCGCTCGCCCTGTTCGAGCAACCGGTATCCCTCACTCAATATTCCTCATCCTCCTCCGGCGGGACCGGGCAGGGTTTCCGGCCCATCGCCATTATCGGAATTTTTTCGGGTTCCCGGATAATCTCCGAGATACCGAGGCTTCCCGGTTAGACCGGGAGGTTTCCCTCCCATCGGAACTCCTCTGAATCATAGTCTATACGAAAAAACCTCCACCGCGAACAAGCCGCTCCCGCTTTTTCGCAAATTTTCTCCTCCTTCCCGAAGACCTCCTCTCGCGGCTCCGGTCGCCTTCCCGCCGGAAACGGCGGTTTGGTCTGCCCGCCCCAACCGGAGGACGGGCCAGAACCAATCCTTCGTGACGTATGCATAGCGCACGGGAGCGGAAGGGGCAAGCAAAACCGGCTCCTTCAGTGCTTGGAGTGCGAACGTCCCCGGGGCTTGGCGGCGCGGGACACCCTGACCAGGCCGGAGACGGGGATGATGCGCACCCCCCTCTCCTCCAGCTTGTCCAGGATGAGGTTCATGCCCAGGCGAACTCGGCAAGGTCAGCGCCGGGCTCTCGAACGTCCCCGGGGCTTGGCGGCGCGGGACACCCTGACCAGGCCGGAGACGGGGATG